>JBJMIQ010000227.1:0-16367 GCA_045806805.1 Nocardioides sp. | reverse complement strand
GAGCGCCGGCGTGCTCATCACGCCGCCCGACTCGGCCAGGGCGGCCAGCGTCTCGCGCACCAGCTCCTCCCGCGGGAACGCGAGCGACGCGAAGTAGGCCCAGATGTCGCGGTCCTCGATCGCCGGCAACAGCACCACGGTCGCGTCGTCCGTGCCCCGGCCCGCCCGGCCGACCTGCTGGTAGTAGGCGACCGGCGACTGCGGGGCCCCCATGTTGACCACGAAGCCGAGCGTCGCGTCGAACCCCATGCCCAGGGCGCTGGTGGCGATCAGGGCCTTGATCCGGCCCGCGGCGAGGTCCTCCTCGAGGGCGGTGCGCTCGGTGGTCTCGGTCTGGCCGGAGTAGGCCGCGACGTGGTGGCCGCGGGAGCGGAGATAGCCCGCGATCTCCTGGGTGGCCGCGACGGTCAGGCAGTAGACGATGCCGACGCCGGGCTGCTCGGCCAGGTGGTCGGCCAGCCAGGCCAGCCGTTGCTCGGCGGTCCTGAGCCGGACCACGCCCAGCCGCAGCGACTCGCGGTCGAGACTGCCGCGCAGCACCAGCACATCGGTGCCCAGCTGTTCCGCGACGTCGTCAGTGACCCGCGCGTTGGCGGTGGCGGTCGTGGCCAGGACCGGGATGCCGTCGGGCAGGTCGGCCAGCAGGGTGCGGATCCGGCGGTAGTCGGGCCGGAAGTCGTGGCCCCAGTCGGAGATGCAGTGCGCCTCGTCGACCACGAGCAGCCCGCAGGTCGCGGCCAGCCGGGGCAGCACCTCGTCGCGGAAGCCGGGGTTGTTGAGCCGCTCGGGGCTGACCAGCAGGACGTCGACATCACCGGCCCGGATGGCGTCGTGGATCGGCTCCCAGGACTCCATGTTGGTGGAGTTGATGGTCACCGCGCGGATGCCGGCCCGCTCCGCGGCGGCGATCTGGTTGCGCATCAGGGCCAGCAGCGGCGAGACGATCACGGTCGGACCCGTGCCGGCGGCCCGCAGCAGCGCCGTGGCGACGAAGTAGACCGCCGACTTGCCCCACCCGGTGCGCTGCACGACCAGGGCGCGTCGGCGGTCGACGGCGAGTGCCTCGATCGCCGTCCACTGGTCCTCGCGCAACGCCGCGTCCTCGCGCCCGACCAGGGCGCGCAGGTGGACCTCGGCGAGGCGGCGGGTCTCGGCCCGGTCAGAGGGGTTCGCGGTCACCCGGTCTGTCTACCAGCCGGTGCCGACGCCGGGCCGTACCGTCCGGATCGCCACGGTAGAGTGCGGCACCGCGGAGAGGAGTGGCCCGTGTCCCCAAGAGTCTTCCTGCATCCGGGGCCGCTGAAGACCGGCACGACGTACCTCCAGAGCCTTCTGTACGCCAACCGGGAGTCGTTCCTCGCCCAGGGCATCACGATCGTCGGCGATCAGGGATCCCACTACCGCGCGGCCAATGAGCTGATGCGTCGGAAGTCCTTGCGGACGACCGAGGTCCCCCAGGGCGCGTGGAGCCGGACGCGAGCCGCGGTCCTTCGCGCTCCCGGCGAGGTCGTGATGTCGTGCGAGCGGTACTCGCTGTTCCGGGACGAGCACGTCCAGCGAGTCCTCGAGGACTTGGCCGGCTGCGAGGTCCACGTGGTGCTGACCCTGCGCGACCTGGTGGCGGTCCTTCCGGCGCGCTGGCAGGAGGGCATCAAGAACGGCGGGACGGCCAGCTGGACGCAGTTCCAGGAACGCATCGCCCGGGATCCGGCCCGGTTGCGGAAGATCACCCGCGCGGTGTCCACGCTGGAGGCGTGGGCTGCGGCCTTGCCGGCAGAGCGGATCCACGTGGTCACCGTGCCGCCCTCGAGTGCGCCCCGGGAACTGCTGTTCGAACGGTTCTGCGAGGCGATCGGCGGCGACCCCGCCCGTCTGGAGACCCTGGAGGCTACCCGCGTCAACCTGTCGATGGACCTGGTCACCACCGAGCTGGTCCGCCGGGTCAATGCGCAGAGCGCGGTGAAGCTGTCCAGCCCCGCCCAGCAGTCCGAGATCAAGCAGTTCCTCGCCCAGGAGCTGGCCAAGCGGGGTCGCGTCCGGCCCGAGCTGGGCGCCGCCGTGCTCGAGGCGGCGAAAGGCGAGACGCAGACCCTGGTCCGACTGATCGAGTCGGGCGGCTTCCCCGTCGTCGGTGACCTCAACGACCTCACGGCCACCACGTCGTCGCCGCCGACTGGTGGCGGGACCGAAGTCGACCCCGACCAGCTCCTTGACGCGGCCACCATCGCGGTCGCCGCCCTGGCACGGAGATCGTGGGCGCGGGGACAGCGGCTCAAGGCGCACGAGACGCCGCGGCGGTTTCGCGCGGCGCGTCGCCTGTGGCGCCGGATGCGCCGCTGATCGACCTCAGGCGGCCGGACCCTTCTCCCGCACCTCGGCCACCTGGCCCATGGCATCGCGCAGCTCGGCCAGCCAGTCGTCCTCGTGCTGACCGACCAGCCGCACGCACCACGCCAGCGCGTCGGCGCGGGACCGGGCGACCCCGGCGTCGACCAGGGTGTCGAGCACCAGCCGCTGCGGCTGGCGCAGCCGTGTCATCACCGGGGCTGCCACGTGGGTCCAGAGCGACTCCCGGCCACCCACGATCACGCCCCAGGACACCTTGCGCTCGAACCGGTGCTGGGCCTCGCTCGCGACGTCCATCCGTTGTCCGCGGGTCTCCTCCCGGAACGCCGATGCCCGACCGGCCCGGGCCTCGTCGAGCGCGGCGTCGGACGACGTGCCGTTCCCGAGGTCGACGTCGGGGATGGTCAGCAGGACCGTGATCTCCTCACGGTCGATCGTGATCCGGGCAGGTTCGGCCTGCCACTCCTGGGGGAGGCGGCCGGTGAACCAGCCACGCACCCGCTCCTGAGCCTCGTCTGTAATCATGTAATCAAGATTACTACGGCGCCAAAGCCACGCTGTCTACTCGCAGGCCACGCCGTCGTGGTCCGCGTCCAGGCCGTGTGGGTCGGAGCCGGTGACGGTCACCGGGCCGTTGACGTCGGCACAGTCAACGTCGGGAGGGTACGGCGGCAGGCACGGCGAGTAGCCCGGCGCGCAGGCACCTCCCCCGCCAGCGAGGGGCTGGGGCGTCGGGGCGGGCTCGGGACAACCGAGGTTGCGGGTCGCTTTGTCGGCCGCGATGTAGCGCGGCTCGCGCGGGTGAAAGCCGTAGCCGTCCCGGGAGTCGTACCGCGCGATCGCCAGCCCGCTCCGGATCTGCCGCAGCCCGGCATCGATCCCGCCCACGTCGACGTACCGCAGCAGGCGGCCGTAGCGGTCTCGGTTCTCGTCAGAGATGGTGAGCCGGACCTGTCGGCCGGTCACCAGGTGTCCGAGCGCCACGGACGCCCGGTCGTAGCCGCACTGCCCCACTTCCGGGGTGTCGATCCCGACCAGCCGCACGGTCTCCCCGTTGCCGAGCTCGAGGGTGTCGCCGTCGACGACCCGGGTCACGAGAAACGTCCGCGGCGCCGGGCGTGGTTGAGGTCGGGGCGCCGCCGTCGGCTGCGCGTGCGCAGGCTCGCGGGAGGGCGCCCGGTGCCTCAGGTGCACCACCGCGCCCTGCTTGCCGTCGACCTTCGTCCGGCGCTGCTTACGTGGCCCGTCTGTCGCCTGGCCCGACCCGACGGCAGCGTCGCAGGACGCGACGAGGAGGCAGGCGAGCAGGACACCCAGCAGAGCCTTCAGGAAACGGAGCACGCTGGAGGGTAGACACGGGCTAGACCGGTCCGCAGGCGAACCGGTGAATCTTCACCAGATCCGCACGCGCTCCGCGGGGTCCAGCCACAGCCCGTCGCCTTCACCGGTCTCGAAGACCTCGTGGAACTCGTCGAGGTTGCGCACGATGTTGGCGCGGAACTCCGGCGGACTGTGGGGATCGATGGTGAGGTACTGCAGCTCCTGTTCCTTGCGCCGCTTCGTGCGCCAGCAGTAGCCCCAGTTCAGGAACAACATCCGACGGGACTCGAGGTCGGCCTCGCCGCCCTGCGAGATCAGGTAGGCCTTGTGGCCGATGGTCAGGCCGCCGAGGTCGCCGATGTTCTCCCCGACGGTGAGCGCGCCGTTGACGTGCTCGTCGGGCAGCTCGCGGGGGGCGAAGCCGTTGTACTGCTCGATCAGCGACTTCGACTTCACCTCGAACGCCGCCTTGTCGTCGGGCGTCCACCAGTCGTTGAGGTTGCCGGCGCCGTCGTACTGCGCGCCCTGGTCGTCGAACCCGTGCCCGATCTCGTGGCCGATCACCGCGCCGATACCGCCGTAGTTCTCGGCAGGATGGGCGTCGGGGGAGAAGAACGGCTTCTGCAGGATCCCGGCCGGGAAGCAGATCTCGTTGGTCCCGGGGTTGTAGTAGGCGTTGACGGTCTGGGGCAGCATGAACCACTCGTCGCGGTCCACGGGCGAGCCGATCTTGCGCAGCTGGCGGTCGGTCTCGAATGACGCCGCCGCGGCAACGTTGCCGAGCAGGTCGTCGGAGCTGACCCGCAGGGCGGAGTAGTCGCGGAACTTCTCCGGGTAGCCGATCTTGGGACGGAAGGTGTCGAGCTTCTCGAACGCCCGTCGCTTGGTCTCCTCGCCCATCCAGTCCAGGTCGGTGATCGACTGCCGGTAGGCCTCGAGGAGGTTGGCGACCAGCTCGTCCATCTGGGCCTTCGACGAGGGCGGGAAGTGGCGGGCGACGTACTCCCGCCCGACGGCCTCGCCGATGGAACCCTCGACCAGCGCTACGCCGCGCTTCCAGCGGGCCCTCAGCTCGGGGGTTCCGTTGAGGGTGCGGCCGTAGAAGTCGAAGTTGACTTCGACGAACTCGTCCGACAGGTACGGCGAGGCCGCGCGCAGCACGTGGCTGCGCAGCCACTCGCGCCACTGCTCGATCGGCACCTCGTCGAGCACCGTGGAGAGGTGCTCGAGGTAGGACGGCTGGCGGACCAGGGTCTCCGCGATCACGGCGTCGGCGTCGATGTCGGCGCCACCGAGGTTGGTGACGTAGGCGTGCCAGTCGAAGGCCGGGCACAGCTGCTGGAGCTCCGCGGCGGTCTTCAGGTTGTAGGTCTTCTGGACATCGCGGGTCTCGGCCCGCTCCCAGTGGCCGGCGGCGAGCCGGGTGTCGATGTCGAGGATGGTCGCAGCCGCACCGGCGGGATCGTCGTGCCCGGCCAGACCGAGCAGCTTCTCGAGGTAGGCGACGTACTTGTCGCGGACCTCCGCGAACTTCTCGTCGCGGTAGTAGGACTCGTCCGGCAGGCCCAGCCCGCCCTGGAAGATGTTGAGCACGTAGCGGTCGGAGTCACGGTCGTCGGTGTTGACGTAGGAACCGAACAGCCCGTGGCCGCCGACCCGCTCGAACTCCCCGAGGAAGGCCGCGAGGTCGCGGACGTCGCGCAGGTGGTCGACCGCGTCGAGCAGCGGCTGCACGGGGCGCAGACCGAGCTTGTTGATCCGGTCCTCGTCCATGAACGAGGCGTAGAGGGCACCGATCTTGCGCGCGTCCTCGTCGACCCCGTCTCCGTCCGCGGAGACCCGTTCGGCGAGCCCTTCGATGATCTCGCGCACGTGCTGCTCCGCGTCGTCGGCGAGCTTCACGAACGCGCCCCAGCTGGAGCGGTCGGAGGGGATCTCCGCCTCCTGGAGCCAGCGTCCGTTGACGTGGCCGAACAGGTCGTCCTGGGGTCGGGTCTCGGGGTCCATGCCCGGGCGGGCGTCGTCGAGGATCGTCACGTCATGACCCTAACCGCAGGTCGCTTGCGGGCAAGAGGAAATATCTGGCCGATCAGTCGCGGACGCGGACCACGGACTTGCCGAGGGTGCGCCGCTGGTCCATGTCCGACAGCGCACGGCCGAAGTCCTCGAGGTCGTACGTCGTGCCGATCGGCGGGTCGATCGCCCCGCCCTCGATCAGCGGCAGCAACGCGTCCCACTGCTCGTGCATGTACCCGGGCCGGACCATGGCGTAGGCACCCCAGCCGACACCGCGGACGTCCACGTTGTTGAGGAGCAGCCGGTTGACGCGGACCTCGGGGATGCCCTGCCCACCGGCGAAGCCGACCACCAGGAGTCGCCCCTGCGCCGCCAGCGTGCGGAGCGAGTCGGTGAAGACGTCGCCGCCGACGACGTCGAGGACGATGTCCACGCCCTCTCCGTCGGTGAGCCCGAGCACGGCGTCCTTGAAGCCGTCGACCATCACCGTGTCGTCGGCTCCGGCCCGGCGGGCCAGGCCGGCCTTCTCCTCGGTGCTGACCACCGCGATCGTGCGGGCGCCGAGTCCCTTGGCGACCTGGATGGTCGCGGTGCCGACCCCGCCCGCCGCGCCGTGCACCAGGACGGTCTCACCCTCGCGGAGCTGGCCGCGCACGGAGAGGGCGAACTGGGCGGTGAGGTAGTTCATCGGCAGCGCGGCGCCGGCGTCGAAGGACAGCTGCTCGGGCAGCGTGAAGACCGACATCGGTGGGGCCACGACCAGCTCGGCGGCACCGCCGTACGGCAACACCCCCGCGACTCGCTCACCCACGTGGTAACCCTCAGGGCCGGACACGACAGTGCCTGCGAAGTCGACCCCCAGGGTGAACGGCGGATCGGGCTTGAGCTGGTACTCACCCTTGCTCAGCAGGAGATCTGGAAACGAGACGCCGACGCGGTGCACCTCGACCAGGACTTCGTCGGCAGCGGGCGCCGGATCGTCGACCTCGAGGACCTGGACTCCGTCGGGGCCGGTGGGAGTGGTGACCTGTACGGCGCGCATGTCCGCGAAACTACGGGAGCGGGCTGTCCGGGGCTTGGTCAGGGTCGGATCCGGGGCCTTTCGCAAGGCGGACATCGCGTGAGAGGGCTGTCACGGCTGGTTGGACCGTTGTTTGCCTCGTGGAAGGACCCTAGGGATGACGTCCGACCCCGGTCCACGGGACTCGCTGGGCGCTAGGCGGGGTTGACAATCGAGCTCAGCTCGAAGTGCATGGGGTCGGTGTAGTTCCAGTCACCGCCCCAGGCGAATCCCCACTTCTTGAAGATGGACACGACGTCGCGGTTCATCTCGCCGGCGGTGCCGCGCTGGTTGCCCGGCACGTTGAAGTCCATCGCCAGTCCGAAGGAGTGGTTGGACAGGGTGGTGGTGCCGGCGATGAACCGGGGGTAGTAGCAGCCGGCGTACTCGTCGGGGTGCAGCTCGCCTGCCAGGCCGCGGCTGACCACCTCGGCAAGCGCCGCCCGGAGCTGGGGGAAGATCGCGCGGTTGCAGGTCATCGGGCCGATGATCGGCATCACCTCGGTGGTGATGTGCGAGGCGACCCACGCCGGGTCGGGTGCGATCCGGCCGCCGCCGATCACGGTGTAGTTGAAGGTGCCGACCACGTCGGCGGCGGAGCCGGAGGTCAGGACGGCGGTCTGGGCGGCGTCCGGGTCGAGACCGAGCCGGGCAGCGACATCGAGGTTCTGGATCGAGGCCTGGTGGCCGACGATCTTCTGCAGCGGCTTGCGGATCGACTCCGGCGACTTTCCGCCGGTCGAGATGAGCACGGCGTTGCCGAGCTCCATGTCCAGCTTGTCGGCCCACTTCTCGTTGACGACCGCGTCGATCCGGATCGTCTGCGGCACGTAGGCGCCGATGTGGATCGAGGGCGCGTCGTCCTCGGAGCCCAGCGCGATCTCGCCGTCCTTGTTCTGGAACCGCTTGCCGAGCGCCGGCGTGATCGAGATCTCTCCACCGGCCACCCGATTCCAGACCGCCTGGAGCTGTGGGATCGGGTCGGGAGCGAACCGGCGGAAGCTGCCGGGGTCGACGGCGGCGACGTTGAGCGCGCGGTTCTCGATCACCACGTTGCCCAGGCCGAACGTCTCCATCGCGGCAACGTTCTTGAGCCCGCGGATCCGCTTGATCAGTGACTCGCTCAGCGGCTTCTGGTTGAAGATCAAGACGTCAGCGGGCTGGACCGCGGCCTCCAACGGGCCCGGGGGATCCACGGCGAGATCGGGATCCGCGGGTGCCGGCGCCTGCGACGTCTTGGCGTCCTTGGTCGGGTCCGCAGCAGGCGTGGACGACGCCTGCTCAGACGTCGACGGGCTGTCGGACGCGGTGGAGGACTCGTCATCGGGACCGCAGGCGGACACCGCGGCCAGCACGACGGCGGCCGCGAGGACACGCAGCACCGGTGACCCTCCCACGGGCCAAGCCTAGGCGGGATCCGCAATGGGTGGCCCGGTCGTCCCGAAACCGCGGTCCAGACCGCGGGACTCAGAGATCGTGGACGCCGGGGACCACGGAGGCTCCGAGCTGCCGAACGAACCCGACGGGGTCGTCGCCGAGATGCATCACGTGAACCTCGGAGACCCCGATCTCGGCGAAGCCACGCATGTGCTCGACGAAGCCGTCGTCGGAGGGGTCCAGCGGTCCCGACCAGAGGATGGTCTTGGCGATCGCGTCGTAGTCGGTGCCCTCGGCCTCGCAGTGGCGGCGCAGGACGTCGAGCTTCTGGCGGACGGCGGCCGGCCCGCCATCGGCGTTGGCGAAGAGGTTGCAGGCGTCGGCGTACCTCGCGACCAGGCGCAGCGTCTTCCGCTCCCCGCCTCCGCCGATCATGATCGGTGGTCGCCGCACCGGGGCCGGGGAGTTCACCGGACCGTCGAGCCGGTAGTGCTTCCCGTCGTACGGCGTCCGGTCGCCGTCGAACATCCGGTGCACGACCTGCAGGGTCTCCTCCAGCCGCTCGAACCGTTCCGCCACCGGCGGGAAGGGCACCCCGAGGGCCCGGTGCTCCTGCTCGTACCACGCCGCGCCGAGACCCAGCACCGCGCGACCCCCCGACAGCACGTCGAGCGTGGTGACGATCTTGGCCAGCAGTCCGGGATGCCGGTAGGTGACGCCGGTGACCAGGAGCTGCAGGTCGACCGTCGAGGTGTGGGCGGCCAGGAAGCCCAATGTCGTGTAGCCCTCGAGCATCTGGCCGTCCGGTGGTCCCATGAACTCCAGCTGCAGGTAGTGGTCCATCAGCGACAGGTTGTCGAGGCCGGCCTCCTCGGCCGCGGCCCCGAACGCTGCCACCGTCGGCCCGATGGCGGCCGGACCGCCCTCGAAGTCGAACTTCACCAGATGCACGCCGATCCGCATGCGGACCAACCTACGCAGGTGCGGCCAGTACGTCGTTGCGGATCGTGAGCCACGACACCAGCCCACCGACCACCAGGATGCCGGCGCAGGCGATCATCGCCATCCGGTAACCCGCGTCGAAGGCCACTGGATCGGCGTAGTCGACGCCGGAGAGCCCAACGGCCACCGGCAGCACCGCGACAGCGAGGAGAGAACCGATTCGGGCGACCGCGTTGCTGACGCCACTGGCGACTCCGGCATTCCGGGTTGGCGCCGCGGCCAGCACCGTGGCCGTGAGGGGTGCGACCATGAGCGCCAGGCCCAGGCCGAACACGGTGACCCCAGGCAGCACGTCGCGCCAGTAGTCGACGTCGTCGCCGATCGACAGCAGCAGCATGGTGCCGGCGCCCATCACGATCGGGCCGAGGGTCATCGGGAGCCGGGGCCCGATCCGGGCACCGAGGGCGCCGCCCCGGGACGCCAGGAAGACCATGCAGATCGTGATCGGGAGCAGGGAGACACCAGCAGCGAGTGCGCCGTATCCGCTGACGGTCTGCAGCTGGAGGACGACGAAGAACATCACGGCGCCGAGCGCGGCGTAGACCAGGAGCGTCATGACGTTGGCCGAGCTGAAGGTGCGGCTGCCGAACAGGGACATGGGCAGCATGGGGTTCGGATGGCGCGACTCCGCGACGAGGAACGCCACCGACGCCGCGAGGCCCACCACGAGGGCCGCCGGTGCCAGGGCATCGCCGAACTGGATGAGGCCGTAGGTGATCCCGGCCAGCGCGAGCGAGGCCAGCACCGGGCCGGCGACGTCGGCCCGGCCGCAGCCCGCGCGGTTCTGGCTCTCGGGAACCGAGCGCACCGCGATCCAGATCGTGAGCGCCGCCAGGGGCAGGTTGATCAGGAAGATCCACCGCCACGAGGCGTACTCGACCAGGATCCCGCCCACGAAGGGGCCGACCGCGGCCGCGATGGCGGCGAGCCCGGACCAGGCACCGATGGCCTTGGGCCGGTCGGCGGGCCGGAACGCCCCCTGCATCATGGCCAGGCTCCCGGGGGTGAGCAGGGCGGCTCCGGCTCCTTGCAGGATCCGTGCGGCGATCAGCACCCCCGCGGTCGGGGCGAGGCCGCACAGCAGCGACGCGGCCGCGAAGGCGACGGTCCCGAGCACGAACACGCGTCGTCGCCCGAACCTGTCGCCGAGCCATCCGCCGAACAGGATCAGCGAGGCCAGGGAAAGGAGGTAGCCGTTGGTGATCCACTGCAGATCGGACAGGGTCGCCCCGAGATCCCGGCCGATGGTGCGCAGGGCGACGTTGACCACGGTCGTGTCGAGGAGCGTCATCCCGGTGCCCAGGGTCGCGGCGGCCACGATCGCCCGGCCGGTGGGCGTTCCCATCCGGATTTCCGTTGGTGCCGGACTACTCACACCTCCGAGCCTAGGCCGCGGCTCAGCGCAGGACGCGGGCGGCGATCCAGGCGATGTCGGTGGCGGTCTGGTCCGGGGTGCCGGACGGCTGCATCACATGGCTGAGCACCACGCGGACAACCATGTCGATGGCCGCGTCGAGGTGGTCGGGGTCCAGCGGCACGTCGTACGGCGTCACCCGGTCGGCCACGACCACCTTCGCGGCCGCGAGCAGTGACTCCGCATGCGTGGTCAGGAGCGGGAGCAGCTCGGTGTCGGCGCCGTGGGTGGCCGAGACCACCGCGTGCAGCAGGCGGTTGTCGTGGGCCAGCTCGAGCACTCCGCCCGCGGCGGCGCGGATCGCCTCGGGCAGGTCGTCGGGATGCCGGTCGAAGGCGGACTCGACGGCCGCGAGGAACCGCTCGAGCTCGGCGAGGATCATCGCTTCGGCGAGCGCGGGCTTGGTGCCGATCTCGTTGTAGACCGTCTGCCGGCTCACCCCCACCCGCTCGGCCAGGCGCGCCATCGTCACGTGCGCCCAACCGGAAGCCGTGGTGAGCTCGACGGCCGCGGCGACGATCCGCTGCCGCAGCGTGGTGGAGACGGCCGCAGTCATGCGCCCAAGTCTAGGGAGACGGGTGGCACAGCTACTTGGGCGCGGCGCGCACCAGCGACACCATGGCTGAGAACTCCGGCTCGTGCGGGCGCGCTGATTCCGGATTGATCACCACCATCCACCTGTGGCCGCGGGCGGCGAGAGTCCCCACGACTGAGTCACCCGAACCTAGTCGCTGAACGCATACAAATTCGCCACCGGCGAGGGCGATCGTCTTCACGCCAGGCACACAGTTCTCTCGCAAGGCGCGGAGACCGATCTCCATGTCGTCGTCAATGGTGCCGGTCCCGATGACCCCTCCGAGGTCGCTGCTGTATACGCAGGGGTCCTCACCGCCTGGATCGCGCTCCCACGCCCCCGCGATGACGCGTGACACCTGGGCGACGGTGAAGAGACAGTTCGATCCCCCGCCCGAGGATCGGCTCGGTGTGGGTGAGGTGGACGACGTGGGTGATGAGGCAGTCGTGCCCGATGGGGACTGGGTTGCCGGCGTCGACGCCGAGGGGTCCCCAGCCGTGCGAGCTTCGCCCGAGCATCCCGCTGCCAGCAGGGCTCCCATCAGAGTTGCTGTGGTCCGGGATCTCCGGAGCTTCGGCATCGCATCCCCCACCGTGGCGAGCTGTGGGGGCACCCCCACCTCCCGGGATCCTAGTGCCGAGGGCCTCAGCCCTCGAGACCCTCACAGAGGCCGCGGTCGACCACGATCCTCGTCACGAGGCCACCCTCGCGACCGGCACGAAGTCCGACTTCTCGCGTACGCCGCAGTCCGGGCAGCACCAGTCGTCGGGGACCTCGGCCCAGCCGGTGCCGGCGGCGAAGCCCTCGTGCTCGTCGCCGCTCTCGACGTCGTAGGTGTAGCCGCACCCGGGACACCGGGCCGCCAGCACTTCGTCGGTTTCGATCGGCTCCCCGGTTCCGGGGCTTCGAGATGGTCGGTGCGCGACCTCCTCAACCACCGGCTGGGCGTACTGCCTCAGGAGCCTTTCCCGCTTGCGCGGGCTGAGGTTGGCCCGCGTGAGGTCACCGTCGAAGTGGGCGAGCACCCGGGGGTCCATCACGCGGCGCCAGACGGCGGGCACGATGGCGAGCACGATCATGCCGGCGTACCCGGTGGGCAGCACGGGCGACTCCTCGAAGTCGCGCAGGGACTGGTAGCGACGGGTGGGGTTGGCGTGGTGGTCGCTGTGCCGCTGCAGGTGGTAGAGGAGCACGTTGGTCGCGACGTTGTTGGAGTTCCAGCTGTGGCTGGGGTCGACGCGCTCGTAGCGCTGGCGATCTCCCGAACCGACCTTCTGCCGCAGCATGCCGTAGTGCTCCATGTAGTTGACGACCTCGAGCAGCGAGAACCCGACGACCGCCTGGATCAGGAGGTAGGGCGTGATCCCGACGCCCAGCCAGGCGATCAGGCCGCCCCACAGCACGGCGGACATCAGCCACGCGTTGAGGACGTCGTTGCCGATCCGGAACGGGTGCTTGCCCCGGCGGGCGATCCGGCGCTTCTCGAGCCGCCAGGCTGACTTCAGTGACCCCCAGACCGTGCGTGGCCAGAACTGGTAGAAGTTCTCCCCCATCCGGGCGCTGGCGGGATCCTCGGGTGTGGCGACGCGGACGTGGTGGCCACGGTTGTGCTCGATGTAGAAGTGTCCGTAGAAGCTCTGGGCCAGCGCGATCTTGGAGAGCCAGCGCTCGTGGCTCTCCTTCTTGTGGCCGAGCTCGTGCGCGGTGTTGATGCCGATCCCACCGATGGCGCCGATCGAGATCGCCAGGCCGACCTTGTCGACGACGGTCAAGCCGAGGTCGTCGGCCAACAGCCGGCCGGCGAACGGCAGGCCGCTGGCCCAGTCGTGCAGGCCGAGCAGGTTGACCAGCCAGCCGGCGGGGTTCTCGCCGGCGAGGACGGCGAAGGCGCCGACGAACCCGGCGTACTGGATCGGCAGGAAGAGGAAGGTGATCCAGCGGTAGTACCTGTCGCGCTCGAGCTGCTCGATGACGTCGTCCGGCGGGTTGGACCTGTCCAGTCCGGCGACCAGGTCGATGGCCGGCACGACACCGAGGATGATGATCGGCCCGATCCAGAGCCACGCACCCCAGCCGGTGACGATGTACGCCGTGGCCGCGACGAACGCGAGGCTCGGCACCACCAGGCCGATCAGCCACAGGTAGCGCTTGCTGTCGCGCCACTGCGCGGTCGAACCCGCGGGGACCGTCGAATTCGCGATGCTGTCCGTCGCCATCGGTCTCACTCCTTCGTGCCGGTGTGCCCGCCGCTGCGCGAGCCACTTGACAAGACGGTAGGGAATGTAAACCGATTTGACAAGACCCGGTGACTTGTAAAGGCTCGGCGGCCGTCTCAGCCGGCTGCGTCCGCGGGCCGTCGGCGGCGATACAGCCAGAGGCCGCCGATCACGAGCAGGATCGCGTCGGCACCGACCGCGGCCACGACCAGGAGCGGGCTCGACACCTCGCCGTCGGGCCGGTTCGCCCCGGGTCGCCCGGGGATCACCCGGACCGCGAGGCGGTCGCTCTCCCGGGCGAGCTCGTACGCCGCGTCGTCGACCCGCGCGGAGAACGTGTTCCGGCCAGGGTCGAGGTCGTCCGGCAACCGGTAGTCGACGAGGTGGCGGCCGTTGATCGTGCGTGCGTCGAGGACGGTCGCCTCGACGTCGCGCCCGTCGGCGGCGATCCGGTGGTCCGTCCACGCCTGGTGGACGGCCGGCAGGTTCACGAGGATCACCGCGAGGAGGAGGACCAGTCGGCGCACGGGGTCACGGTAGGCCGCCGGTTTCACAACCTCAGTTGTGAAACCCGTGCTTCCCGACTGCGATTGCATTCGGGAAGCACCAGATTCACAACCGAAGTTGTGAAACCAGTGAAACCAGTGACTCCGCTACTTGTTGCTCACCTCGAAGCTCACCACCGTCTCCGAGGCCTCGAACTGCTGCGTGCCGAGGTAGCGCACCGTCAGGGTGTGCGTGCCCTTCTTCCGGTACGCCGGCAGGGTCACCGTCGCGCCGCCCGTGCCCGACACCGTGGCGGTGCCGACCAGGGTGGCGCCGTCGTACACCTCGACCGTGCCGCCGTCGACGACGTCGTCCGGTGACGTGACCTGCACGGTGACGACCGCGACCTCAGTGTCCTTCTTCGCCACCGGCACGGGACTCGGGCTCACCTCGGCGGTGGCGGTCGTGGCGACCGCCGGCCCGCTGGTGTCCACGCCGACCAGGAGCGGGTCGTGGTCGGACGCGCGGTACGGGCTGGCCTCGAAGAAGTCGGTGAGGTTGTAGTTGAACCGGCTGTACTCCAGGGCGACCGGCTCGACGGAGTTGATGTTCCACACGTGCGCGCCGGTGACCGTGCCGAGCGCGGCGTCGTTCGCGAGCACGTGGTCGAGCGAGCCGACCACGCCGTCGAACAGGTAGGTGTGCTCGTCGGGATGCTGCGCGCTGCCGATGTCGGTGTAGCCCGCGTCGCGGAGCACGGTGATCGGATCCTCCTTGGTGTAGGCGTTGAAGTCGCCGGAGAGGAAGAGCCGGCTCGTGCCGAAGTGCACCTTCATCTGGTCGGCGAAGGTGACCAGCTGCCGGGCCTGCGCGATCCGTTGCGGGTTCGAGTTGCCCTGGCCGGTGCCGTCGTCCGGGCCGGAGCCCTTGGACTTGAAGTGGTTCACGATCACCACGAACCGCGACGTGCTGGTCCGCCCGACCGGCTCGAACGCCTGCGCCAGCGGGTCGCGGGCGATGTCGAACTCCGGGGCGTCGTCGACGACGGAGGCACCGATGGGCTCGACGACCGCGGTTCGGTAGACGAACGCGGTGCGGATGACGTCCTCGGCCGCCTGGTCGCCGATGTCGGCGGGCGTCGGCACGAAGGCCCACGTGTCCGCGCCGGCGGCGGCGTTGAGCGCGTCGACGAGCGTGCTGACCGCGGCGTCACGCGGCTTGCCGAACTTCGCTGAGTTCTCGATCTCCTCGAGGGAGACGACGTCGGCGCCGAGGCCGTTGATCGCGCGGACGATCTTGTCCTGCTGCCGCGCGAGGTTCGTCGCGTCGGCGGCGCCGCGTGGTCCGCTCGGACCGCAGTCGTTCACGGTGACGTGGTTGCCGGCGCGGTCGTCGTAGAAGGTGCACGATCCGCCCGAGGACACCCAGTCCGCGCCGGTCGTCGGGAAGTAGTTGAGCACGTTGAACGACGCGATCTGCACGTCACCGCCGACCGGGTCCGGGCCGTCGGTGCGGGTGTGCCCGAAGGAGACCGGCGGCTCGCCCGATCCGGTGAGCTGCGACGTCGGCTGGAGCTTCCACAGCGAGTTGCGGTAGTCGAGCACCATCGGGGCGGTGAAGGTGGCCGGCGCACCGACCCGGATCTCGTGGTCCTGGGTGAGCCAGGGCAGCGCACTGTTCTTGCCGGTCGTGAAGTAGTTGGTGCTCGAACCGTCATCGAGGGTGACCTTGCGGGCGGCGTTGTCGGCCACGACCGCGGCGATCGCCGCGCGGTCGTGCGGGTCGGCGACCTCGGTCGGCTGCCAGAGCGGTCGGGTGCCCGAGGCGAGCCCGATCTCGGCGTACTGGTTCAGCGAGTAGTTGTCGCCCACCGTGAACGGCCCCTGCAGGGAGACCAGCATGCCCTCGAGCGACTCGCGCTGCGCGGCGGAGCCCGGCAACGCCACGGTTGCCGGCTTCACCGCCTCGGCGGGAGTGTCGAGCACGGTCACACCGCTGGCGGAGGCGGCGAGCTCGGTGAGCCCGAAGAACTCCGACACGCTGCCCGACACGCGCACGTGGTCGCCGACGTGCACGAGGTCCGCGCCGGCGGAGGAGAACACGAAGATCCCGTCGGACTTCTCGTGCGTGCCGAGGTCGAGGTCGCCACCCGTGCCGGCGGTCTGCAGGTAGAAGCCGTTGAAGCCACCGTCCGGGTACGCCGCGGTGACGACGCCCTCGGTGCTCACCGCCTGACCCGCGCACGGGCTGGTGTCGGTCGTGCCCTGGATCTCGGCGATCACCATCGCACCCCCGGGACAGGCCGAACCGGAGCCGCCGCTGCCGGGCGTCGGCGTCGGCGCGCCGATCGTGAAGTCCGCCGCGTTGCTGTCGGTGTCGGCCCCGCTCGCTGGGCGCGCCGCGGACGTGGTCGTCGACAGCGCGGCGGTCGGCGCGACCTCGTAGGTGTTGGTCGACCCGTAGCCCACGAGGTCGATCACGAGCGGGTCGTTCAGGTGCGATCCGGCGGCGGGCGCGGTCAGTGCGGTCTTCTGGGCCGCCAGGAAGATGGTCCCG
>JBJMIQ010000226.1:0-4342 GCA_045806805.1 Nocardioides sp. | reverse complement strand
TCGAGGATGTAGCGCCGGACCTCCACCGAGCCGGGACCGTCGAGGTTGAGGAAGTCGCCCCAGGTGTTCGCACCCTGCTTCAGGTAGGGACCGAACTCCGGCAGGTAGTTCCCAGACGGGCCGAGGTGGTTGTAGACGACGTCCTGCACGACCCCGAGGCCCGCGGCGTGGCAGCCGTCGACGAAGCGCGGGTAGCCCTCCGGGCCGCCGTACGGCTCGTGGACCGCGAACCACAGCACGCCGTCGTAGCCCCAGTTGTGGGTGCCGTTGAAGGCGTTGACCGGCATCACCTCGACGAAGTCGACGCCGAGGTCGACCAGATGGTCGAGCCGGTCGATCGCCGAGTCGAGGGTGCCTTCGGGAGTGAAGGTGCCGATGTGCAGCTCGTAGATCAACGAGCCGGCCAGCTGGCGGCCGGTCCACGCGTCGTCGCTCCAGTCGTACGTCGTCCGGTCCCAACGCGAAAGCTCGTGCACCCCGCCGGGCTGTCGACGTGAACGTGGGTCGGACCGGGGTTCCGGGTCCTCGTCCAGGAGGTAGCCGTAGTCGACGTAGGGATGGTCGGCGGACGCCGGAAGCGGTTCGGCGGGCGTCCACCAGCCGTCCTCGCCGCGCTCCATCTCGAGGACGGCGCCGCCGGCGTTGTCCCCGCACACCAACCG
Organism: Nocardioides sp.; assembly: GCA_045806805.1. GTDB lineage: Bacteria > Actinomycetota > Actinomycetes > Propionibacteriales > Nocardioidaceae > Nocardioides. Next base: position 3,680 of record JBJMIQ010000226.1, on the reverse strand, counting down.
CACCCGCCGCGGACGCGGCGCCCACACGTCGAAAGGTCCGCGCGTCATGTGGGGTCCTCCTTCACCAGCAGGGCGACCGGCAGCGAGCGCAGCGCCTCGGAGACAGGCAATCCGTCGGCCGAGCTCGTCAGCACCGCGCCCGTGACCACGTCGCGCCAGCGTCCAGCCGGGATCTTCACGACGGTGGTTGCCCACCCACCCCCATCCGCCAGGCCAGCCGGGAGCCGGGTGGCCAGCGTGACCGCGCCGCCCCGGTCGAAGGCGAGGGCGTGGTGGGCCGCCGGGCCTGACACGGCGACCGGGGTGTAGGTGGTGAACAGGCCGGGGCGGTCTCGGCGAAGGGTCAGCGCGGCCCGGGTGACGGCGAGCTTGGCGGTCCCGGGGTCGTCGGGTCGATCGGTCAGGGACACCGCGGCACCGTCCAGCGAGCCGACCAGGGTGGCCCGGGCTTCGAAGTCGACGAACCGCCGGTTGTCGGGGTCGACCAGGCTCTGCTCCCACAGCTCGCTGCCCTGATAGACGTCGGGCACGCCGGGCATGGTCAGGGCGACCAGCTTGGCGGCGAGCGCGTTGCTCCACCCCGGGCCGACGAGGTCCGCGAGCAGGGCGTCGATCACCTCCACCACGCGCGGGTCGTCGTACGCCGCGTCGACCGCCGCGTGCACGGCGTCCTCGTACGCCACGTCCGGCGAGGTCCACGTCGTGCGGTCGCCCGCCTCGCGCATCGCCTTCTCCGCGTAGGCATGCAACCGCTCGCGGGAGATCGGCCAGGCGCCGACGGCCGCCTGCCACAACAGGCTGCCGAAGCCTGGGTCGGGCAGCGGGGCCAGCTCGAGCAACCGGGCCAGCGCATGCATCCAGCGCTCGGGCATCTCCGCCAACGCGGTGATCCGTGCGCGGACGTCCTCACCCCGCTTGGTGTCGTGCGTCGAGAGCGTGGTCATCGCCGCCGGCCACTCGGCCTGCCGTGTCGCCATCTGCTCGTGGAACTCCTCGGGCGTGACCGAGAAGATGCTCGGGTCCGCCCCGACCTCGTTGAGCGAGGTGAGCCGGGACCAGCGGTAGAACGCAGAGTCCTCGACGCCCTTGGCCATCACCATCCCGCTGGTCTGCTGGAACCGCAGGGCCGGGGGCGACTCCGGATCCGACAGATGGGGCTGGAGCGCGTCGAGGGCGTCGGCCAGGTCGGGGCGGTGCTGGCGCGCCAGCGAGAAAGCCCGGTCGAGGTGGGTCCGACCCTCGGGCAGGTAGGAGCGGTAGACCGGGAAGCAGGCGAGCAGCTCGGCGACGGCGTCGATGACGGCGTCGACTGGCTGCTCCACCGGCTCCAGCTCCCGCACGATCCGCCGGACCTCCGAGCCGAGGATGCCGTCGGCGACCATCCGCTTGGAGTCGTGCACCATCTGCTCCCAGTCGACCGTGGACCGACGGAGCCGCGTCTCCAGGAGGTCGAGCGGCTCACGCGCCGCTGGATCAGTGAGCACCCGGTCGAGGAGGGCCAGTGCGTCGTATCCGGTGGTGCCGGCGGTGGCCCAGGACGGCGGCAGGACCTCGCCGGGGTGGAGGATCTTCTCGACCAGCACGTAGGCGCCGCCGGTGATCCCGGCCAGGTCGTCGAGGTAGCGGCCGGGCTCGCGCAGGCCGTCGGGGTGGTCGACGCGGAGGCCGTCCACGAGCTCCTCGTCGAACCAGCGCCTGATCTCGACGTGGGAGGCGTCGAACACGTCGCGGTCCTCCACCCGGATCGCCGCCAGGGTGTTGACGGCGAAGAACCGGCGGTAGTTCAACCCGTGGTCGGCGACCCGCCAGTTGACCAGCTGGTAGTGCTGCTGGTCGGGGGAGGTAGTGCCGCGCGCGAGCGGGAACCGCATCTCGTGGTAGCGGACCTCGCCGTCGGCCACGTGGATGGCGCCCTCGTCGTCGTCGCCGACCACGGGGATCCGGAGCTTCCCGTCGCCGGCGACCCAGTCGACATCGAACGCAACGGCGTGGACGGAGTCCCGGCCGTACTCGAGGAGGTCCCACCACCATGCGTTCTCGGCCGGCGTCGCGACCCCGACGTGGTTGGGGACGATGTCGACGAGCACGCCCATGCCCAGCCGGCGGGCCTCCTTCGACAGCGCGGCCAGTCCCTCCTCGCCGCCGCGGGCGGGATCGATCCGGTCGTGGGCCACCACGTCGTAGCCGTGTGCGCTACCGGGCTCGGCGGCGAGCAGCGGCGAGAGGTAGACCCAGTCGACTCCGAGGTCGTGCAGGTAGGGCAGCCGCCGGGCTGCTTCGAACAGGTCGAAGTCGGCGGTGATCTGCAGGCGGTAGGTGCTGACCGGGGTACGCACGATGCCCTCCGTCAGCGGTTCGCGACCTGCGCCGCGAGCGAGGCGGCGACGGAGTGGTCAGGCTCCTCCGCGGCCACCTCGTGCTCCCGGAGCACCACCACGCTTCGCGACTCCAGCCGGATCGGGGCACCGGCCTTGCAGGTCTCGGCGCCGTCCGGGGCGCCACCGGTGTCGACCACGACGTCCCACGCGTCGGCGTACTCCTCCGGTGGGAGGGTCACCTCGATGTGGTCGCCGGCGTTGAAGTACAGCAGGAAGTGGTCGTCGGTGATGATGCCGCCACGGTCGTCCTGGCCGGCGATGCCGTGCCCGTTGAGGTACATCCCGATCGTCTGCGAGCCGTTCTCCCAGTCAGCGCCCTCCATCGCCCGGCCCTCGGGGTGCAGCCAGACGATGTCGTTGAGGCGATCCGCCTGGTCCCCCGAGCCGCGGGTGCGCGCCGTGGTCCCGGTGAAGAAGCGCTTGCGGCGGAACGTGGGGTGTTCGTGGCGCAGACGCACCAGGGCCGCGGTGAACTCGACCAACGGCCGGTCGGCCTGGTCCCAGTGCACCCAGCTGAGCTCGCTGTCCTGCGCATAGGTGTTGTTGTTGCCCTGCTGGGTGCGGCCCATCTCGTCACCGTGCAGGATCATCGGCACGCCCTGGCTGAGCAGAAGGGTGGCCAGGAAGTTGCGTTGCTCCCGGGCACGGGCCTCGAGGATCTCGGGGTCGTCGGTCGGCCCTTCGACGCCGTGGTTCCAGGACCGGTTGTGGCTCTCGCCGTCGTTGTTGTCCTCGCCGTTGGCCTCGTTGTGCTTCTCGTTGTAGGACACGAGGTCGCGCAGCGTGAAGCCGTCGTGGGCCGTGACGAAGTTGATGCTCGCGAACGGGCGGCGGCCCGATTGCTCATAGAGGTCCGAGGAGCCCGCGATCCGGCTCGCGAACTCGCCCAGGGAGGGCTCGCCCCGCCAGAAGTCCCGGACCGTGTCGCGGTAGGCGCCGTTCCACTCCGTCCACTGAGGCGGGAAGCCGCCCACCTGGTAGCCGCCCGGGCCGACGTCCCACGGCTCGGCGATCAGCTTCACCTGGCTGACCACGGGATCTTGTTGCACGAGCTCGAAGAAGGTGGCCAGCCGGTCGACGTCGTAGAACTCCCGGGCCAAGGTCGAGGCGAGGTCGAAGCGGAACCCGTCGACGTGCATCTCGGTCACCCAGTAGCGCAGCGAGTCCATGATCAGCTGCAGCGAGTGGGGATGGCGCACGTTGAGGGAGTTGCCCGTGCCGGTGTAGTCCATGTAGTACTGCGGCTCGTCCTCGACCAGGCGGTAGTAGGCAGGGTTGTCGATGCCCTTGAAGCTCAAGGTC
>JBJMIQ010000225.1:0-2648 GCA_045806805.1 Nocardioides sp. | reverse complement strand
GGTGTCGCCGAACCCACCCCAGTAGCCAGAGGACCGGAACACCTCGGCTGCTTCCAGCGACTCCGCCGGATGCTGATCGGCCCAGGCCACCGCGGACTGCATCAACAGGGCCTCTGCGCGGTCCGCCACGGTCCGCTGCTCTCGAGCGAACGCCAACACCTGGCGCGGGGAGTCCAGATCCCCCAGACCGGCGGCGGGGGCGGTGGTGGCTTCCATGACCCAACTCAATCACCGACCACCGACACTCCGACCGCGGAAATTAGGGTTATCCACCGCAACCAAAAGAACGGCGAGCACAACCCATCCGGAAGCGAAAAACCGACGTTGAGCGGCGACGCAACCGAAGCAGACGGGAACCACGTACCGCGGCCCGTCCGGCCGAAGGCCGGACGGAGCAGCCTGTGAGAACGCCCTACTCCTCGGGCGGCGTGTACCGCGGATCGACCACCTCGGGATCGATGCCCAACAGCTCAGCCACCTGTTCGACCACCACCGCCAGCACCATCGCCTCGAGATCCGAGCGGGACTCGCACCGGTGCTCGATGGGCCGCCGGAACAGGACGAGCCGGGTCGGCGTGGCGCCGCTGCCGCGCACCAGTGAGGAGAGCGGGACGGTACCCGAGCTCCAGTCGTCGGGGATCTGGGGCGCGTCCTCGACGGCGTACTCGACCAGTCCGAGACGGTCCTGCCAGCGGCGGTCGATGTCGGTGACGATGTCGAGGACGAGGTCGTCGAAGCGCTCCCGAGGTGTACGTCGTCCCGGCCGGCCGACGGAGCCGGGGAGGAGCCCGGGTCCCCTCATGCCCCGTCCGCGGCGGTCCCGGCGTCGGACGTGCTGCCCTGGCTCCTCCACAGCCGCGAGCCTAAACGGCGAGGCACGGGACGACCGGTACCGTCGGCGCCGTGAGTCCTGCCCGCCGCTGTTCGCGCACCGCGTGCGGTCGCAACGCCACCACGACGTTGACCTACGTGTACGCCGACCAGACGGCGGTGCTCGGTCCGTTGGCGACCTATGCCGAGCCCCACGCCTACGACCTCTGCGACGCCCACAGCGAGCGACTCTCGGCTCCGCGCGGCTGGGAGGTGCTGCGTCTGGCCCCGGACCCGGCCGCCCAGGGGCCCACCAGCGACGACCTCCTGGCCCTGGCGGACGCGGTTCGCGAGGCGGCGCGCCCGAGCGTGGCCACCCTCCCCGGACCGTCGGCCGAGACCGGTCGCGAGGTCACCCGTCGCGGGCACCTTCGCGTGCTCACCTCCGACTGACCCCACGACCGGTCCCGCGCGACGCTAGGCTCCGGCCATGGCCGAACCACGCGATTCGCCGACTCTCGAGGCGATCTTCAAGGCCTACGACGTGCGCGGCACCGTCCCAGACCAGATCGACGCGTCCCTGGCGCGGAGCGTCGGCGGTGCGTTCGTGCGGGTGGTCGACGCCCGCACGGTGGTCGTCGGGCACGACATGCGGCCGAGCTCGCCCGATCTGGCCGGGGCCTTCGCCGAGGGTGCGGCCGCGGCCGGCGCCGACGTGGTCCTGATCGGACTGGCGGCCACCGACCAGCTGTACTTCGCCTCCGGCCACCTCGGCCACCCCGGGGCGATGTTCACCGCCAGCCACAACCCCGCGCAGTACAACGGCATCAAGCTCTGCCGCGCCCACGCCCAACCGGTCGGCATGGACACCGGCCTGGCGGAGATCCGCGACGCCGTGGCCGCAGGAGAGACCCCGAACGCTTCCACGCCCGGCACCGTCGCCGAACGCGACGTCCTCGAGGCGTACGCCGCTCACCTCGTGTCGCTGGCCCCCGTGAGGGGCCGTCGGCTGAAGGTGGTGGTCGACGCGGGCAACGGCATGGCCGGCCTCACCGCCCCGGCGGTCTTCGAGCGGCTGGGGGAGGACCAGGTCGAGCTGGTGCCGATGTACTTCGAGCTCGACGGCACCTTCCCCCACCACGAGGCGAACCCGATCGAGCCGGCCAACCTGCGCGACCTCCAGGAGCGGGTGGTCCGCGAGGGCGCCGACCTGGGGCTGGCCTTCGACGGCGACGCCGACCGCTGCTTCCTGGTCGACGAGCGCGGCGTCGCCGTCTCGCCGTCCGCCCTCACCGGGCTGATCGCGAGTCGCGAGCTCGCCAAGGAGCCGGGCGCGACGGTGATCCACAACCTGATCACCAGCCGGGCGGTCCCCGAGATCGCCCGGGAGCTCGGCGGCACGCCGGTACGCACCCGCGTCGGGCACTCCTACATCAAGGCCACCATGGCCGAGACCGACGCGATCTTCGGCGGCGAGCACAGCGCGCACTTCTACTTCCGCGACTTCTGGCGCGCCGACTCGGGGATGCTGGCCGCCCTGCACACGCTGGCGGCACTGGCGGAGGACGACCGGCCGATGTCGGCGCTGGGGGCCGACTACGAGAGGTACGTGCTGAGCGGCGAGATCAACTCCACCGTCGAGGACGCCGCCGGAGTGGCGGCCGAGATCGAGGCGGCGTACGCCGGCGGCGACGGCGTCACGATCGACCACCTCGACGGACTCACCGTCGCGACCGACGAGTGGTGGTTCAACGTGCGCCCGTCCACCCCCGAGCCGCTGCTGCGGCACAACGCCGAGGGCAAGGACCAGGAGACGATGGAGAGGGTGCGCGACGAGG
>JBJMIQ010000224.1:0-13280 GCA_045806805.1 Nocardioides sp. | reverse complement strand
ACGGGCGCACCGAAAACCTGGTGAGCCGAAAGCGAACCGGATGGCGGCCCGGGATCGAAACCCGGAGAGCCGAAAGCGAACCGGAAGCGAGGCCTCACCTACCATGGCCCCATGGGCACCCTCGGCTTCGGCACCAGTACCGACACCGTGGAGGATCGGCGCACCGTCCCGACCGACGAGGGTGACCACGAGCGTTTCTCCCACTACGTGGAGAAGGACAAGCTGACCGAGGCCATGGTGATGGGCACGCCCGTCGTTGCCCTGTGCGGCAAGGTGTGGGTACCGAGCCGGGCGCCGGAGCGGTTCCCCGTCTGCCCGGAGTGCGAGGAGATCTGGAAGGGCCTCAAGCCCGGCGACGACGGAGGGGACTCCGGGGAGTGACCGGGCGGCCCACTTTCGAGCCTGCCGTCCCTCTTTCACCAGCCTGGCCCGACCGGGCGGCTTGGGGGACGGCGCCGTCACTACGCGCGTGGCAGACCGCGGCGATGAACGAGTACTTCGCCCGCTCCCCGCGCGACTTCCTCACCGTGGCGACCCCGGGAGCGGGCAAGACGACGTTCGCGCTCTCGGTCGCCGCCGAGCTCCTGGGCCGTCGCCTCGTGGACCGGATCACCGTGGTCGCCCCGACCGAGCACCTCAAGCGCCAGTGGGCGGAGGCCGCGGCCCGCGCCGGAATCCCGATCGACCCGACCTACGCGGCAGGCAAGGGCAAGACCTCGCAGGACTACGTCGGCATCGCCGTCACCTACGCCGGAGTGGCGGCCAACCCGCTGGCCCTGCGGATCCGGACCGAGAGGTTCAAGACCCTGGTGATCCTCGACGAGATCCACCACGCCGGCGACGCGCTGTCGTGGGGTGAGGGCATACGTGAGGCTTTCGAGCCCGCCAGCCGACGACTGTCGCTCACCGGAACGCCGTTCCGCTCCGACGTCAACCCGATCCCGTTCGTCAGCTACGCGCCGGACCCGGGCGCCGGTGCCGGCGTCTCCCGGTCGGTGGCCGACTACACCTACGGCTACGGCCATGCCCTGGCCGACCACGTCGTCCGCCCGGTGCTGTTCCTCGCCTACTCCGGAGAGATGGAGTGGCGCACCCGTGCCGGCGACGAAGTGGCTGCCCGGCTCGGTGAGCCGCTGACCAAGGACCTCGCGGCGCAGGCACTGCGGACCGCGCTCGACCCGGAGGGGTCATGGATCCCGTCCGTGCTCGCGGCTGCCGACCGACGGCTCTCCGAGGTACGGCGACACGTCCCGGATGCGGGTGGGCTCGTGATCGCCAGCGACCAGGAGTCGGCGCGCGCCTACGCGAAGCTGCTGCGCAAGATCACCGGCGAGTCGCCGACCGTGGTGCTCTCCGACGAGAAGGCGGCCTCGTCGAAGATCGTGGCGTTCACCGACAGCGACGACCGCTGGATGGTCGCGGTCCGGATGGTGTCCGAGGGGGTCGACGTACCCCGCCTCGCGGTCGGCGTCTACGCCACCACGACCTCGACCCCGCTGTTCTTCGCCCAGGCCGTCGGGCGCTTCGTCCGGGCTCGGGCACGCGGCGAGACCGCCTCGGTGTTCCTGCCGTCGGTGGCGTCACTGCTGGGCCACGCCTCGGAGCTGGAGCTCGAGCGCGACCACGTGCTCGGCCGGCGGATCACCGACGAGGACGACATCTTCGCCGCCGAGCGAGACCTGCTCGCGGCCGCCGAGGCCCGGGAGCCGGCCGGCGACGAGCTCGACGGGTCCTTCGAGGCGATCGGCTCCGAGGCCCGCTTCGACCGGGTGCTCTACGACGGCGGGGAATTCGGTCACGAGGGCGACGTGCACGTCGGCTCCGACGAGGAGATGGACTTCCTCGGAATCCCCGGTCTTCTCGAGCCCGACCAGGTCCGCGAGCTGCTGCACCACCGCCAGTCCGAGCGCGCCCGCCGCCGCCCGACGGGACCCGAGCCGGACACGGTGGGCCAGGTCTCGACCTATGAGCAGCTGGCCACCCTGCGCCGGGAGCTGAACGGGCTGGTCGCCGCGTGGCATCATCGCACCGGCCAGCCGCACGGCGTCACCCACGGGGCCCTCCGCCGGGAGTGTGGCGGCCCGGCCGCGGCGATCGCCGGCGCGGAGCAGCTCCAGGCCCGGATCGACCGGATCCGGGAGTGGGCGGCCCGGAAGTCGTCCTGACCGAGGTGCGCCTGGACGGACTCGTCCTAAACTCGACCAATGGCCACGGAGACGGCTCAGACTCTTGACCGGGGCCTGCGCGTGCTGTCCGTCCTGGCGTCCACCCCGGGCGGCCTGACCGTCACCGAGATCTCGACGCGTCTCGACATCAACCGCACGGTCGTCTACCGCCTGGTCAGCACCCTCGAGCAGCACGCCCTGATCCGTCGGGACGGCCGCGGTCGGGTCCACATCGGCCTCGGCGTCCTCCAGCTGGCCTCCGGGGTGCAGCCCGTGCTGCGCGACCTCGCGATCCCGATCCTGCGGACCCTCGCCGAGGAGGTCGGCTGCACCGCGCACCTCACGGTCGCCGACGGCGACGAGGCGCTGGCGTTGGCCGTGGTCGAACCCTCGTGGACCGACTTCCACGTCGCCTACCGGGTCGGCTCACGCCACCAGCTCCGCAGGGGGGCGGCCGGCAAGGCCATCCTGCTCGGACGGGAGCCCGACGCCGCGCCGTACGCCGTCACCTCCGGTGAGCTGCAGACCGGTGCCAGCGGCCTGGCCGCGCCGGTGCACGGGGTCGAGGGCCTCGACGCCAGCGTCGGCATCGTCACCCTCGGCGAGCTCGACGTCGACGCGCTGGGGCCCCAGGTGGCGGCCGCCGCCGACGAGGTGGCCCGCGCGCTCGCGTCCAGCTGAGCCGCATGGATCCCCGCCTGGGCGGGGAAACCTGCACTTCGGGTGCGTTGCAACGGTCACTAAGCGTAGGGATCCCCGCCTGAGCGGGGCTCGCTACGGGCCGTTGCCAGAGGGAGGATCCGGTAGGGCACCTGGGTGGCCAGGGCGATCACGGTCGATGACCGGACGATCCCCGGGCTGGCCAGGACCGCGTCGATGACCCGCTGCAGGTCGTTGTTGGAGCGGGCCACGACCCGGCACCACATGTCGCCGGCGCCGGTGATCGTGAACGCCTCCAGCACCTCGGGGATCTGCGCCAGGTGCTGGGCCACCGACTCGTGGCCGGCACCCTGTCGGATCTCCAGGGTCAGGAACGCCGTCACCGGGTAGCCCAGGGCCTCTGACGACAGCTCCGGGCCCCAGCCGGTGATCACGCCCTGGTGGGTGAGCTTGTCGAGCCGGGCCTGCACCGTGCCGCGGGCGACACCCAGCCGACGCGACGCCTCGAGCACCCCGATCCGCGGCTGGTGCACGAACAGATCGATCAATCTGCCGTCGAGGTCGTCCATGTGCGCTCCTGAACTGAACAGGTTGACCAGCATTTCGACGTACTGTTGCACATCTTGCCGCACCTCGACAGGCTGAGGGCATGACCTCGACCGCTTCTGATTCCGTCCAGTCGACCGGCGGTGCACTGACCGCCGACGAGCTCAAGGCCGACCTGACCCTCGAGCAGCTCAAGCAGCTGGTCGGGCTGGTCGACTACGACCCGAGCAGCGACCCGTTCCCGGTGACCGCGATGGACTCGGTCGGCTTCGTGGTCGGCAACGCCAGCCAGACCGCGGCGTTCTACCAGCTCGCGCTGGGCATGGACCTCGAGGCCTACCGCGGGCCGGAGACCGGGCACCGCGACGCCAAGTCCTACGTCCTGCGGTCCGGCTCGGCCCGGTTCGTGTTCACCGGCGGCGTCACCCCCGACAGCCCGGTCCTCGACCACCACCGCAAGCACGGCGACGGCGTGGTCGACCTGGCGCTGGAGGTGCCCGACGTCGACAAGTGCATCGAACACGCTCGCGCGATGGGAGCCAAGGTCCTCGACGAGCCGCACGACGTCTCCGACGACAACGGCACCGTGCGGATGGCCGCGATCGCCACCTACGGCGAGACCCGGCACACCCTGATCGACCGGTCGAAGTACGACGGTCCCTACCTCCCCGGCTACGTCGCCCGCTCGACCACCGTGAGCCGGCGCGAGGGCCACCCGAAGCGGCTGTTCCAGGCCATCGACCACTGCGTGGGCAACGTCGAGCTCGGCCGGATGGACGAATGGGTCACTTTCTACAACAAGGTGCTCGGCTTCACGAACATGGCGGAGTTCATCGGCGACGACATCGCCACCGACTACTCGGCGCTGATGTCCAAGGTGGTGGCCAGCGGCAACCACCGGGTGAAGTTCCCGCTCAACGAGCCCGCCGTGGCGAAGAAGAAGTCACAGATCGATGAGTACCTAGAGTTCTACGACGGCGCGGGATGCCAGCACATCGCGCTGGCCACCGGCGACATCCTGCGCTCGGTCGACATCCTGCGCGACAACGGCATCGAGTTCCTCGACACCCCCGACTCCTACTACGACGACCCCGAGCTGCGGGCGCGGATCGGCGAGGTGCGGGTGCCGATCGAGGAGCTGAAGAAGCGCAAGATCCTGGTCGACCGCGACGAGGACGGCTACCTGCTCCAGATCTTCACCAAGCCCATGGGGGACCGGCCCACCGTGTTCTACGAGTTCATCGAGCGGCACGGCTCGCTGGGCTTCGGCAAAGGCAACTTCAAGGCGCTGTTCGAGGCGATCGAGCGCGAGCAGGACGCCCGCGGCAACCTCTGAACCGCGGCTAGGCCGTCGCCAGCAGACCCACGCCCAGACCGCCCATGAACAGGGCGATCACGGAGTCCAGGGCGCGCCAGGCGGCCGGGCGGGCGAAGAAGCCGCGGAGCGCGCGCGCACCCAGGCCGAGGCCCACGAACCAGATCGTGCTGGCGCTCAGCGTCCCGGCGAAGAACCACCAGCGCGCGTCGCCGAAGGCGTTGGCGACCGTCCCGAGCATCAGCATCGTGTCGAGGTAGAAGTGCGGGTTGAGCCAGGCCATCGCGAGCGCCATCAGTACCGCCGCACGAAGTGACATGGGGGTGTGCTCGCCCGCCTCCAGCGACTCGGGCCGCCACGCCCGGAACGCCGCGTGGGCGCCGAAGGCCAGCAGGTAGATCCCGCCGCCGATCGTGGCGACCGGAACCACGACAGGCCAGCGGGAGAGCACCGCGCCCAGTCCCGCGACGCCGGCAGCGATCCCGACGACGTCGCAGAGCAGGCAGGTGAGGATCACCGCGCCGATGTGCTCGCCGCGGATGCCCTGGCGCAGCACGAAGGCGTTCTGCGCCCCGATGGCGACGATGAGCGCGAACCCGGTGAGCAGGCCGCTGAGAACGACGTTGACCATGCCGACCACGGTAGGCGGCGTGGGGGCCACACTCCAGCGAATGATTCTTACGAAGCATTAGAATGGCTAATGTGATGGACACCGCCTCATCGCCCCCGGACGCCGGGCTCGATCCCGTGGCTCTGCGTACTCTCGCCGCGAGCGTGCGCGCGGGCACCTTCGATGCCGCGGCCCGTGAGCTCCACGTGACGCCGTCCGCGGTCAGCCAGCGGGTCAAGGCGCTCGAGAGGCGGGTCGGGCGGGTGCTGCTGCACCGCACCAAGCCGATCGAGCCGACCCCCGCCGGCCACGTGCTGGTCCGGCTCGCCGCCCAGGTCGACCTGCTCGAGCGCGAGGCGGTGGCCGAGCTGGTCGGCGGAGAGGCTGGCGAGGCCGGTCTCGGAGACGAGGCCCCGTGGGCCGAGATCCCGCTCGCCGTCAACGCCGACACGATGGCGACCTGGATGCTGGATGCGATGGTGGCGGTCCAGGAGAGGCACCGGGTCACCTTCGAGCTGCTCCGGATCGACGAGACCGTCTCCGCGCAGCGGCTGCGGCACGGCGACGTGATGGCCGCGGTCACCTCGGTGCCCCAGCCGGTGCCCGGCTGCCGGGTGGTGCGGCTGGGTACGATGCGCTACCTCGGGCTGGCAACCCCGGCGTACGTCGAGCGCTACCTGCCCGACGGACCCACCGCCGCGGCGCTGGCTCGCGCGCCCCTGATCGACTTCGACCGCGCCGACGTGCTCCAGCGTGGCTTCCTCCGCAAGCTCGCGCGGCGCCACCTCACCCCACCGGCCACCTACGTCCCTGCGGTGCGCGACTACGACGAGGCCGTCCGCCGCGGGATGGGCTGGGGCATGCTGGTCGATGCCCAGGCCCGCGACGACGTGGCGGCCGGAAAGCTGGTCGAGATCGCGCCCGGTCGCCACGTCGACGTGCCGCTCTTCTGGCAGCACTGGAGGCTGGGGTCGGCCCTGATGGACGACCTCACCGCGGCCGTCGTGGACGCCGCAGCGGAGTGGCTGGCGCCGGCCTAGCGGCTCTTGAAGAAATTTCGAAAATCCCCTCGGGCGCCGGGTCGTCCTGACACACTCCCCGGATGAGCAAGAGGCCAGGTTGGTACCCAGACCCGTGGCCGAGCCATCCCGGGGAGCCGCCGCTGCTGCGCTACTGGGACGGCCGCCACTGGACCGAGCATGCGCGGGCCAAGGAGCAGGCCATGGAGCCGGCGTACGCCGGTGCCGGACCTGCCGGAGGCGCGTACGCACCAGACGCGTACGGCGCGCCGACGTACCCGGCGACCCCCGACGGCCAGTTCCTCGCCGGGTGGTGGCAACGGGTGTGGGCCTACCTGCTGGACGGGATCGTCGTGACGGTCGTCGGAGGTCTCTTGGCCTCGCCATGGCTGGGCGACGTGTACGACGCCTACCGGGCCTTCTTCGACCAGGTCATCCGGGACGCCGAGGCCGGACGACAGACCTCGGAGGCAACCATGACCGCCTTTCAGGAGTCGATCGTCGGCCCCATGCTGACCATCGCCCTCATCTACCTGGCCGTCGGCTTCGTCTACCAGGTGGGCTTCCTGATGACCGTCCAGGCGACCCCGGGCAAGTTGCTGCTCGGGTTGCGGGTACGGCTGCGTGAGCGGCCAGGTCCCCTGCCTCTCTGGTCGGTGCTGCTGCGATGGGCGGCCCAGTCGGGCTACTCGATCCTGGGTGTGGTCCCGGTTGTCGGATCGCTCCTCGGGATCTACTGGTTGCTCGACCACTTGTGGCCGCTGTGGGACGGCAAGAAGCAGGCCATTCACGACAAGGTCGCCCGCACCAACGTGGTGCGCGTCCGCTGACTCAGAACGGCGGCTGGCCGGTTCCGGCGATCCTGAGCCGGCCCCACGGGTCGACGTCGGAGAGCCGGCCGCCGGCGCTGCCGTGGTGAGTCCGGATGGTCACCCGGTCGCCGGACGCCAGACGGTGGTCGCCGCCGAGCCGGCCGTACCAGTGGAAACGGCCGTCGATCGGCTGGAAGCCGCCCCGTAGGTCGACCTCGACCTCGACGGTGGCCTCCCCGACCCGGATCTCGGCGGGTCCGGAGAAGTGCTCGCCGGGCTCGTGCTTCATGACGGCTTTCGTCCACGGATGGGGGTGGGTGCCCCGGCACCCTCGGTTGCCGGGCGGTCGAGGGAGGACAGGGGTACGCCGAGCTCGGTGGCGGCCCCTTCGAGGGCGTGCCAGACGAACGCGGTCAGGTAGCCGCCGACCGCCGCCCTGCTCATGGTCTGGCGTTCGAGCCACCACTCGCCGGTCGCGAGCCCGAGCCCGAGCAGGCCCTCGGCCCAGGGCTCCGCGCCGGCGGCATCCACGTTGAGCTCCCGGAGCGTGTCGCCGAGGAACCGGCTGAACGCCGCGGCGATCGCGGCCTTGCCGTCGGCGAGCGGGTCCGAGCCCCGGTGCCGCACCAGGAGCAGGAAGACCTGAGGGTGCTGCTCGAGGGTCGTGAGGTAGGCGTCGACGGCGCTCGCGACCCGCTGCTGCACCGGCGCCTCGCCCCGCAGCGCGGGCAGCATCCCGGCGAGGACCTCATCGGCACCCCATCGCCCGACGGCGGCGTGCAGCTGGTCCTTGTCGGTGAAGTAGCGGTAGAGGACAGGCTTGCTCACCCCGGCCTCGGCCGCGATGTCGGCGATCGTGACGTCGGGGCCGTGCTGGTCGATGGCGCGGACGGCGGCCTGCACCAGCTCGGCGCGGCGCTGGTCGCGATGGGCGTCCCAGCGCGTCGTACGGCCGTCGCCCTTGACCTTCGAAGGCATGTCGGTCACTGTAGCAAATAGATGTTACTTCGGGTTACGTATAAAGAGGAACGCCATGACAGTCACCAACCCGCCGGCCGACCCCGTCTCCGACCGGCTGTTGCGGTCGAGTGCCCGCCACTCCTACGACCCGGTCGTCGACATCGACTGGCAGGCGCCCCTGGTCGACGGGTTGTGGTTCATGCAGCCGGAGCGGATGTCGCTCTTCGGCACCGCGATGTGGGACCGGTTGTCCGAGGAGCAGCGGATCGAGCTCTCGAAGCACGAGGTCGCGAGCATCTCGAGCGTCGGGGTGTGGTTCGAGCTGATCCTGATGCAGATGATGGTGCGCGACCTCTACGACGAGGACCCTCGCTCCCAGCGGATGCACTATGCCCTGACCGAGGTCGCCGACGAGTGCCGGCACTCGCTGATGTTCGGCAAGGCCATCGATCGTTGTGGTGCGCCGGCGTACGGGCCGGCTCCGCGCCTGCGCCGCCTGGGCCGGCTGATGAAGACCGTGGGCGTCGGAGTCTCGGCGTACGCCTCCATCCTGGTCGCCGAGGAGATCCTCGACCGCTGGCAGCGCGAGGTGATCGGGGACGAGCGGGTCCAGCCTCTGGTGCGGATGGTGAGCCGGATCCACGTCCTTGAGGAGGCCCGGCACATGACCTTCGCCCGCGACCAGGTGGAGCAGATGCTGCCCAGGCTCGACCGGGCCCGTCTCGCGTGGCACCAGATGATGCTCGGCCAGACGTCGTTCATGGTGGCCCGAGGACTGGTGAACCCCGCGATCTATGCGACCGTCGACCTGGACCCGATGGCCGCACGCAAGGCGGCGTTGGCGAACCCGCACTACCAGCAGACCATGGCGTGGATGGGGGAGCGGGTCACCGGCTACCTCGACGGGCTCGGCCTGATCCCGCGTCACCAGCGACGGCTCTGGCATCGGTCGCTGCTGATGCCGCAGGCCTGAGAGCAGGCGGCTCAGAGCACCTTGGACAGGAACGCCTGGGTCCGCTCGTGCTGCGGGTCGCCGAGGACCTCGCGCGGGTCGCCCTCCTCGACGATCACCCCGCCGTCCATGAAGACCAGCTTGTCGCCGACCTCCCGGGCGAAGCCGATCTCGTGGGTGACGACCATCATCGTCATCCCCTCCGAGGCGAGATCCTTCATCACGCCGAGCACGTCACCGACCAGCTCGGGGTCAAGGGCGCTCGTGGGCTCGTCGAACATCATCATGTCGGGATCCATCGACAGCGCCCGGGCGATCGCGGCCCGCTGCTGCTGTCCACCGGACAGGTGGGCGGGGTAGGCGCCCTCCTTCTCGGAGAGGCCCACCTTGGCCAGGTTTCGGCGGGCGACCTCGACGGCCTCCTCCTTCTTGCGCTTCTTGACCCGCTGCTGGGCGATGGTGAGGTTGCGCAGGACAGTCAGGTGCGGGAACAGGTTGAACTGCTGGAAGACCATGCCGATGCGGCTGCGGATGGCGTCGACGTCGACGTCGGGGTCGGTGATCTCGTCGCCCTCGATGAAGATCCGTCCGGAGGTCGGTTGCTCGAGGAGGTTGACGCACCGCAGCAGGGTCGACTTGCCCGAACCCGACGGCCCGATCACGCACACCACCTGGCCGTTGTCCACGTGGAAGTCGATGCCCTTGAGCACCTCGTTGTCGCCGAAGTACTTGTGCAGCTCGATCACGTCGATCGCTGCGTCGGTGCGGGTGTGTCGCTGCGGCGTGGTCATCAGCGGGCCCTCCCGGCCCGGGCTTCCATGCGTCGTACGACAAGCGACAGCGGCACCGTGATCAACAGGTAGCACAACGAGATCACGACGATGGGCGTCATGTTCTTCTCCTGGTTGAGCGTCTGCCGGCCGAACGAGGTGAGCTCCACCGTCGAGGCGGTGTAGCCGAGGAGGTAGACCAGCGAGGAGTCCTTGGTGAGCAGGATCAGCTCGTTGGTCAGGGGCGGCAGGATGATCCGGAACGCCTGTGGGATGACGATCGAGATCATCGCCCGCGATCCCGACATGCCCAGCGAGCGGGCCGCCTCCGTCTGGCCCTTCGGCACCGCCTGGATCCCGGCCCGGATGGTCTCGGCCATGTAGGCACCGCCAACCATGCCCAGGGCCAGGGTGGCGATGCCGAGGACGTCGCCCGGCACCGTGTAGCCAGGAAATGCGGTCGGGACGCCGACACTCAGGGCGAGGAAGACGACCAGGGCCGGCACCCCGCGGAAGAACTCGATGAACAGGGTCGCCATCCACCGGTAGGGACCGACCGAGGACAGGCGCATCAGCCCGAGCACCAACCCGAGCCCCAGGCCGAACGTGAAGCCGCAGGCCGTGTAGATGATGGTGTTCTTCAGGGCCACGATGATGACGTCGGGGAACATGGCCCGGGCGATGTCCGGGTTGAAGAAGCCGTCCTTGACCTTGGTCCAGTCCGTGGCGAGGACGACCGCGACCACGATCAGTGCGAGGACGGCGTACTGCACGCCCCGCGAGATCCGGGCACGCTTGCGCGGGCTCATGCCCATGGCGGGCTCCTGTCAGTCCCGGTCTCAGCCGAGGGAGGTGGGCTTCTCGAGGGTCGGGAAGTACTTCTCGAAGAGCTTGTCGTAGGTGCCGTCGTCGTGGGCTTTCTGGAAGGCCTTGTTGACGGCATCGATCAGGTCGGCGTTCTCGCCCTGGGCGACGCCGAAGCCGTACTGCTCGCCGGTCTCGAACTCGGTGGTCATCTCGGTGTCGGGGTTCTGCTCGGAGTAGTCGACGAGCACGGTGTTGTCGTTGATGGCTGCGTCGATGCTGCCGCTCTTGACCGCCTCCAGCAGGAGGGCGAGGTCCTCGAACACCTTGATCTCGACCCCCTCGGGGGCGTGGTCGTTGGCGTACTGCTCGCCGGTGGTGCCGACCTGGACGCCCAGCGTCTTGCCGTCGAGCGACTCGAGGGAGTCGTAGCCTGCGCCCTTCTTGACCAGCAGGGCCTGGGTCGCCTCGAAGTAGGGGTCGGAGAAGTCGATGACCTTGTCCCGCTCGGGGGTGATGGTCATGCCCGCGGCGGCGATGTCGCACTTGCCGGTGGCCATCGCCTGGCCGGTCTCGATCGTCTCGAACGGCGTGTTGACGATGTCCTGCTTCAGCCCGAGATCGTCGGCCACCAGGTCCATCAGGTCCACGTCGAAGCCCACGACCTCACCGCCCTTGTTGTACTGGAACGGCTCGTAGGGCAGGTGGGTGCAGACGGTGAGCTTGCCGTCCTTCACCACCTGGACGCCACTCTCGGTGGTGACCTTCTTGGTGTCGTTGGCGCACGCGCTGAGCGCGAGCCCGAGAGTGGAGGCGGCGAGGACGGCGGTCAGGGCGCGACGGTTCATGCCTGCCGACGATAGTGGGGGTGGTCGTGTCGGTGTCACTCCGCCCCGGCGCGGCGGGTCGGGCAGGATGGTCCCATGCCGACGTACGTCGCCTTCTTGCGGGCAATCAACCTCGGTGCAACCCGTAAGTTCCCGAAGGACGCGATCAAGGCGGCCGCGGAGAAGGCCGGGTTCACAGACGTCGAGACCTACATCAACACCGGCAACCTCCGGGTGACCACGCGGATGCGTTCGCGAGTCAAGGTCGAGCAGGCGCTGGAGCAGGCGTTCCTCGAGGACCGCGGCTTCGAGGTGCCGACCATCGCGTTCACGCCCGCCGAGGTCACGGCCATCGCCGAGGAGGCCACGGAGTTCGCGAAGACGCATGACGGTGTCCACTACGTGTCGCTGCTCAAGGACGAACCCACAGCCGAGATGATCGAGAAGATCGAGGCCGCCGGCCGGGGCGCGGAGTCGGCGCGGGTCGGCGGGCGGGCCGTGCACCTCCTGCTCGGCGCCAACTACCACGAGGCCAGGCTGAGCAACGCCAGCGTCGAGAAGCTCATGGGCGTCGCGACCAACCGCAACCTGAAGGTGATCCGCGCCCTCGCCGAGAAGTGGGGCGAGTAGCTACTGCTACTCCCCGCGGAACACCGGCTGCCGCTTCTCGCCGAAGGCGCGCATCCCCTCCGCGGCGTCCTGGCTCCTGAGCAGGACGGTCTGCCCGGTCCGCTCGAGCTCCAGGGCGTTCTCGAGCGCGTGCAGGGTCGCGGCGTTGACGGCCTTCTTGGCAGCGGCGTAGGCCAGGGGTGGGCCGGCGGCCAGCCTGGAGACGATCTTCTCCACGGTCGGCCTGAACTCCTCGTCACTGGTGAGGTGAGTGACCAGGCCGGCGTCGTAGGCCGCCTGGGCGCTCAGCGGCTCGGCGAGCAGTGCCATCCGCATCGCCCGGGCCCGGCCGATGGAGGCGGCGACGGTGGCCGTCGCGCCGCCGTCGGGCATCAGCCCGATCCTGGCGAAGGCGAGCAGGAACGAGGCGGACTCGTTGGCCACGACGAGGTCGGACGCCAGGGCCGCCGAACAGCCCACACCGGCCGCGACGCCGTTGACGGCGGCGACCACGGGCTTG
Organism: Nocardioides sp.; assembly: GCA_045806805.1. Classification (GTDB taxonomy): domain Bacteria; phylum Actinomycetota; class Actinomycetes; order Propionibacteriales; family Nocardioidaceae; genus Nocardioides. The sequence goes on along the minus strand of JBJMIQ010000224.1, from coordinate 711 downwards.
TCGACGCCCACGATCGCCCGAACGATCCGGTTGGCGCGGTCCAGCGCCGTCACGTCGAGGCCCTCGTGTGCCTGCGCCCCGGAGATGTCGGCGCCGGTGCTGAACGCCGGGCCGGCGCCGGTCACCACGATGACGCGTACGTCGCCACGCGCGGTCGCGCCCTCGATCACGTCCGCGACCTCGTCGGCCATCTCGGCGTTCAGCGCGTTCAAGACCTCGGGACGGTTGAGCGTGAGCCACAGGGCGCCGTCGGAGACGTGCACCTCCAGGTCAGGCAAGGCTCGCACCGGCCTCGCGCATCTTCTCCAGCGCTCTGCGCGTGGTGTCCTCCGCGACTCCGGCGCACAGGTCCTGGAGCACCCGCACGTCGAAGCCGGCGGCGGCGGCGTCCAGCGCCGTGGCCAGCACGCAGTAGTCGGTGGCGATCCCGCAGAGGTCGACGTGGGTCACGCCGTGTTTCCTCAGCCAGTCGGCGAGTCCCACGTCGCCCGCGGCCCTGCCCTCGAAGCCGGAGTAGGCGGGGGCGTACTCCCCCTTGAGGAAGATCGCCTCGAACGGCTGGGGATCCAGGTTGGGATGGAACGCCTCGCCGTCCGTGCCGACCTTGCAGTGCACCGGCCAGGAGTCGCGGAAGTCAGGATCCTTCGACCAGTGGTCGCCGGGATCGATGTGGTGGTCCTTGGTGGCCACCACGTGGGAGTAGTCGGCGGC
>JBJMIQ010000223.1:0-4860 GCA_045806805.1 Nocardioides sp. | reverse complement strand
GACCACGACCACGCCGAGGAGATCCGGACCAAGCTGGAGGCCGAGCCGGTCAACATCCAGGTCCGTGCCGGTGACGGTGGCCGCCTGTTCGGCGCCGTCACCGTCACCGAGATCGCCGACGCCGTGGCCGAGAAGACCGGGGAGCAGGTCGACAAGCGCACCATCGCGGTCGCCCATCCGATCAAGTCGCTGGGCTCCCACGAGGTCACCGTCCGTCTCCATGACGACGTGTCCGCCACGGTGGCCCTCAACGTCGTTCCTGCCTGACCCGACGCGTCGACGCGCCTTTCGGCTCCTTTAGTCGACAGGCCCGTCGATCGGTTGCTCGATCGCCCACGGGCGCGCGGAGTAGCTGAACAACAGCCAGATCAGCGCGAGCAGGACCACTGCCGCGCCGACGTCCGCGGTGAGCTCGAGTGACCCGACACCGCCGCCGAACACCATCACCGGCAGCACGGCGGCGACGACGAACCCCGCCATCGCCAGACGTAGCCACGAGGCGGACTTGTGGTCCTCGGCCTCGGCCGCACTGGTGGCGAGTGAATGGCACAGCACGGCCGCGAACCCGAGCTGCGGAAGGGTCAGCGCCCAGGCCAGTGATGGGTGAATTGCGAAGGCGGCGGCGCTGACGCCCGGGAACCACAACGGGACCGACACCAGGGCTGCGAGCCACGCCAAGGTGACCACGGTGTCGCGGCGTGGCAGGTCGGCCGGGAGGCCGCGGCAGCCGAGGATCACCAGGACCCACCCGAGCGGGTCCGGCAGCGCGTCGTAGTTCCCGATCAGGGGGGCGCGCAGGGCGACGATCACCAGCCCCATCGCGATGGACTGGAGCGGCCGCATGGCGGTCAGCGTAGGCCCCCGGAAGATCCCTACCGCAGAGCCGTCGCACCGGTCCGTAACCAGGCGTTGCCGCGGGCTCGCCGGGTGAGGACGACCAGCCGGGCTCCCATGAAGACCACGGTGAAGGTGACCCAGACCGCCAGCAACCCGCCGCCGAATCCGACCGCGGCCAGGACGGCCGGCGCGTAGGCGGCGAGCGTGACCAGCCCGCCCCACGCGAGGTAGGTGCCGTCCCCGGCGCCGATCAGCACCCCGTCCAGGACGAACACCACGCCGGCGACCGGCTGACCGAGCGCCGCGACGAGGAGCACCGGCACCAGCCGGTCGTGGACGTCGCCGTCCCCGGTGAACAGCGGCCCGAGCAGCGGACTGGCCGCGGCGAGCAGGAGTCCGGTGACCACGCCGCTGAGCACGCCCCAGCGGACCATCCGGGCCGTGACCTCCCGGGTGCCGGCGACATCACCGGCGCCGAGGTAACGACCGGTGATGGCTTGCGCGGCGATGGCGATGGCGTCGAGGGTGAAGGCCAGGAACGTCCACACCGTCAGCGCGAGCTGGTGGGTCGCCAGGTCGACCGCCTGGTCCCTGGCGCCGGTCGCGCCGATGGTGACGGCGTACGTCGTGAGCAGCAGGGCGGCCCGAAGGGTGAGGGTCCGGATGACCAGGGCGACGCCGGCATGTGCGGCGGCGCGGATGCCCGGCAGGTCCGGGGCGAGGCCGGCGCCCTCACGGCGGGCGGCCCGGACCACGACCCCGACCAGGGCAGCGGCGCTGGCGAACTGGGCGAACACCGAGCCCCAGGCGGAGCCGACCAATCCGAGACCCTCGACCGGACCGACGCCGTAGACGAGCATCAGGTTGAGCGCGACGTTCAGCGCGTTGCCGGCGACCGCGACGTAGAGCGGGGTTCGGGTGTCCTGCAGGCCGCGCAGGATGCCCGTGGTCGCGAGCATGACCAGCAACGGCGTGGTCCCGAGGAAGGCGATCCGCAGGTACGTCGCGGCCGGTCCGGCGACGGAGGCATCCGCCCCGAACAGCCCGACCAGCTGCTCGGTGAAGAGCATCCCGGGAATGGTGACCAGTGCCCCGATCAGGACCGCGAGCCAGAGCCCGTCGATGCCCTGGGTGAGGGCGCCGCGGAGATCACCGGCGCCCAGTCGGCGGGCCACCGAGGCGGTGGTGCCGTAGGCGAGGAAGACACAGAGACCGACCGCGGTCTGGAGGACGACCGCGGCCACGCCGAGCCCCGCCAGAGGCTCGGTGCCGAGGTGACCGACGATGGCGGCGTCGGCCAGCAGGAACAACGGCTCGGCGACGAGGGCGAGGAAGGCCGGCACCGCCAGGCGCACGATCTCGCGGTCGTGAGAGCGTGTGAGGGCGGGAACCACCCGAACAGACTATAGCCCCAGTAATGGGCACACCAGCCTTATGCCCATGACAGGCCCGGTCGCCGCAACTGTGCATGAGCTGTGGGCTACTGGGGGTATCCCACTGGACGGTGTGGCGTGTCGACAAACCAACTTGCAAATCCCAGATGGCGACCAGGTGAACGACCAGTTCCCCAAGAGTTTTTCGTCCACAACCGTGGACAACGGTTCCCGCAGGTCAGAGGCGAAAAACGGGTCGCTGACCGACGAGTATCCACAGGCGTATCCCCACGCTGTGCACACGCGGTGGGCGGTTCCCCACGGAATCGGGCCGGTTATCCCCAAGGGGCTGTGGAAAGAGCGCTTCAGATTCCCCGTGCGGCAGCGTAGGTTCCGGCGGGGCGCCGGGCAGGAACGGATCGCCGACATGACCCGCCCGGGTGGTGTCGGCGCCTCCTCCTATGGTCGGCGCACGCCCGAATTCGCCGTCGCACGCAGTCCCCAGGAGGCCGCCCGTGAGCGTCACCGATCACGACGCCCCCGGCCTCGCCGATCCCGGCTACGACCACTGGGGCGACGGTCCGGCGAGCTTCGCGCCCGGCGAAGCGCGTTCCCGCCCGGGCGACCGGACCCCACCCCAGGACAACGCCGCCGAGCAGAGTGTCCTGGGGTCGATGCTGCTGTCCAAGGACGCCATCGCCGACGTCGCCGAGATCGTCCGTGGCGTCGACTTCTACCGGCCTGCCCACGAGGTCATCCACGACGCGATCATCGACCTCTACGGACGAGGCGAGCCCGCCGACCCGGTCACCGTCGCCGCCGAGCTGCAACGGCGCGGCGAGCTGCAGCGAGTCGGCGGGGCGCCCTACCTCCACACCCTCTCGGCCAACGTGCCGATCGCGGCCAATGCCGCCTACTACGGCGAGATCGTGCGCGAGAAGGCGGTGCTGCGGCGGCTGGTCGACGCCGGCACCCGGATCGTCCAGATCGGTTACGCCGGCGAGGGCCAGGTCGACGACGTCGTCGATCAGGCGCAGGCCGAGGTCTACAAGGTCACCGACCGCCGCGCGGCGGAGGACTATGCCCCGCTCTCCGACATCATGGACGGCGTCCTCGACGAGATCGAGGCGATCGGCAACCGCGAGGCCGGTCTCTACGGCGTTCCCACCGGCTTCGCCGACCTCGACGACCTGACCAACGGCCTCCACGCCGGGCAGATGGTGATCGTCGCGGCACGCCCTGCCAGGGGCAAGTCGACGCTGGCGCTCGACCTGTGCCGCGCGGCGTCGATCCAGAACAACCTCACGAGCTGCTTCTTCAGCCTGGAGATGACGCGCTCAGAGATCACCATGCGGCTGCTTTCGGCGGAGGCGAAGGTTCCGCTCAACGCGATCCGCAACGGGCAGATGAACGACGACGACTGGGGCAAGCTGGCCCGCAAGATGGCCGAGGTCTCCTCCGCCCCGATGTTCATCGACGACTCGCCCAACATGACGATGATGGAGATCCGGGCCAAGGCCCGCCGGCTCAAGCAACGCCACGACCTGCGACTGATCATCATCGACTACATGCAGCTGATGACGTCGGGCAAGAAGGTCGAGTCCCGCCAGCTGGAGGTCTCGGAGTTCTCGCGCCAGATCAAGCTGCTCGCCAAGGAGCTCGAGGTCCCGATCGTCGCGCTTTCCCAGCTCAACCGTGGCCCCGAGCAGCGCAGCGACAAGCGCCCGATGATGTCGGACCTGCGCGAGTCTGGCTCCCTCGAGCAGGACGCCGACATGGTGGTGCTCCTCCACCGCGACGACGTCTACGAGCGTGAGTCGACCCGCCCCGGCGAGGCCGACCTGATCGTCGCCAAGCACCGCAACGGCCCGACCCGCGACATCACCGTCGCCTTCCAGGGCCACTACAGCCGCTTCGTCGACATGGCCCACTGACCGACCACTCCCGCACGATCATTCGGGCAGAGTTACCTCTTGCTCCATGCTGATGACGTCCCGCGACGCAGGATCGTCGCGAACCCGAGGAGCGGAGACCAGCCACCATGTCACTGACGCGGATCCACAACCTGTCCATCTCCCTCGACGGCTTCGCTACGGGGGAGCCGCAGTCCCTCGAGGCGCCGTTCGGCCATGCCGGCGAGCGGCTGCACGAATGGATGTTCAAAACCCGGTTCTGGGATGAGGCCGGGACCGCAGGGGTCGACAACGCCTTCGCCGAGCGCCACGAGCACGGCATCGGCGCCGAGATCATGGGCGCCCACAAGTTCGGCCCGCCCGGCTGGCAGGACGACCCGGACTGGAAGGGGTGGTGGGGCCCGAACCCGCCGTTCCACTCGCCCACGTTCGTGCTCACCCACCGCCCCAGGGCGCCGATCGACATGGAGGGCGGCACCACGTTCCACTTCCTCGACGCCGCCCCGGCCGCGGCTCTCGAGACCGCCCGGGAAGCTGCCGGAGGCCAGGACATCCGGATCGGTGGCGGTGCCACCGTGGTCCGCGACTTCCTGGCCGCCGGACTGGTCGACCTCGCGCACTTCGTCCAGGTCCCGATCGTGCTCGGCCGCGGGGTGCGGGTGTGGGACGGTCTCGAAGGACTCGAGGACAACTATGAGGTCGAGGCAATCTCGACCCCCAGCGGCGTCACCCACCTC
>JBJMIQ010000222.1:0-11690 GCA_045806805.1 Nocardioides sp. | reverse complement strand
ACCGGCACTACGTGCTCGACGACGGCAGGCTGACAGACCACGTGGCGGCGGTCGACCTCTCCGCCTGGGGACGGGCCCAGCCGGGGTCTGTCGAAACCGTCGTGGCCCCGCCCCCGGCCGTCCCGGCCGGATCGGCGCGTCCTCCTGAGGTCGAGCTGGTCGAAACACCCTCCGCTGAGCGCCACGCACCGGTGGAGGAGGAGTCGGGCGACGACACGATCTTCCGGCGCCCGCGGAACGAGCCTGGATGAAGCGCACGCTCCGCGGGGCCTGGGCGCGCCGCGGCACCCTCCTCCCCCTGCTTCTGCTCACCGCCGTGGTCGTCACCGGTGTGGTCGCGGTCATCGGGCTCGCCGAGGGTTCCCGCACGTCGTCGGCGGTTGCCGTTCCCCTGCTCGCGCTGGGGCTGGTCGCAGTGCCCGCCAGTGGTCGGCAGCTGGCCGCGATCCGGCGCCCCGAGATCGCGGTTGCCAGGTTGCGCGGTGTCACCGGAGGTCAGCTCGCGGTGACGCTGGCGGTCGAGCCCTTCCTTGTTCTGCTGCTCGGCTCCCTGCTCGGAGTCGCGTGCGGGATGTTGGTGGCTGCTACTGCCTCCGGGCTGTGGGGCGGAGCGGAGTCGTCGGTCGGGGTCAACGCGCTGCCCGCCGTCGCCCTGATCGTCGTGGTCGGTCTGGCCGCCGTCCTCGTGGGCATGGCCGGAGCGCTGCGCGAGCCGCTCGCCAACCAGGTCAGCGTCACCGAGCGCCCCCGGCCGGCCTCCACTGCCGCCCTGTTCGGGAGCGTGCTGCTGCTGGTCGCCGCCGTGGTCGCGACCTACCGATCGTCGGTGACCGACGCGCAGGACCCGGGCTGGGTGGTGCTGGCCGGGCCTGCGCTGGTGGGCCTGGCCATCGGGCAGGTCACCGTGTGGATGATCCGGCTGGTCGCAGTGGTGGGGGTGCGTTTGACTGCGGGTTCCAGGCTGCCGTCCTTCCTGGCCACGCGCCGGCTCGCCCGGATGGCCGAGGCGGCCTCACCGATCGGGCTGGTCGTGGCCGCGACGGTGATCGCCGCGGTCTCCCTCACCGGAGCGCAACAGGTCGGGCAGTGGGCCGACGACACCGCCCGCATGCGGGCCGGGGCGCCGTACCGGATCCCGCTCGCGGACGCCGACGTCCGGGAGGCACTCGGACTGACCCGCGACCTCGACCCCGACGGCAAGTGGCTGATGGCCGCCGCGCTGGTCCCCGACGAGGGCAGCGTGCCGGCCCGCCGGGCCTTCCTCGACGTCGCGAGGTACGACGCCGTGGTCGGCGACTTCTACGCGGGCACGCCTGCCGCGGGGGTTTCGGCCAGGATCGCGGATCTCGTGCCCGCCGACGCGGCGACGGTGGCGACAGGGGACACGGTCGCGGCAGAGGCCCGCGGCGTCAGTCGGCGGCTTCGGGGTGACCTTCGCCCCCGGATCGAGCTCGACTACACCAGCCCGGACGGCGGCGAAGCGTCGATCGACCTGACCCTTGACATCGCTGCGTCGGGAGAGCCGAGCCGGGTGGAGCGGCGGCTGTCCGGCTGTGCGGGCGGCTGCGTCGTTTCCGCCATCGTCCTGCGCCGCACCCCCGGCGACGTCCGGTTGCCCTACGTCCTCACCCGCCTCGAGTTCGGCGGCACCGACCTCCTGGAGCGGCCCTGGCAGTCCACGGGGCGGGGTCAGGGAGGGGCGCCGCCGGGACCGCTGGAGGTTGACGACGGCCTGATGATGCTGGCCAGCCCGCCGGCTCAGGAAGCGGTGGCCGACCAGGGCAAGCGTCGTACGCCGATCCTGGCCACCGACACGGCGAGCTGGCCCGACGGCCCGCCGGTGCTCGACTCCCCGGGAGGCGACGACCGGCCCGCGGAGGTGCTCGAGCGGCTGCCCGCCCTGCCCCTGGTCGAGGCCGACGGCGTGCTCGCCGACCTGCCGCTGGCAGCGACCGGCGCGCTCCCCACCGTTCCCGCGGCCGAGGTGATGGTCCTGGCGGCGTCCGACACCCCGCGCGACGTGCTGGCCGCCGTCGAGCAGGCGCCCGGGGCCGAATCGCCGCGAACCCTGACTCAGGTGGAGGACTCGACCAGCCTCGAGACCGGCGCGACACAGGCCCGCGTCTACGCCCTGATGGCCGGCTTCTGCGTGCTGGTCGCGTTGTTGGTGCTGGCGTCGGCCGTCGCGCGACAACGCGCGGTGCACCGCCGCGAAGTCGCTTCCCTCAGAGTGCTGGGCGTCGAGCTCTCCCAGTCTCGGCAGTCCGGGCGCTGGGAGATCGGCGCGCTCGGGCTCGGCGCGGTGGTCGCGACGGTGGTGGGCGGAGTCACCGGAGTCCTGCTGCTCCTTCGCAACCTGGCCCTGGTCAAGGTGCCGGCCCACTCGGTGCAGCTCGACGTCGGGGTGGCCGCCCTCCCGATCGCGGCGTCCGCGCTGGCCGCCGCGGCACTCGTCGTCATCGTCGGCGGGCGAGGTCGGAGTGCGCGTCCGGAGCAGACCCGCCCGGCCGTGCTCAGGGAGGACGTATGACCACCCCCCGGAACCGCTCGCGCAGATGTGGGTTGAGGAGGGCGCACAGCGCCCGTCTCGAGACCTCACGCTTGACACCCAACGCAACCGCTCGCTGCGCTCACGCTTCCGCAGGGACCCCGAAAAGCTTCCGCGGGGACCCCGGATGAGCTCCCCGGTGCGGACGATGATGGGCACGGTGATGCGCGGCTTGCGCTCCCGGGCACTGCTGACGGCCGGGTCGGTGCTGCTGACCGGGCTCGCAATAGGCTCCGCCGTCCTCGGGCCGATCTTCCAGGAGGCGGTCACCAACTCCTACCTGGTCACCCGGCTCAACGAGGCTCCCAACACCCTCACGGGTCTCACCTGGGTCTACCCCGCCACCCCCGATGACGCGGGTGACTCCGCAGCCGCGGTCGAGGCAGCCTCGGCCCGGGCCGGTGAGGCCGAAGGGCCGTTCGCCGCCCCGCAGGCCAGGTTGGAGACCGATCGGTTCGAGTCGCTCGAATTCGTCGACGGCGGCCTGGCGCAGGTCATTGCCACCCCGGACGCGTGCGAGCACCTCAACCTGCGGGGGAAGTGCCCTGACGCCCCCGGTGAGATCGCGATGCTCACCGGCGACCTCGACTTCATGAGCCTCTCGTTGGGCGACCGGCTGGACCTGGGGGATCCCGTGGGTCCGGTCAAGGTCGTCGGTGCCTACCGGGTTCCCGAGGCCGAGACTGACTACTGGTTCGACGCGTCACGTTTCGCCAGCTTGCCACGGGACGTCAACATCCTGACCGGGGCGGTCACCCCGTACACCCCGGCTCCGTTCGTGACCGCGCCCGAGACGTTCGACGGCCTGCCGACCCAGGCCTGGTCGGTCCGGGTCGACCGTCGGCTCGACGTCCCCCCCGACCTGACGCTGGCGGACCTCGACCAGGCGGTGGCCACCGCCGCCACGATCGGGGAGGAGGAGTCGGTCAACGACCTGCGCCTGATCGCGAAGGAGGTCCGCGCCCAGCAGGAGACCGCCCAGTCATCGATCGCGCCCGCCGTCATCTCGCTGGTGCTCGTCGCGCTCGCCCTGCTGCTCCGGCTCCTGATGGCCGCGGCCGACCTACGGCTGCCTGAGCTCGCCCTCGCCTCCCTGCGGGGCCTCACCCGGCGGCAGCTGTGGGGCCTTGGCCTGTCCGAGCCCCTGACGGTGCTCGCCCTCTCCCTGCCGGTCGGGGCCGTGCTCGGGGTAGGCCTGGCACTTGGCCTGGTGCGCTGGTGGCTCGTCCCGGGCCTGCCGTTGCCGTTGCCGTGGCCGTCAGTGGTCGCCGGACTCCTCGTGGTGGTTGCGGCCCTCGGGGTGGCGATCCTGGCCGTGGGCCTGGTGCTGCGGGTTTCGCTGTCCGAGCAGCTCACCGGCGTACGTCGTCCGCGGGCGTCCGGACGGACGGCACTCATCGCACAGCTTGTCCTGGTCGCCGGGGCGATCGCCGTGCTGTCGGCCAAGCTGTCCGGTGGCGGGCCGGGTCGCCCCGACGTCACCGACCTGGTGCTGCCGGTGCTGCTCGCGGTGGTGGCCGGGGTCGTGGCCACCCGCGTGATCGCGGCGATCGCCGCGTGGTGGACGAGGCGGCGGGCGCGGACCCGCTCACTGCCGGGATTCGTCGCGGCCCGCGCCATCAGCCGGCGGATGGAAGGGACGCTCGTCATCCTGCCGGTCACCGCCGCCATTGCCGTGTGCGTGTTCGGCGCCGGCGTCTACCAGTCGGCCGCGTCCTGGCGTGCCTCCGTCGCCGCGACGGCCGCCCCCGCCGACGAGCTGTGGCTCTCGCCGAAGGGCCTGGACGAGACCATCGCCCTCACCCACAAGCTCGACCCCGACGGTCAGTACCTGATGGCGGCGAGCACCCTCAGCACCCTCGGACCGACCTACACCGTGGTGGACGCGCCCCGGCTGGCCGCGGTCTCCGCCTGGCAGGACCAGTGGACGCCCGGCATCGGGCCGTCCGAGATCGCCGACGACCTCGGGCTCGACGCGGTGGTCCCGATCGTGACCGGCCGCCGGGTCGGGCTCACCGTGGACAACCAGGCCCGAGTCCGGGGCGAGCTGAACCTGCAGCTCCGGCTGGACGTACGCGGAGACCGGCCGCACTTCCTGTACCTCGGGCCCTTCCCGCCCGGGAAGTCGACCCGAAGCGAGGCGGCGCCGTACTGCCGGAACGGCTGTCGCCTCGACGGCCTGACCCTGGGCGGTCCTGCCGCCGGCCCGGTCGGGATCAACGGGATCGTCAAGGTCAGCGACGTCACCGTCGACGGCAAGCCGGTGCCCGGGGCCATCGGGGGCGCCGGGTGGGTTGTGTCGCCGACCGCCTCGGACGCGGCGTTCATCCGCGGGGTCGAGACCGACGGGGATGTGCTCCGGGTCGACACGTCATCTGGCGGCTCGGAGGTCGTCGCGCAGCTCTCGGCGGGCGACCTGCCGAAGGCACTGCCCGTGGTCCGGGGGGTCGACGCGCCCGCCGGGGCACCCCCCGGCTCCTTCGGCGAGACCAGCTCACTCGAGTTCCCCGCCCAGGCGGCCGTGACCGCAGAGAGCGTGCCGCTGCAGGGCCCGTCCGGCTCCATGATCGACTACACGATGCTGACCACGAACCGCGAGATCCCCTCCCAGGACACACCGGTCTACGTGCTCGCCCGCGGTGACACCCCTACCCCGATCACCCAGCAGCTGCGCGACGACGGAGCGTCGCTGTCATCGACGCTGGCCGGGGTCCAGCGGACCCTCGACCAGGGGGCCTATGCCCTCGCCCTGCGCCTCTACGCGGTGGTGGCGCTGCTGGTGCTGGTGATGGCCCTGGCCGGGCTGTTCGTCAGCACCGCAGTCCAGCTTCCGTCGCGTCGTCGCGACGCCGCCTCGCTTCGGGTGGTCGGCGTGCCCCGCCGGTACGTGATGTCAGCGGTGGTCCGCGAGCTCGCCGTCGTTCTCGGCGGTACGGCGTTCGCGGGCCTCGCGGCCGGAACCCTGGCCCAGTACGTCGTGCTGCGCACCGTCACGCTCGGCGTGGTCGAGTCGATCGCCACCCCCGCACTGGTGGCCGCCATCGACTGGGGCCGGCTCGCCGTGCTCACCGCTGCCGTCGCGCTGCTGCTCGGAACCGTCGCCGTGGTCAGCGCCGCGTTGACGGTCCGCGGTGCCCGCGGCTCGACGCTGCGGGAAAGCGCCCGCTGAGCCCGGGGACCCGGAGCCGAACGCAGCGTGGGCGAGCGATGCCCCCGTGGATGCTCGCCCACGCCGCGGTCAGGACACCGTCGTCATGCGCGATGACAATCAGTGCCGTCTGGCGGGATCACGGTGAGGTCCGTGGTCCCTGGCTCGGGTCGCGGGCGTCGGGCCCACCGCGATGGGACTCCGCGCCCGGGTTGGATGCCAGGTAGCGGTTGACGTCGTCGAGCTCCCGGCGTCGGTGATGGAGACGGGTCGCGGCCTGCGCGGCGTTGAACCGCGCGGCGTCCTGGCTGACCCAGCGCTCCACCAGGGTCGTGAAGGCATCGACCATGGGCGTGGTTCGGGAAGGAACTGCGCGCATCGGACCCCCGTCCTGCTCCGCGGGCGAGGTCCGGGCCCGGAATTCTGCCGGATGACTCACCGGCAGGTGTCGGCCTCAACTTACCGGACATGATCCGCTCAGGGTCAAGGTTCAAGGCGAATTCAAGGAGCAGACCGCCGGTACTAGTACGACTGTGCAACTTTCAACCAGTACCTGCTGACGGGCTTACTGGTGGCACCGCGCCAGAGGGGCGCGGAACTGCCCGCCCAGACCATCAGGAGATTCCTCATGCTTCGTACCGCCAAGGCCAGTCTGATCGCCGTCGCGTTGACGGCCAGCGCGCTCACCTTGAGCGCGGCTCCAGCCCAGGCCGCCACCGATTTCACCAGCTGCGCCGCCATGCACCGGACCTTCAAGAACGGCGTCGCAAAGTCCCACGCCGCTGCCCACCGCCAGGAGCGAAGCGGCCACAAGCGGCCCGCCGTGCGGCCCGCTGTCTACCGGGCCAACGTCGAGAGCGACGCCGACAAGGACGGCACGGCCTGCGAGGTCGTCGACCGCTGAACCAGTAGGCCCGCCCGGGGCGTCGTACGGAAGGTGCAACCCCTGCTCCATCCGTATGACGTCCCGGGTCAGCTCTCGAACAGGCAGAACGGGTGCCCGGCCGGATCGAGCAGCACGCGGACGTCGTCCTGCGGCTGGTACGACGCCAGCACTGCGCCCAGCGCGAGGGCCCCGGCCTCACCTGAGGCCAGATCGTCGACGCCGATGTCCAGGTGCAGCTGCATCTGCTGGTCGCCCTCGCGCGCCGGCCAGGCCGGCGGCCTGTGGCCCTCCTCGAGCTGGAACGAGAGGCCGGTCCCGTCCGGGTTGCCCGCTGGCTTGAGCTTGACCCACTCGTCCTCCTCGTCGATCACGTCCCAGCCGAGCAGCGCCCGGTAGAACGAGGCCAGCCCGCGGGGGTCCGGCGTGCCGAGCACGGTCGAGCGGAGGTCGAAGCGAGGTGTGGTCATGCACGACAGCCTAGGAATAGGTTGCGACCGGGTGTCGTATCCGGCCTCCGTCCTTCGTGGTGGTGGTGAAGCAGGGTCCACCCGGGGCCTGCACACAGGGAGGAAGAACCATGACCCAGTACCTGCTCTCCGTCTACATGACCGAAGCCGACGAGACCATGTCGGAAGAGGAGATCCAGCAGATCTACCAGGCAGTCGACGACTTCAACAACAAGGTCAAGGCGGCCGGAGCCTGGGTGTTCGCAGGCGGCCTGGAACCCGTCGAGTCCGCGACCACCGTGGACGGCACGAAGTCCGAGCCCATCGTCACCGACGGCCCGTTCGCAGAGTCCAAGGAGCACCTCGGCGGCTTCTGGGTCATCGAGGCACCCGACCTCGACGCCGCGCTGACCTGGGCCAGGGAGGGCTCGGCGGCGTGCGCGGGCAAGGTGGAGGTCCGCCCCTTCCAGCCCGAACCATCCTGATCCCTTGCGCGAGGTCGAGCAGGTCTTCCGCGAGGAGTACGGCCGGGTGGTCGCCTCGCTGGTCCGTCGCTTCGGCGACATCGACATCGCGGAGGAGGCGGCCGGCGAGGCGCTCCTGGTCGCGCTCGAGAAGTGGCCGGCCGAAGGGACGCCGCCCAACCCGGGCGCCTGGCTGACCACCACCGCCGGCAACAAGGCGATCGACCGGCTCCGCCGCGAGGCCAAGAGCCACGACAAGCACCGGCAGGCGATGCAGATGTACGAGGACGACGAACCTCCCGAGCCGACCGGAGTCGTCAGCGACGACCGGTTGCGCCTGATCTTCACCTGCTGCCATCCGGCCCTCGCACCGGAGGCACGGGTGGCGCTCACCCTGCGCCTGCTCGGTGGCCTGACGGTCGGCGAGATCGCGGAGGCCTTCTTCGTGCCCGAGACGACGATGGCTCAGCGGATCACCCGCGCGAAGAAGAAGATCAAGGTGGCGCGGATTCCCTATCGGGTGCCGGCCCCGTCCGATCTCACCGAGCGGCTCGCGGGCGTGCTCGCGGTCGTCTACCTGATCTTCAACGAGGGTTACCTCTCCACCTCAGGTGCGGCACCGATCCGCGAGGAGCTCACCGGTGAGGCGATCCGGTTGGGCCGCGTCTTGCGCGAGCTGCTGCCGGACGTCCCGGAGGTGGCCGGCCTGCTGGCCCTCATGCTGCTCATCGAGGCGCGGCGTGCGTCCCGGGTCGCGGCCGGCGAGCTGGTCCCGCTGCCCGAGCAGGACCGTGGCGGCTGGGACCGCGACCTGATCGAGGAGGGCCACGCGCTGGTGCGCGAGTGCCTCGCGGCCAACCGGCCCGGGCACTACCAGCTGCTGGCCGCGATCAACGCGGTCCACACCGACGCGCCGACGGCCGCCGACACCGACTGGGCCCAGGTGGCAACGCTCTACACCCAGCTGTACGCCGTGTCCCCCACGCCGGTGGTGGCCCTCAACAGGGCGATCGCGGTTGCCGAGCTGGACGGACCCGAGGTGGCGCTGGCCCAGGTCGACCGCCTCGACCTCACGGCGTACCACGCGTGGCACGCGACCCGGGCCGACCTGCTCCGTCGGCTCGGTCGCAGCGCCGAGGCCCGGACGGCCTACGACGCGGCGATCGCGGCCACCGCCAACGAGGCCGAACGCGCTTATCTCTCCCGCAGACGTGGCACGCTGGCAAGGTGAGGAGGGACGGGAGGTCCGGCGCAATCTCCCGCCTGCCCCTGGCGAGCTGGCGGCTGTTCGTGGCCGGCTGCGCGACCCTCGCTGTCGGCAATGCCGCCGCCGCTCTGGACCTGTGGTGGGAGGGGCTCGGGGTGCAGGCCTGCGTGGCGACCCTGGTCGTCTACTTCTCGCTGGCCTGGTTCGGGCTGGTCCGACCGGCTGCCTCGTGGCCGTGGCTGCGTGGCGGCCTGGCCACGACGCTCCTGCTGGCCACGGCGGCGCAGCTCTTCGAGGGCGGCTCGGTGACCTCGGCGTGGTCGGTGCTCGTCCATGTGGTGGTGCCGGCGCTGGTCGCCGCCGACTACCTGCTCGTGGGCCGCGCTGCCGGCCGGTGGTGGTGGCCGCTGGCCTGGGCCGTCCTGCCCCTTGTCTACCTCGTCTACTACGCCGGGGCCGGACTGCTGGTCTACGACTTCCTCGACCCGTTCGGTTCCTACTACCAGCTCGCGGTGCTCGGCTTCCTCCTGTCCGCGGTGGCGATCGGTTTCGTGCTGTTCGGTCTTGCGGGGGGCCGACAGTCGACGTACGATCACGATATATCGTTGAGCGGTCGGTGACCGGTCGCTCCATCCGGAAGGAAGCGACATGGGACATCATGGAAGCGCCCATCAGTGGGGCGGTTGGGGCCCGCAGTGGGGCCAGAGCCCCTGGGGCGGCGGGCCGCCGTGGGGTCGCGGCGGTCGGTCCGGACCCCCGCCCTGGGTGACCGGGCTCTTCGGCCTGGCCCAGGGCGAGCAGCAACGTGCTCCCCGGGCCCGACGGGGCGATGTCCGGGCGGCGATCCTGGACGTCCTGCGCGAAGACCCGATGAATGGCTACCAGATCATGTCCCAGATTGCTGAGCGGACCGGCGGCGCCTGGAAGCCGAGCCCCGGATCGGTGTATCCGACGATCCAGCAGCTCGAGGACGAGGGGCTGATCGAAGGCAGTGAAGGGCCGGGGCAGCGAAAGCTCAAGCCAACTCCCGCAGGGTGGGACTACATAGGCGAGCATCGCGACGAGCTCGCTGCCGTCTGGGAGCCCTTCGCGGAGCCGGCACGCGAGGAAGGCGGCGGCGACTTCGCGAACCTCAAGCCCGAGATCGGGCAGGTGATGAACGCCGTCTGGCAGATCATCACCACCGGCACCGACCAGCAGCGCCGGGACGCGATCGAGGTGCTGGTCGAGACCCGGCGCAAGCTCTACGGACTGCTCGCGGAAGGAGACCCGGAGTGAACGAGCAGGACCTGCGGCTCAGTGACACCGAACGCGAACAGGCGGCCGCCGACCTCGGCGAGCACTATGCCCAGGGGCGGATCACCACCGAGGAGCACCGCGAGCGCCTCGACCAGATCTGGGCCGCCCGCACGCGTCGCGAGCTGGGCCCGATCTTCGCCGACCTGCCGGGGCGTTCGTTCCCGGCGAGGGCCCCCGCGGCCGCCCGACCAGCTCCGCCCCGGCCCGGCTGGCGCCGGATACCTCCCCCGCTGCTCGCGTTGTTCGTGGTGCTGGCCGTGGTCGCCGTGGTCGCCCATCTGCCACTGATCCTGATCGGGGTCGGGCTGTGGTTCCTGTTCAGCAGGGGCCTCTGCGGGGCGAGGTCCCACCGCCGCTGGTAACAGGGGTCTCGACAAGGCTCGCCGCGGAGTGGAATGGTCTAGCCAGGTAGACCTACCCCCGGAGGTGCCTCTCATGACCGACTCCCGACCCCCACGTGCCGGGACCTCCACCGGCGGGCTCTGGACGCTTATCTGCGTGCTGCTCGCGCCTGCCGTGATCGTCCCGCTCCTGGTTCCGCTCTACGACAGCGAGGACCCGACCCTGTTCGGCTTCCCGTTCTACTACTGGTTCCAGCTCGCGCTGATCCCGGTTGCGGTGATCCTCACCGGGATCGCCTTCGTCCTCGCCAAGGGGGCGGACCGACGCGACCGTGAGGCGCACGGGACCCGGCGAGGGGAGTCGGAGCGATGAGCGACGTCAGCGGAGTCGCCTTCGGCGTCTTCATCTTCTTCTTCCTGCTGGTCACTGTCCTCGGCTTCGCCGCCGCCCGGTGGCGCCGCGCCGAGGCCCTCGATCACCTCGACGAGTGGGGGCTCGGGGGCCGCTCCTTCGGCACCTTCATCGCGTGGTTCCTGATCGGAGGCGACCTCTACACGGCGTACACCTTCGTGGCGGTGCCGGCCCTGCTCTACGCCGGCAGCGCCATCGGTTTCTTCGCGGTGCCCTACACGATCGTGGTCTACCCGCTGATCTTCCTCTTCCTGCCGCGGCTCTGGTCGGTCTCGCACCGGCACGGCTACGTCACGCCGGCCGACTTCGTGCAGGGGCGCTACGACAGCCGGCCGCTCGCGCTGGTCGTGGCGCTGACCGGGATCCTCGCGACGATGCCCTACATCGCGCTCCAGCTGGTCGGCATCGAGGCCGTGCTCAAGGCGATGGGCATCCTCGGCGAGTGGCCGATCATCATCGCGTTCGGCATCCTCGCCGCCTACACGTACTCGTCCGGCCTGCGCGCGCCGGCGCTGATCGCGTTCGTCAAGGACACGCTGATCTACCTGACGATCATCGTCGCGGTCATCGTCATCCCGTCGAAGCTCGGCGGCTGGGACGCGATCTTCGGGGCAGCGGAGGAGAAGTTCACCCCAGGCCCCGGCGTGATCCTGCCGGCCACCGGGCAGCTCGGGTACGCCACGCTCGCCCTGGGATCGGCGCTGGCGCTGTTCCTCTACCCGCACTCGATCACCGGCGTGCTGGCCGCGAGCAACCGCGACGTCCTGAAGCGCAACATGAGCGCTCTGCCGCTCTACAGCCTGGCGCTGGGTCTGATCGCGCTGCTCGGCTACATGGCCATCGCGGCCGGCACGAAGCCGATCGGCACGGATGCCAACACGATCGTGCCGGTGCTCTTCCAGGAGATGTTCCCCAGCTGGTTCGCCGGCATCGCGTTCG
>JBJMIQ010000221.1:0-7986 GCA_045806805.1 Nocardioides sp. | reverse complement strand
GCGCGACCAGGGACGACTGGATGGTGCGCATGGAGCACGGCCAGCCGCTGCGCTTCGGCACCGACGGCACCCGCGGCGTCGTCCGCGACCCGCGCACCGGCGCGTTCTCCGTCGCGGACATCGCCGAGGTCGGCGAGGGTTCGCTGCTCGTGCACGACTCCCACAGCCCCGACCCGACCACCGCATTCGCGATCTCCCGGCTCACCGACGCCGGCTACCTCCACCAGGCCCCGATCGGGATCTTCCGCCAGGTCGACCGTCCGACCTACGACGACCTGGCTCGCGACCAGCTGGTCACCGCCCGCGGCGACAACCCCGAGGAGTCCAGCGACCGTCTCGCCGCGCTGATCGGTGGCGGCGACACCTGGACCGTCGTCTGATGTCCCATCACTGACCCGCCCGAAACTTTCGGGCGGGTCGGCGTGAATTCCCGTCAGTTTCGGGCGGGTCGGCCCTGGGCCGGTCCGGTGAGCCCGAACTCGACCACCATCACCGGATCCGCAGGCGCGTCTCCGCTAAGCAGAGCGGGTGGCGACGATGTCGGCGAACGCCTCGAGGGCCTCACGGACCGGACCGGGCGAAAGCGCGGCCAGCAGGTCCTTGGCCTCCTGGGTGCGGGCGATGACGTAGGCCCGGGCCTCGTCGATCGCCGGGTGCTTGCGGAGCAGGTCGAGCGCCTCGCCGTGCCGCTCGTCATCCGTGAGGTCCCCGGCCAGGAGGTCCAGCAGCCGGGCGTCAGCGGGATCGGTGGACTGCTGGGCCAGCAGCACCGGCAGGGTCGGCACGCCCTCGCGCAGGTCGGTGCCCGGGGTCTTGCCGGACTCGACCGTGTCGGAGGCGACGTCGAGGATGTCGTCGGAGAGCTGGAAGGCCGAGCCCACGATCTCGCCGTACGCCGTCAGCGCCTCCTCGACCTCACGCGTGGCCCCACCGAAGCGGGCGCCGTACCGCGCCGCGGTCGCGATCAGTGACCCGGTCTTGCCGGCGACGACGTCGAGGTAGTGGGCCAGAGGGTCTTCATCGGGACGGGGTGGGACCGTCTCCATGATCTGGCCCTCGACCAGCTGGGTGAACGTCTGGGCCTGGATGCGGACCGCGTCGGGACCGAGCTCTGCGGTCAGCTCGGAAGACTTCGAGAACAGGAAATCACCGGTGAGGATCGCTACGTGGTTGTCCCATCGGGCGTTGGCCGACTCGGCACCCCGCCTCAGCGCCGCCTCGTCCATCACGTCGTCGTGGTAGAGCGAGGCGAGATGGGTCAGCTCCACGACGCAGGCGGCGGTGACGACATCGTAGGAGTCGGGATCGTCACCGGCCTCCGCCGCCAGGAGCACCAGCAGCGGACGGAACCGCTTCCCACCGGCTTCCATCAGGTGGCTCGCCGCCTCGGTGACGAACCCCGCACGGCTGCGGACATGTCCGGCCAGAGCCTTCTCGACGACGGTCATCCGGTCCCGGAGACGGTCGGCGAGAGCGCTGTCGCTGACCGGCAGGGCCAGCGCGCTCGTGCTGCTCACCTGAGGAATTGTCCCGCATTGCCGGCGAGGTCGAGGACCGGGCCCGGCACGATGCCGATCAGGAGGGTCGCCGCAGCACCCACCGCAATGGCGGTCGCGGTGAGAACCGAGGGTCGGGCGACGCTGGGCGCCTCCCCGGTCGGCTCGGAGAAGTACATGAGCACGATCACGCGAACGTAGAAGAACGCGGCCACGATACTCATCAGTACCGCTGCGATCACCACCGGCCACGCCCCGGCGGACAACGCGACCTCGAACACAGCCCATTTTCCGACGAAGCCGGAGGTCAGCGGGATCCCGGCCATGGCCAGCAGGAAGAAGGCGAACACGCCGGCCACCAGGGGCGCCTCCTTGCCCAGCCCGGCCCAGCGGGAGAGGTGGGTCTGCTCACCGCCGGAGTCACGCACGAGGGTGACCACGGCGAACGCACCGAGCGTCGCGAAACCGTAGGTGACCAGGTAGAAGAGCACGGCCTGGAGGGAGGTGAGCTGTCCCGTCGAGAGGTCCGTGGCCGCCTGCACGCCGAGCACACCGGTCAGCAGGAACCCGGTGTGGGCCACCGAGGAGTAGGCCAACAGCCGCTTGATGTCGGTCTGCGAGATGGCGAGGACCGAGCCGACGACCATGGTCAGGATGGCCACGATCCACATCATCGGCTGCCAGCTCCAGCGGTCGGCGCCAAAGGCGACGTAGAACAGCCGGAGGATGGCGCCGAACGCGGCCACCTTGGTGGCGGCCGCCATGAACGCCGTTACCGACGTCGGTGCGCCCTGGTAGACGTCGGGAGTCCAGGCCTGGAACGGCGCTGCCCCGACCTTGAAGAAAAGGCCGACGGACAACATCGCCATGCCGATCAGCAGCAGCGTCCCATTGCCGACGTCGTTGCGTACCGCCTCGTTGATCGCCCCGAACTCCATCGAGCCGGAGAAGCCGTAGACCAGGGCGATGCCGTAGATGAAGAAGCCGGACGAGAACGCGCCGAGCAGGAAGTACTTGAGGGCAGCTTCCTGGCTGAGCAACCGCCGGCGCCGGGCCAGACCGCACAGCAGGTAGAGCGGCAGGGAGAGGACCTCCAGTGCCACGAACATGGTCAACAGGTCGTTGGCTGCCGGGAAGAGCATCATCCCGCCGACTGCGAACATGATCAGCGGGTAGACCTCGGTGTGCTCCATCCCGGCGGTGGAGGCGCGTCGCTCGGCCTCGGTGCCAGGGAGCGCGGCCGCCTGCCCGGCGAACGCCGTGACCCCACCTTCCAGCCGCCTCTCGGCGAACAGCAGGACGCCAGCGATCGCGAAGACGAGGACCAGGCCCCACAGGAAGACGCTCGGGCCGTCGACCGCGATCGTGCCCTCGGCGGCGATCATGCCCCGGGCCACGCCGTCGCCCAGCGACGGGAGGTCCACGGCGACGAAGCAGGTGCCGACCAGAGCGACCACGAGACCGACCAGAGCGAGCAGGCTCTGGACCGCATAGCGAACGGGACGCCGCAGGAAGGCCT
Organism: Nocardioides sp.; assembly: GCA_045806805.1. Classification (GTDB taxonomy): domain Bacteria; phylum Actinomycetota; class Actinomycetes; order Propionibacteriales; family Nocardioidaceae; genus Nocardioides. The sequence goes on along the minus strand of JBJMIQ010000221.1, from coordinate 4,971 downwards.
CGACCAGTACGCCGGCGCACGCGACGCCGAACACGAGCAGCATCGGCCACAGCTGGGCATACTCGATGGTCGGCTTGGCGAACTCCGACGCCAGCGGCGTAACGAACTCCATCAGTGGTCGCCCTCCTCGGCGGCCGCCTCGCCCGCGGGCGTCACGACCGGTCCGTCGTCGCTCACGCCGGCGTGCTCGAGAGTGGTGTCGACGGTCGGGTTGATCACGTCGAGCATCGGCATCGGGAAGAAGCCGAACAGCACGAGTGCCAGCACCAGCGGTACGACGGCACTGACCTCACGGCGGTCCAGGTCGGTGTAGCCCACGATCGCAGGGCCCGGGGGTCCGGTCATCGTGCGCTGGTACATCCACAGTGCGTAGATCGCAGCGAGGACGATCGCGGTGACCGCGATCGCGCCGGCCCACCAGGCGTAGTCGAACGCCGAGATCAGGACCAGGATCTCCGAGACGAACGGCGAGAGACCGGGTAGCCCGCACGTAGCGAGCCCGGCGATCAGGAACGACCCGGCCAGGACCGGCGCCACCTTCTCGACACCGCCGTGCATGCGGCTCATCAGCGGCGTGCCGGTGCGCCGGATCAGGAAGCCGGCGACCAGGAACAGGAGCGCCGTGGCCAGGCCGTGGTTGACCATGTAGAGGATCGCGCCGCTGCTGCCGTTGCTGCTGAACACGAAAATGCCCAGCACGATCAGCCCGAAGTGGCTCAACGAGGTGAGGCCGATCAGGCGCAGGATGTCGTCCTGCCCGATGGCGACGAGGGCGCCGTAGACGATGGAGATCAGGGCGAGCACGACGACCACCGGAGTCGCCCATTCCGACGCCTCCGGGAACAGTCCGAGGCAGAACCGCAACATGCCGAACGTGCCGATCTTGTCGAGCACGCAGATCAGCAGCACGCTGGTCCCGGTGGTGGCCTTCTCGGTCGTGTCCGCCAGCCAGGTGTGCACCGGGAACAAAGGCGCCTTGATCGCGAAGGCGATGAAGAACCCGGCGAACAGCCAGCGCTGGGTGGTCTCATTGATGTCGATCGAGGCCAGGTCGGACAGGAGGTACGACGGGTCGCCGGCCCGCGCGGAGACGACGTACAGGCCGATCACCGAGGCGAGCATCACCAGACCGCCGGCCAGCTGATAGATCAGGAACTTGACCGCGGCCCGGCTGCGGCCCAGCCGGCCGAAGCCGCCGATCAGGAAGTAGGCGGGAATCAGGGTGGCCTCGAACACCACGTAGAAGAGGAAGACGTCGGTCGCCGCGAACACCGCGATGGACAGAGCCTCCAGGGCCAGCACCCACGCCGAGAACACCGCGGCGCCGCGCAGGTCGAAGGGTCCGACCTCGTCGACCTGACGCGAGGACGCGATCAACACGATCGGGACCAGCACCACGGTCAGCAGGATCATCAGCAGGCCGAGGCCGTCGACCCCGAGGGCGTAGTGGGCGCCGAAGACGCTGATCCACTCGTGCTCCTCGACGTACTGGAATCCGCCGCCGGCGTCGTAGCCGGCGGCGACGATGACGGCACCGACGAGGGTGAGGCCGGAGATCACGAACGCCACCAGGCGAGGCAGGGCGGTGCCGCGCGGCAGGAACGCGATCACCAGCGCGCCGACCAGCGGCAGCGCGATCAGGATGGTGAGCCAGGGAATGGTCATCGGGGTCCCCGTTCAAAGCGGAACGAAGTGAGCATTTGAATGGGGTGAGTCATGCCAGATTCACCGCCAGGAGGGCAAGGACGATGAGCAGCACACCGCCGAGGACGGACAGGGCGTAGGAGCGCACGAAGCCGTTCTGGACCCGGCGGAAGACACCGGAGAATCCGCCAACCGCGGCCGAGCCGCCTTCGACCGCCCCGTCGACCAGGACCCGGTCCATGGTGACCAGGCCGCCGACCGTCCGGCGGCCTGGGTTGACGACGAGCGTGTCGTTGATGGCGTCGCCGTAGAGGTCCTGGCGCGCGGCCCGGGTCGCGAACGACACCTTGCGCGGCGCCACGGCCGGCACCTCCCGCTTGCCGACCAGCAGCCATGCGAGAGCGACGCCTGCCAGGACCACGGCCAGGATGATCAGGGAGGTGACCAGGGCCGGGAGCGGCGGCTCCTCCGGCACGGACTCCCCCACGACCGGAGCGAGGAAGTCCACGATCCAGTCGCCGAGGAGCATGAGGCCACCCAACGCGGAGAGGGCCGCCAGCACGATCAGCGGAATGGTCATCACCTTGGGCGACTCGTGGGGGTGAGCGCCGTCGGCCCACCGCTTCTGGGTGAAGAAGGTCATCAACATCAGGCGGGTCATGTAGAACCCGGTGATTCCCGCCCCGAGGATGGCGAAGACGCCGGCCACCCAGCTCTGGGTGAGTGCGGTCTCGATGATCGCGTCCTTGGACCAGAAGCCCGAGAAGGGAGGGACCCCGATGATGGCGAGGTAGCCCAGCGTGAAGGTCAGGAACGTGACCGGGAGCAGCTTCCGAAGCGCGCCGTAGCGACGCATGTCGACCTCGTCCTCCATCGCGTGCATGACCGACCCTGCGCCGAGGAACATGTTGGCCTTGAAGAACCCGTGGTTGAGCAGGTGGAAGATCGCGAAGGCGTAGCCGGCGACCCCGAGCCCGGCGCCAAGCATCATGTAGCCGATCTGGCTCATGGTGGACCCGGCGAGCACCTTCTTGATGTCGTCCTTGGCGCAGCCGATGATCGCGCCCCACAGCAGCGTGACCACGGCGACGACCACCACCGCGGTCTGCGCGGTCTGCGTCAGGTCGAAGATGAAGTTCGACCGGACGATCAGGTAGACGCCGGCGGTCACCATCGTCGCGGCGTGGATCAGGGCCGAGACGGGGGTCGGGCCCTCCATCGCGTCGAGGAGCCACGACTGCAGCGGGACCTGCGCGGACTTGCCGCACGCGGCGAGCAGGAGCAGCAGCCCGAGGGCGGTGAGTACGGCGTCGGAGGCTTGTCCGGCCTCGGTGCTGATGGTGGTGAAGTCGGTGGTGCCCCAGGTGACGAACATCAGCGCGACGCCCAGGGAGAGCCCGATGTCGCCGACGCGGTTGATGACGAACGCCTTCTTGGCCGCCGCGGCGGCGGAGTGCTTGTACTGCCAGAATCCGATCAGCAGGTACGACGCCAGGCCGACGCCCTCCCAGCCCAGGAACAGACCGAGGTAGTTGGCCGACATCACCAGCATCAGCATGGAGGCGACGAACAGGTTGAGGTAGCCGAAGAACCGGCGCCGCCGAACGTCTGTGGCCATGTAGCCGATCGAGTAGATGTGGATCAGCGATCCGACCCCGGTGATCAGCAGCAGGAACAGCGCGGTGAGCGGGTCGTAGATGAGGTCGAAATCGACGGTGAAGCTGCTGGTCTGGAACCACGTGAACAGGTTCTGGGCGACCTGTCGGTCGTCGTCGGGTCGGCCGAGCAGGGTGACGAACATGGCCAGGCTGATCAGGAACGACACGATCGGCAGGAGGCAGCCAAGCAGGTGCGCCCACCGGTCGACAAGCCTCGGGGCGGCGGCTCCGCCGACGAGCAGCACGACGGCGCCGAGCAGCGGCAGCGCGATCACCAGCCACAGCAGGGAGAAGACGCCGTCGGCGGTCGCGGGGTCGACGACGGGGATCTCTTGCACCAGCACAGTCACCTCAGTACTTCAGCAGGCTCGCGTCGTCGACCGAGGCCGAGCGACGGGTCCGGAAGATGGTCATGATGATCGCGAGCCCGACCACGACCTCGGCCGCGGCGACGACCATCACGAAGAAGGCCGCGATCTGGCCATCGAGGTTGCCGTGCTGCTTCGCAGCGGCGACCAGGGCGAGGTTGGCGGCGTTGAGCATCAGCTCCACGCACATGAACACCACGATCGCGTTGCGCCGGGTCAGCACCCCGACGCAGCCGATGGTGAACAGGATGGCCGACAAGACGACGTACTGGGTCACCGTTCGTCCTCCTGGGTGCGAGCCGAAGCTCCGGCCTTCCCGGCGCGCCGACCGGCACCGGACGCCGACGTCGCGACGCCACCCAGGTGCTCCTGGACTTCCTCGATGTCGTCGGCCAGCGCGGGGGCCGAGCGCACGGTGCCACGGGCGGCCAGCACCCGGGACACCGAGGTCTCCGACGCGGTGCCGTCGGGCAGCAGCGCGGGGGTGTCGACCGCGTTGTGGCGGGCGAACACGCCGGGCGAGGGCAACGGGCCGGGGTGCTTGCCGGAGTCGGCATAGTCGCGCATCCGCTGGGCAGCCAGCGAGGCCTGGGTCTCCTTGGGGAGGATCCGCTCACGGTGCGCCAGCACCATCGCGCCCACGGCGGCCGTGATGAGCAGGGCGCTGGTGGTCTCGAAGGCGAAGACATAGCGGGAGAAGAGAAGATTGGCGAGGGCCTGGATGTTGCCGCCTTCGTTGGCGTCCACCAGCCCGACCGCGGTGCCGAGCGAGACCTGGCCGAGCCCGATGATCAGCACCGCGCCCAGCAGCAGACCGGCCACGGCGGCGAGGACCCGCTGGCCCCGGATCGTCTCGACGACCGAGTCCGAGGCGTCCACGCCTACCAGCATCAGCACGAACAGGAAGAGCATCAGGATCGCGCCGGTGTAGACGATGATCTGTACCGCGAACAGGAACGGCGCGTCGAGGACCAGGTAGAGCACCGCGAGAGACATCATCACCACCGCGAGCAGCAGCGCGGCGTGCACGGCCTTGCGGACGAACAAGAGGCCGAGCGCGGCCGCGACCATCACCGGGGCGAGGATCCAGAAGGTCATTTCCGCGCCTCCGTGGTTTCCGTGGTCTCCGCGGCCTGGGGATGCGAGAAGTTGCCGCGGTAGTAGTCGCCCTCATCCGATCCCAGCTTCATCGGGTGGGGAGGCGATTCCATGCCGGGCAGCAGCGGCGCGAGCAGGTCGGACTTCTCGTAGATGAGGTCGGCGCGGTTGTCGTCGGCGAGCTCGTACTCGTTGGTCATCGT
>JBJMIQ010000220.1:0-8887 GCA_045806805.1 Nocardioides sp. | reverse complement strand
GGTCACCGAGTTCAAGCAGATGGTCAAGGACCTGCACCGGGCGGGGATCGAGGTGATCCTCGACGTGGTCTACAACCACACCGCAGAGGGACCGGCGGACGGGCCGTCGTACAGCTTCCGCGGACTCGACGACATCGGCTTCTACAAGCGGGCGCACGCCGCGGCCGACGCCTATTGGGACGTGACCGGCTGTGGCAACACGGTCGACTCGGCCAACCTCGGCGCCCTGCGCCTGATCCTCGACTCCCTGCGCTACTGGGTCACGGAGATGCACGTCGACGGCTTCCGCTTCGATCTCGCCTCGGCCCTTGCCCGCACCGGCCACGACATCGACATGCACTGTGCGTTCCTCACCACGATCGAGCAGGACCCGGTCCTGCGGCACATCAAGCTCATCGCCGAGCCGTGGGACGCGTCCATGGACGGCTACCTGGTCGGCTCGTTCCCGCCGCCGTGGGTGGAGTGGAACGACCGCTTCCGGGACACGATCCGGGACTTCTGGCGCCAGGAGTCCCGCGGTATCCACGACGTCGCCTCCCGGCTGGCCGGGTCCTCGGACCTCTACGCCGACGACGGGCGGTCGCCGTACGCATCGGTCAACTTCGTCACCGCGCACGACGGCTTCACGCTGCGCGACCTCGTCTCCTACGAGCAGAAGCACAACGAGGCCAACGGTGAGGAGAGCCGCGACGGCACTGACAACCATCGTTCGCAGAACTGCGGGGTCGAGGGCGCGACCGACGATGCGGAGGTCGTCGCGCTGCGGCACCGGATCGCCGCCGGCCTGATGGCGACCCTGTGCCTGTCCAACGGGGTGCCGATGATCACCGCCGGCGACGAGCGCGGACGCACCCAGCGCGGCAACAACAATGCCTATGTCCAGGACAACGAGGTGTCATGGGTCGACTGGCGACCCGACGACGCCTGGCTCGACCTCTACGAGGTCACCCGGACGGCGCTCCGGCTGCGCAAGGAGCACCCCGCGCTGCGGCAGCGCCACCACTTCGACGGCACCCCGTCCATCGCGGGCGGGCCCAAGGACCTGGCCTGGCTGCACCCCTCCGGCAGGGAGATGACCGATGCCGACTGGTACGACGAGTCGCTTCACGTCGTGGGCATGTTCGTCTCGGGCGACCCGCTGCGGGCTCCCGGCCCCCGGGGCGAGCAGCAGCGGGACTCCTCGTTCCTGATCTGGTTCAACAGCAGCGCCGAGCCCGTGGACCTCACCCTGCCCGAGAACCAGTGGGTGAAGTCCGGCGAGGTGGTGCTGTCGACCGACCCCGCCCTCGTCGTGGGCACCCACGTGGCCGCCGGTGAGCCCCTCACCCTCGGCGCCCGGACGGTCGTGGTGGCGGAGTCGGAGTGAGCGGAGAGGTGGCCTTCCAGGTCACCGGGTCTCGACACGCCGGTTCGCCGCCCTCGCACGCTCGGTCGGCGACGGCTTGCTCGACCACCATCAGCGGACCCGCTGACGCGGCTCCGCTCCGCTACGGCACGGCCACCACGCCGAGCTCGGCCGGCGAGATGAGGAAGTCGTTGCGCGGGATGATCCGGACCGTGTAGCCGAAGCCGCCGCTGCGGTCGAGCTGGATGGATCCGTCGAACCGGTGCCGACCACCTTCATAGCTCTCGACGGGGGCCAGGGACTCGACCCGGGTGTTGACCAGGTTGTCCTCGGCGGTGATCACGCCGTGCACGAGCTGCACGTCGACGTCTTGCGGCGCGAGATCGCCCAGGCAGACGTAGGCCTGCACGCTGAGCGTGGCGCCCACCTCCGGTGAGTCGCCGACCCCTTCGCTCTCGACGTGCTCGACCCGGACCGCGGGCCAGCCGGCACGCACCCGGCGCTTCCACTCCGAGAGCCGGGCGGCGCCCGCGTAGTCAGAGTTCAGTCGCCGTCCCGCAACCGCGGCCGGGCCGTAGAGCTCGGTCACGTAGTCGGAGACCATCCGGGTCGCGAGCACCTTGGGGCCGAGCGACTTCAGCGTGTGCCGCACCATCTCCAGCCACCGCAACGGCACACCGTCGCCGTCGGCGTCGTAGAAGCGGGGCGCGACCTCGTTCTCGATGAGGTCGTAGAGGGCCGCGGACTCGATGTCGTCGCGCCGGTCGGGGTCGTCCACCCCGTCGGCGGACGGGATCGCCCAGCCGTTCTCGCCGTCGTACCACTCGTCCCACCAGCCGTCGAGGATCGAGAGGTTGAGCCCTCCGTTGAGGGCGGCCTTCATCCCCGAGGTGCCGCAGGCCTCGTAGGGGCGCAGAGGGTTGTTGAGCCAGACGTCGCAACCGGGGTAGAGCGGCTGCGCCATCGCGATGTCGTAGTTGGGCAGGAAGACGATCCGGTGCCGGACCTCGGGGTGGTCTGCGAACAGCACCATCTCCTGGATCAGCTTCTTGCCGCCGTCATCGGCCGGGTGGGACTTGCCGGCGATGATCAGCTGCACGGGGCGCTCCGGATGCAGGAGCAGCGCCTTGAGTCGCTCGGGGTCGCGCAGCATCAGGGTGAGCCGCTTGTACGACGGCACCCGGCGCGCGAAACCGATGGTCAGCACGTCGGGGTCGAGGGCGGAGTCGATCCAGCCGAGCTCCGCCGGCGCTGAGCCGCGCTTCGCCCACGACCTGGCCAGCCGCCGCCTGGCATCCTCGACCAGGCGCTGACGGAGCATCCGCTTGGTCGCCCAGATGTCGGCACCGGGGACCTTGTCGACCAGCTCCCAGAAGGCGTCGGGGTCCTCGGACTCCTGGTGGAGCCCGTGGGAGGCGGCGAGCTCGAACACCTCACGGCCGACCCAGGTCCCGGCGTGGACGCCGTTGGTGATGGACCCGATCGGCACCTCGGCCTCGTCGAAGGCCGGCCAGAGGCCGTTGAACATCCCCCGGCTCACATTGCCGTGGAGCTGCGAGACCCCGTTGGCCCGCTGGGCCAGCCGGAAGCCCATCACCGCCATGTTGAACACCGAGGGGTCGCCGCCCTCGTAGTCCTCGGCGCCGAGCGCCAGGATCCGCTCGGCCGGGACGCCGGGAGTGGCGCCGGTGCCGCCGAAGTACTGCTCGATCAGCTCGCGGGGGAACCGGTCGATCCCGGCCGGGACCGGGGTGTGGGTCGTGAAGACCGTGGAGGCACGGCCGACCTCGAGGGCGGTGTCGAAGTCGAGGTGGGGCCCGGGATCGGCCACCGTCAGCTCGCGGATCCGCTCCAGTCCCAGGAACCCTGCGTGGCCCTCGTTGGTGTGGAAGACCTCCGGCTCGGGTGCGCCCGTGATCCGTGAGTAGGCACGCAGGGCGCGAACCCCGCCGACACCGAGCAGCAGCTCCTGGCGGAGGCGGTGCTCGCTGGTGCCGCCGTAGAGCCGGTCGGTGACGGGGCGGAAGTGGTCGGGATTCTGCTCGACGTCGGAGTCGAGAAGGAGCAGCGGCACCCGGCCTACCCGGGCCACCCAGACCTGGGCGAGCAGCTCGGTCTCCTCCGGCATCGTGATCGACACCAGCACCCGCGACCCGTCGTCCTCCTTGAGCAGGGTGAGGGGGAGCTCATCGGGGTCCAGGACGGGATAGGTCTCCTGCTGCCAACCCTCGCGGGAGAGGGCCTGCTTGAAGTACCCGTGGCGGTAGAGCAGGCCGACGCCCACGAGCGGGACGCCGAGGTCGCTCGCCGCCTTGAGGTGGTCACCGGCGAGGATCCCGAGCCCGCCGGAGTACTGCGGGAGCACGGCGGTGATGCCGTACTCGGGTGAGAAGTAGCCGATGGCCCGGGGCACGTCCTCGCTGTCCTGGCGCTGGTACCAACGGTCGCCGGTCAGGTAGTCCTCCAGGTCCGCCCGGGCGTCCTCGAGCCGGGTCAGGAACTTGCCGTCGGCGGCCAGCTCGTCGAGCCGGGGACGCCCGACGGCTCCGAGGAGTCGTACCGGGTCGTGCCCCACGGACTCCCAGACGTCGGGGTCGACGGCCTGGAAGACATCCTGCGTCGGGGGGTGCCAGGACCACCTCAGGTTGCCGGCCAGATCGCCGAGGGCAGCCAGGGGGCCGGGCAGGACCGGGCGGACGGTGAATCGTCTGATCGCGCGCACTGACCGACGGTAGCGCAGTTCTGGAACGTTCCAAAAGCGGGAGAAGGCGGCTGTTGAGACCCCGGCCATAACATCTCGCCGCGCTCGGCGTTTGTCTGGACATGACTCCCTCCCTCACTGGCCGCCGGCGCCGCCACCGTTACGCCGCCGCGGCGTCAGTCCTGCTGACCATGACCATGGTCCCGGGCCTGGCCCAGCTGTCCGCCGGCGCGGCCAGCTCGTCCGCCCCAGCCCCCCAGTCCACCGACGAAGTGACCACCCTCGGTGACGCGGTACCAGGTCTCTCCGACCTCGACGCCCGCGGTACACCGGCCCTGCCCTCGGCCGCCCAGAAGCAGGCTGCCGCCCGGCTCGGTGCCGTCGACGTCCGCTGGAACCAGTACGGCACACCGACCTCGCTGCTGCCGGCCGATGGCGTCCTCGCGCCTGCGGCGTTCGCCAACCCGGTCAAGGCTGCCCGCAGCTGGCTGCGCAGCAACGCCGCCGTCTTCGGCCTCAGCACCGCTCAGGTCGACGCACTCCAGCTGGTCAACGACCAGCGCCTCGCGCAGAGCAACGCCCACGCCGTGCTCTTCCGTCAGGTCTTCGGCGGCCTCCCCGCTGCCCTCGACGGCATGGTGACCGTGGGGGTCGCCAACGGTGAAATCGCCTACGCGTCGTCCTCGCTGGCCAAGACCAGTGCCACGCCCCAGGCCCGCGTACTGGACGCACAAGCAGCCTGGCTCAAGGCCGCGACCAACGTCGGACGCCGCGTCTCCGCCACCAACGTGGGGCGGATCGACACCAGCACGAAGGCCGGCTGGACCCTGCTCACGGTGCCAAACTTCGCCCAGGACCAGCGCGCCCGGCTGCGCTCCCTGGCGATGACCAACGGCGCCGTACGCCCGGTGTACGAGACCAGCGTCACCGATGTCGACGGAGGCTCGGCGTTCTCCTACAAGGTGATCGTCGACGCCCGGGACGGCGACGTGCTGTGGCGGCAGAACCAGGTCGAGAACAACAACGACGCGTTCCCCTTCCAGGGCAAGATCACCGCGACCGACTGCGACGAAAACGACTTCGAGCTGACCGACGGCAACACCAAGCGCATCGACGCCACGGTCGCGATGGCGAACACGGTCAACGACATCGTGATCAAGCTGCTCGACCCCAACCGTCAGGTGCTGGCCAGCTTCGACTCGGGAACCAGCCCCGAGGCGGTCACCTACACGAGCAACAACATTCCCGCCGGCATCTACCACCTGCAGGTCTGCCCGTTCCAGAACCCGACCGTTCCCTTCACGGAGCCGGGCAACTACGCCGCGATGGTGACCACGAGCGACCAGGGCGCGCCGGACGCCGGTGACGCTGAGTTCTCGCCGCGCTGGCGCCTGTTCAGCGCCAACCCGAACCTGGCTTCGCTGGGCGCGAAGACGGCCCCCACCAACTCCGTGATCGGGTGTTGGCTCAGCCGCGCGGGCTGCACGCTGTCGACCGGACCGTTCGTCAACCCCGCTGCCCCGGGCCCGTGGGACACCAACCCGTCCACCGGCCAGTCGACCCTGTCCACCGACGGCAACAACGCCACCACGCACGAGGCCTGGGTCAGCCCGCTGACACCCGGCGGCTTCGCGCAGGCGCCGTTCGAGCCGCAGCGCAAGTACACCGAGAAGTTCACGGACGCGTGGAACAACTCCAAGTGCGACCCGAGCAACCTGCACCCGGGCGGCAACGACATCAACCCGGTCGTGACCAACCTCTTCGTGTCCCACAACCGGATGCATGACTACGCCTACTACCTGGGCTTCACCGAGCGGAACTACAACATGCAGAAGGAGAACTTCAGCCGCGGCGGTCGCCCGGGTGACCCTGAGGTCGGGAATGCCCAGGCAGGTGCACTGACCGGCGGACAACCGACGTTCGAGGGCCGCGACAACGCCAACCAGATCACTGAGAACGACGGCGTGTCCGGCATCACCAACCAGTACCTCTTCCAGCCGATCGCCGGCGCGTTCTACGCACCGTGCGCCGACGGTTCCCTCGACATGGGAGTGGTGGGTCACGAGTACACACACGCCATCAGCAACCGCATGATCGGCGGTCCGGACAACAACATCAGCTCGGACCAGGGCGGTGCGATGGGCGAGTCGTGGGGGGACCTCACGGCGAGTGAATACCAGTTCAGCCATGGCTACGCCACCGGCGTGCACCCCTTCATCGAGGGCGCGTACGCCACCGGCAACCGCAAGACCGGTATCCGTGACTACGCCATCTACAAGAACCCACTCAACTACTCGGACTACGGATTCGACCTCACCGGGCCGGAGGTGCACGCCGACGGTGAGATCTGGAACGGAACCCAGTGGTCCGTACGCCAGGCGCTGGTGAAGAAGCACAACCGCGCCTTCCCCTACTCCAACAAGGTGCTGCAGCGGCAGTGCTCGGAGGCCAGCATTCGGAAGTCTCCCCGCCGGCCCGTCCTGTGCCCGGGCAACCGCCGTTGGATCCAGCTGGTCTTCGACGCCTTCTTGCTGCAGCAACCGGCGACCTCGATGCTGGACGCTCGTGACGCCATGCTGGCCGCCGACCGGATGCGCTTCGCCGGCAAGGACCTGAAGGTGATGTGGCACGCGTTCGCCCAGCGGGGCATGGGGGCCGGCGCGAAGATCAAGAACGCGGACGACGCCCAGCCCCGAGCGAGCTTCGTCTCGCCGAAGGAGCGCAACGGCATCGTCCGGTTCCAGGCGCCGGGCTCCGGCCAGATCTATGTCGGCCGCTACCAGGCACGGGTCACGCCGGTGGCCGACACCAACCGCAAGTCAAAGCTCGGCGCCTCGACGCGACTCGTCCCGGGTCACTACCAGATGCTCTACGTGTCGAAGCAGCGTGGATTCAAACGGTTCTCCATGAACGTGCGTCCCGGTCGGAAGACCGTGCGTATCCACGTCCCGGTCAACATCGCCAGCAAGGCTGCCGGCGCCAAGGTGATCGCGTCGAGCGCGGGTTCGCTCAACCCGGGCAGCCTCATCGACGGCACCGAGGGCACCAACTGGGGCGGTGTCAACGATGCCGGTACCAGCGTCGACAAGCGACACCCATTTGTCGTGGTGGACCTGGCCGGGCGCCAAGCACGTCGGATCCACCGGGTCCAGGTGAGCGCCATGCTCCACCCGTCCTCCGACAGCGACCCCGTTCCTCTCGCCCAGGACCCGGACGCCGGGTCGCGGTTCACCGCGCTCCGCAAGTTCGCCCTGGAGGCCTGCGTGAAGAACTGCGGCTCGGCGAGCGCCCGGTGGAAGCGGTTCTACACCTCGCCCGGCAACGCCTTCCCGGCCGTCGCGCCGCGGCCGGTGGCGCCGAACCTGACCTTGCGCGGGTTCAACGTCCGCGACACCCGGGCCAGGGCGATCCGGTTCGTCGTCCTGGAGAACCAGTGCAGCGGCACGCCCGCCTACGCCGGTGAGCAGGACAAGGACCCGACCAACGACACCGACTGCAAGTCGGCGTCCGACCGCGACAGCATCGTGCACGCCGCGGAGCTGCAGGTCTACTGAGGGCTGGTTCGGCAACAGCCTCGGGCCCGTCACCCTCCGGAGGGTGACGGGCCCGACGCGTCTGTGCTGGACCCCCTCGGCTTGCGCGGGCGGGTCCCGGTTCGCAAGTGTGGGGGCCATGGTCGGACGTATCCCCGTCATGGATGTCAAGCCCCTGGTCGATCTGGGCCGTCATCCCGCGAAGGCGACCGTGGGCGAACCGTTCCCCGTCTCCGCCACCATCTTCCGGGAGGGACACGACCAGCTCGGAGCCGACGTCGTGCTGATCGGCCCCGACGGCGTACGACGACCACCGGTCCGGATGGAGCGCGACCCCCACGTCCCCGACCTCCTCGCGGCCTGGGTGACACCTGACGCCGAGGGCGCGTGGACGTTCGAGGTCCAGGCATGGTCGGACCCCTTGTCCACCTGGGAGCACGATGCCGGCCTCAAGATCCCGGCTGACGTCGACGTGGAGCTGATGTTCACCGAAGGCCGGTTGCTGCTGGAGCGGGTCGCGGAAGGACTCGAGTCGCCCGCCGAGCTGAAGCTGGTGGCCGGTGCCATCGACGCCGCCGCAGACGCTGGGCGGCCGGCCGGTGCGCGGCTCGCCGCCCTGCAGGATCCCGAGCTCGTCGAGGTTCTCCAGGCGCACCCGCTGCGCGAGCTGCTCACGGTCGAGGGGCCGTTCCGCGTCTACGCCGAGCGAAGCCGGGCGCTCTTCGGGAGCTGGTACGAGTTCTTCCCCCGCTCCGAGGGAGCGACCATGGACCCGGAGACCCGCAAGGTCACCAGTGGAAACTTCCGCACCGCCGCGAAGCGGCTCGACGCCGTGGCCGAGATGGGCTTCGACGTGATCTACCTCCCGCCGATCCATCCGATCGGCGAGGTCAACCGCAAGGGGCCCAACAACACGCTCAACCCGGGCCCGGACGACCCCGGCTCACCGTGGGCGATCGGTAGCCGCGACGGTGGTCACGACGCGATCCACCCCGACCTGGGCACCTTCGAGGACTTCGACGCCTTCGTCGCCCGCGCCCGCGGCCTGGGCATGGAGGTCGCGCTCGACCTCGCCCTGCAGTGCTCGCCCGACCACCCCTGGGTGAGCGAGCATCCCGAGTGGTTCACCACCCGCGCCGACGGCACCATCGCCTACGCCGAGAACCCGCCGAAGAAGTACCAGGACATCTACCCGCTGAACTTCGACAACGACCCCATCGGGATCGCCACGGAGATCCGCCGGGTGCTGCAGGTGTGGATCGACCACGGCGTCACGCTCTTCCGCGTGGACAACCCGCACACCAAGCC
>JBJMIQ010000219.1:0-5203 GCA_045806805.1 Nocardioides sp. | reverse complement strand
GTTGTGCAGCAACGGATGTGGCGCCGACATCGCCGTCAAGGACGGTCGCATGGTCGGGGTGCGGGGACGCGCCGGCGACACGGTGAACCATGGGCGTCTGGGTCCCAAGGGCCTGTACGGCAGCACGCCGTGGGCTGCATCGAAGGACCGGCTCACCCGGCCCCTGGTGCGTGAGGACGGCCGCCTCGTGGAGACCGATTGGGAGACCGCGATGGGCCGCGTGGTCTCCCAAAGCAAGCGGTTGCTGGAGGAGAAAGGTCCGCTCAGCCACGGCTTCTACACGTCCGGGCAGCTCTTCCTCGAGGAGTACTACACCCTGGCGGTGATCGGCAAGGCCGGCCTCGGCACACCCCACATGGACGGGAACACCCGGCTCTGCACAGCAACCAGCGCGGCAGCATTCAAGGAATCCTTCGGTGCGGACGGGCAACCAGGCTCCTACACCGACATCGAGCACTGTGACGCGATCTTCCTCTACGGCCACAACATGCCGGAGACCCAGACGGTGCTGTGGGCCAGGATCCTCGACCGCACCCGGGGCGAAGACCCGCCGCGCCTGGTCTGCGTGGACCCGCGGCGCACGTTGGTCGCCGAGGAGGCCAGCCGCACCGGCGGAGTCCACGTGGCGCCTCGGGTCGGCACCAACATGGCGCTGATGAACGGGCTCACCCGAGAGGTGCTGGCCAAGGGATGGATCGACGAGGCGTGGGTCGATGAGCACACGGTCGGCCTCGAGGAGCTCCGCGCCACCGTCGAGCCGTACGACGCCGACCACGTCGCCTCCATCTGCGGCGTCGACCCTGAGGATCTCCGTGCCGCGGCACGCATTTTCGGGGAGAGCGAGGGCGTCCTGTCCACCGTGCTCCAGGGCTTCTACCAGTCCCACCAGGCGACTGCCGCGTCCGTGGCCGTGCACAACCTCCACCTGCTGCGCGGCATGATCGGCCGACCCGGCGCCGGTGTGTTGCAGATGAACGGCCAGCCCACCGCGCAGAACAACCGGGAGTGTGGTGCGGACGGGGACTTGCCAGGGTTCCGCAACTGGGAGAACCCCGAGCACGTGCAGCAGCTCGCCGACGCCTGGGACGTGGACCCGATGACCATCCCGCACTGGGCACCTCCCACCCATGCGATGCAGATCATGTCCCATGCCGAGACCGGCTCCATCGGCTTCCTGTGGATCTCGGCCACCAACCCGGCCGTGTCCATGCCGGAGACCGCCCGCATCCGCAGGATCCTCGGCGGCGACCAGTGTTTCGTGGTCGTACAGGACCTGTTCCTGACCGAGACCGCCGAGCTCGCCGACGTGGTCCTGCCCGCTGCGGGGTGGGGGGAGAAGACCGGCTGCTTCACCAACGTCAACCGCACGGTCCACCTCTCCGAGCAGGCGGTGCAGCCGCCCGGTGACGCACGAAGCGACTTCGACATCTTCTTGATGTACGCCGACGCGATGGGGTTCGCCAACAACCATGGCCAGCCTCTGATCGGCTGGCGAACTCCCGAGGAGGCCTTCGACGCCTGGAAGGCCATCACGGCCGGACGGCCGGTCGACTACACGGGCCTGTCCTACGAGAAGCTGCGGGGCCCGTCCGGGATTCCCTGGCCGGTCAACGAGGAGCATCCCGAGGGCACCGACCGGCTCTACGCCGACGGCGTATTCCCCACCGACACCGACTCCTGCGAGACCTATGGCCACGACCTGGTCACCGGTGGCACGGTCACTGAGCAGGAGCACCGGGCGATCGCGCCGGCCGGCCGCGCCTTCCTCAAGGGGGCGCCCTACACCCCGCCGCACGAGACGCCCGACGATGAGTATCCGTTGCTCTACACGACCGGCCGAACGGTCTACCAGTTCCACACCCGCACCAAGACCGGGCGCGCCCGCTCCCTGGACGACGCGGCCCCCGACGCCTGGGTCGAGATCTCCCGGGCCGACGCTGACCGGCACGGCATTGGCGAGGGTGACTGGGTGCGAGTCGAGTCGCCGCGCGGTGCGATCGAGGTGCGGGCCAGGGTCGGGCGGGTCATGGAGGGGGCGGTGTTCGCCCCGTTCCACTACGGACACTGGGATCCCAACGGACTCGAGCCCCGGGCCGACGCCGACCGGCGCGCGGCCAACGAGCTGACGATGACGGTGTGGGACCCGGTGTCGAAGCAACCGACGTTCAAGACCGCCGCGTGCCGGATCTCCCGACTGCGCGGCGGCGACGGCCCTGCACCCGCGCCCACCACCGCCGCATCGGTGTCGGCGACCAACTCGATGCCGCCCACGGGCGGGGGCGCGCCAACCTCCAGCGAGGTGCTCACGGAAACGCCGCACTATGCACTTGACCCGGCCCAGAACGGAGCGCAGTGATGCCGCACCTTTCCACCTATGTGGCGCTGGCCGACCACAGCGAGAAGACCCTCGCCGATTCCCTGCGTGCCGTCGCCGAGGGGCACGCTCGGCAGGCCGACGTCTTCCATACCTGCCACACGCTCGCGGGCTGGAGCGACAACCACCGGAAGTCGCTCGCCCCTGTCGTGGAACGCTACGGCGAGCAGGACGACGTCGATGAGCCCGAACGCCTGCGTGCGACGGCACTCGACCAGGTCCGCGAGGGTGAGATCGGTCTGCTCCGCGACCTTCAGGACCTGCACGTTCTGGCAAGCCTTGTCCAGACGACGTGGACCGTCATTGCGCAGGGCGCCCAAGGACTCCGGGATCGCGAGCTGCTGGAGATTGCCACCTCCAGCAACGCGGAGACGTCGCGGCAGCTCACGTGGCTCAACACCCGGATGAAGCAGGCAGCACCCCAAGCCCTGATCGTCGCACCTTGACCGCCTGGGGCAAGGATCATTCCTTCTCGTGCAAACGGCCCTACGCGCGTGCAAAGACGCAAGGATGTTGCTGACCCCGGCTTTCCCGTACGCTTCCATCAGGCAAGGCCGGGTGCGCGTGCCCGGTCTTGGCAGGTCTGGTGGGTTGAGCAACCAGCCTCTTGGACCCGCCCCTCCCGCCCAGACCTTGCGGAGGGATGGGGTGCCCGGAGTGGACACGCCGGGTGAGCCGGCGCTCCTGCGGGAGGCGCCCTTGGCAGACCGCCGGAGGGGCGATGATCCTCCGCGTTCCCTCCGGGCTGACCGGGGCGTAGTGTGTTTCCGACACGAGGTGGAACCCCCGCCTCGTCCCACGGTTCACGCAGACGTTCCGTCCTTTGGCACATCGCCGTTTCTGCTGTCGTGTTCCTCGCCCGACAGGAAGCGGTTGCCATGAGCCTGCATGGGGACATCTCGGATGCCATCACCCAGGTAGCGCGTGCGATCAACGCGCCCAGGGACCTGCCGTCCCTGTTGGACACCATCGTGGAGGTGGCTCGGGACTCGATGCCCGAGATCGACCACGCCGGGGTCTCGGTGGCCCACCGGGACGGAACCGTGGAGACGAAAGCCGCCACCGGAGACCTGGTGTACCAGCTGGATCAACTGCAGTACTCCTTGGGCGAGGGGCCCTGCCTGCACGCCATCGCGACCGAGCCGGTCGTGTTGGTGGAACAGGTCTGGCGGGAGTCCCGGTGGCCGAGGTTCATGGGCGGTGCCCGCGAGCTGGGTCTGCGGTCCCAGATGGGGCTGCGGCTCTACGTGGATGAACACACTCGCGGCGGGCTGAATCTTTACTCGACCTCCTGCGACACCATCGACCCCGAGACTGCGCACCTGGCCGAGCTGTTCGCCTCGCACGCAGCCCTGGCCATGGGACGGGCCTGGGATGCAGAGAACCTGAACGCCGCCCTGACTTCCCGCACCACCATCGGCGTCGCGCTCGGGATCGTGATGGAGCGCTACGGCCTGGACCAGGACCGGGCCTTCCGCTACCTGACCCGGGTCGCCTCGAGCTCGGAGACGAAGCTGCGCGAGGTTGCTGCTCACCTCGTGGAAGAAGCGGCAGGGCGGAGCGACTCGGAGCAGCGCAGCGGCTGACTGGAATCCGGCGCCGGAACCTGGGTACAGCTTGCCCGGGAGGCCGTACGCCGTGTCCTCCCCGGTCCTCGGGGTCCAACCAGCGGCACCGAGGACCCACTTCCTCTCCCGTTCTCAGCCCTCGATGCCCGTGGCGTCGTGGGGTTCGCCGACCGGCTTGCTCTGCGATGAGCCTCGCTGGCGCAGATAGATGGAGAGGACGGCCATGGCGCCGACGGCCAGGAACTCGCTCTGCCAGTTCTGGAGTGACCTGGCCCAGAAGTCGGCGTTGAACAGGTAGGCGCCCCAGCTGAGCGGGTCCTGGAGCTGTTGCAGGCGCGTCTCGTTGTACGCGGCCCATCCGGCCACTGACTGGACCAGCCAGGACAGCAGGAAGATCGTGCCCATCACGATCGCCAGGGAGGAGGAGTACAGCGCAGTGCGCCATCCTCCCGTCCTGGCCCAGGACGGGGAGTCCTTCGTGGCGGCGTAGCCGACTTTCTGCTCCTTGTCGGTCTCGAGTCCGACGTTGTCCAGCTCCTTCGACTCCGGAGAGCCCTTCTGCAGCAGCCACACCGTGGCTGTGAGATAGAGCCAGAACTGGAGGAACTCGCTCTGCCAGTTCTCCGAGACGTCGACCGCGAAGTCGCTGGAGGTCACGTAGCCGGCCCACGTCACCGGGTCGAGATGCTCGGCGAGCTGCGTGGCGTTGAACTGCTGCCACCCGGCGAAGGACTGGCCCACCAGGCTGCCGACGAAGATCAGGCCGAAGAACAGGGACAGGGAGTTCTCCCGGAGAAACCGCCTCACGGCACGTGCCCCAGGGCAGCAACGAGCATCAGCGCCAGTCCGAGGAAGATCATGGCGAGATAGACGGTGAACATGGTGCGCACGTCACACCCCGCTGACCGAGCAGTCGTAGGGTCCCTCGGGTCGTGGAGTGCACGCGGTGGCGACGACGAGCCAACCTGAGTCGAACTTCGACAGGAAGACGGTCTCGTCGTCGAACCTGACCTGGGCCATGGTCTCGAACACCTCCGCGTCCCGGACGGCTCCGCCGTGGCCGATGGACTCCTCGAGGATGGCGCGTTCGCACGGCTTGCCACTCGACTGCTCCAGCTCGTCCCGAGTGTGCGGAGACAGCACCTCGCAGGCGGCCTGACCGTCGCCCGTGCCGGTGGCCTCCAGCAGATCTCCGGCAACCGCCTCTACGGCAGGGTCCTCGCTGTCGCCACACCCCGTGAGCACGAGCGCGAGGAGGAGT
>JBJMIQ010000218.1:0-43275 GCA_045806805.1 Nocardioides sp. | reverse complement strand
GTGGCGCTGCGCAACGTCCGGTTCGGAACGCCGGAGGAACTGACCGCCGCGATCGACCGGATCGTCGCCGACCGCAGCTGGGACGGCGAGCCGGTCGACGTCCTCGACGGTGTCGCGTTCGCACCGACCGAGGGTTATCTGGTGCTCGGCCGGTGGGCGGACGACGTGCCCGCCGTCAGCGACTACACCGGTCAGGAGATCTACTACCAGTCCCTGCGACGGCGCGGGCGCGACGCGTTGACGGTGCACGACCACCTGTGGCGCTGGGACACCGACTGGTTCTGGTGCTCGCGAGCCTTCGGTGCCCAGCACCCCGTCTTACGTCGGCTGTGGCCCCGGCGTTGGCGACGCTCCGACGTCTACCACCGGCTGGTCCGGCTGGACCAGCGCTTCAAGATCGCCGACCGGCTGGACCGCCGGGCGGGGCGGCCGCAGCGGGAGGCCGTGATCCAGGACGTCGAGGTCCCGGTCGAACGGCTGCCCGAGTTCCTGGCCTGGTTCGACGAACGCGTCGGGATGCGCCCGGTCTGGCTGTGCCCCGTGGTCGCGAAGCGAGCCTGGCCCTCGTACCCCCTTGAGCCGGGGGTCACATGGGTCAACATCGGTTTCTGGGGCACCGTCCACGTCGGCCCGGAGGCCGTGGACGCGCCCCTGAACCGCGCGATCGAGGACAAGATGCTCGAGCTCGGTGGCCACAAGTCCCTCTACTCCGAGGCCTTCTACGACCGCGAAACCTTCGACCGGCTCTACGACGGACCGAACCTCGCGCGCGTCAAGGCGACCTACGACCCCGACGACCGACTGAACACCCTCTACGACAAGGCGGTGCGACGACAGTGACACTGAAGATCGGAGAGGCCATCGAGTCGCTCCTGCGCGACCCGCTGCCCGTGGGCTTCAAGGCGTACGACGGCAGCAGTGCGGGAGCGCCCGACGCCGAGATCACCCTGGAGCTGGTCACCCCACGCGGGCTGGCCTACCTGCTGACCGCGCCGGGCGACCTCGGCTTCGCGCGGGCCTACGTCACCGGCGACCTGGTGCTGCACGGCGTGCACCCGGGAGACCCCTACGACGCGTTGGTGCTGCTGCAGAACAACCTGCGGTTCCGCACCCCGTCGCCGACCGAGGGCCTCGAGATCGTCCGCAGCCTCGGGCTCGGCAGCCTCCGCCCACCGCAGCCCCCGCCCGAGGAGACCCTGCCCCGCTGGCGACGGACGATGGAGGGCCTGCGCCACTCGATGACCCGCGACGCCGCAGTGATCTCCCACCACTACGACGTCTCCAACAGGTTCTACGAGCACGTGCTCGGGCCTTCGATGACCTATACCTGCGCCGTCTTCCCCAAGGCCGAGGCGTCGCTGGAGGAGGCGCAGTTCGAGAAGTACGACCTCGTCGCCCGCAAGCTCGACCTGAAGGCCGGGCAGCGGCTCCTCGACGTCGGGTGCGGGTGGGGCGGCATGGTCCGCCACGCCGCCCGCGAGTACGGCGTCCGGGCCCTTGGCGTGACCCTGTCCCGGCAGCAGGCGGCCTGGGCGAAGGAGGCGATCGACCGGGAGGGACTGGGCGACCTCGCCGAGGTGCGCCACCTCGACTACCGGGACGTGATGGAGTCCGACTTCGACGCAGTCAGCTCCATCGGTCTGACCGAGCACATCGGGGTCCGCAACTACCCGGCCTACTTCGGGTTCCTGCGCGACCGCCTGCGTCCCGAGGGGCGCCTGCTCAACCACTGCATCACCCGGCCCCACAACCACCGCCAGGACATCGGCGCGTTCCTCGACCGCTACGTCTTCCCCGACGGCGAGCTGATCGGCTCCGGACGGATCGTCACCGAGGCCCAGAACGTCGGACTGGAGGTCATGCACGCCGAGAACTTCCGGCGCCACTACGCCCTCACGCTGACCGGCTGGTGCCGCAACCTGAAGGAGAACTGGGACGCCTGCGTGGCCGAGGTCGGCGAGGGCACCGCGCGGGTGTGGGGGCTCTACATGGCCGGCTCGCGGCTGGCGTTCGAGCGCAACGAGATCCAGCTGTTCCACGTCCTGGCCGCGCGCACAACGGAGAACGGCGAGGACGGGTTCCCCCTGAGACCGACCTGGTGAGCTAGCTCGGCGGCCATGTGGGAGAGAGCAACCAGCGGTTGAAGAAGGGGCTGAGCTCGCGGCCGGTCTCGGACTCGACCCAGTTGACGAAGGTCGCCTTGTCGGCACTGCTGTTGAGGTGGGTCTGCGGCCATTGACGCACGAGCCGGTAGAACGAGCGGTTGCCGAGCCGCTCCCGCAGGTGGTCGTACATCAGGGCCGTGCAGTAATAGACACAGCTCTCCGCGAAGTGCTTCCTCTTGTACGCCGCCGGCGGACCGTCGGTCTTCCGGTAGAAGGAGTTGCCAAACTCGAACTCCTCGCGCCAGAGGGACCACTGCGTGCTGGTGTGCTCGACGTTCCACCTGGCCTGGAGGTACATCGCCATACCTTCGTTGAGCCACAGTCCAGTCCAGTCGTTGGGGGTGACGGTGTCGCCGTACCACTGGTGGGCCAGCTCGTGGACCATGATCTCCCGCGCGCCGCGGCCGAAGAGGCGTGCACCGAAGGTGACCAGGGTCTGGGTCTCCATGGCGGAGCCGCCCGGGACGATGACGGCGCCTGCGGTCTCGAAGGGATAGGGACCAAGCTTGTCCTCGAGCCACACCAGGTCGCGGGGCACGTTCCGCAACACCCTCATGTAGTCCGAGACGTGCTGGCGGGGGACCCAGAAGTGGAGGGGAAGTCCGTGCGGTCCGGTGAGGGAACGGTGGGCATACGGACCCACAGCGAGGGTCACGAGATAGCTGGCGGCCGGTTGCGAGAGGTGCCACGCGGTGACCGGCCGATCGCCGTTGGCTGGCAACCGGCTCATGGTCCCGTTTGCGATTCCGGACCAGCCCGACGGGGACTCGACGGTGATGTCGTAGAGGGCCTTGTCGGAGGGGTGGTCGTTGACGGGGTACCACGTGAAGGCGCCGAATGGCTCCTGCATGGTCCGCAGCTGGCCGTCCTTCGTGACCCGCATCCCGATCCGCTGCATGTCCGGCCGGGTGCTGGGACCGCGGACCGGCTGCGGCGTACCGCGGTAATCGACCTCGAGGACGTGCCGGGAGTCCGCCGGGACCTCTGCAGTCAACGGCACGGTGAGCGTCTTTCCCGTGTGCGAGGCGTTGACGGCGCTCCCGTCGACCTTGACCGAGGAGACCTGCATCGCGCTGTGCAGGTCGAGCCGGAAGCTGTTGGTCGGTCCTGTGGCACGAACATCGAGGACCGCGTGGCCCACCAGGGTGCGCGCCGACCGCCGCCAGTCGAGATCGAGTCCATAGTGGAGGACGTCGACACCCGGGTCCCCCTTGGCGGGGTAGTAGCTGTCCTCCCGCGGCTGGGAGGTCCCATCGACGGAGGCGCCCGCGAAGCCGGCGCCGGGGGTCAGCAGGAGCGCGGCGCCGATGGTGACGGCCGCGGTGAGACGAGACGGATGCATGCTTTCTTTCCCCTGGAACTGGCGAATGTGGCGAAAGACTTCCACATCCATGAGGGAAAAACTGCCAGTTCAGAGTTGTCGATAGCCTGCGCAGGTGAGCACCCGGGCCCGGCGGTACGACGCACAGCTGGTGCGCCGCGAGGAGATCTCGCCGCACCTGCTGCGTCTCACCCTCGCGGGTGACGGCCTCGCGGGCTTCAGGTCGACCGGCGTCCCCGACGAGTGGGTCGGGCTGATCGTGCCCGGCCAGTACCAGAGCCGCTACTACACCGTGCGCTCGTGGGACGGACGCGAGCTGGTCCTCGACGTCGTGGTCCACGAGGTCGGGCTGGTGACCGAGTGGGCGACCCGTGACTGCGTCGGGGACGAGGTCATGGTCACCGAGCCCCGGGGATCCTTCGCGATGCCGGAGGAGGCGCGATGGCTGCTGCTGGTCGGTGACCTGACCGCGATGCCGGCGATGGCCCGGATCGCCGAGAGCAGACGCGCCCGGGCGGTCGAGACCCGGATCTGGGCCGAGGTGCCCGACGACCTGCCGACTTACCTCCCGGACGGGCCTGACGTGACCTGGCTCTCACCGCCGGCGACTGGGCAGAGTGCCCTGGCCGAGGTCGTGCAGTCGATCGACTGGCCCCCCGGCGAGGGCTACTTCTGGATGGCGGGGGAGTCCGCCCAGATGCGGGCCATCCGCAAGCACCTGATGCGGGAGCGGCAGCTGCCGAGTGCGGCGTACGACGTGATGGGCTACTGGCGCCTGGCGACCCGGCGCCAGCCACGCGCAGTGGACCCGGGACCGATCTGGCGGGCCGGCAAGGCCGCCGGGAAGTCGGATGAACAGATCTGGGCGGAGTACGACGAGGCCCGTGATGGCTGAACCCCCTGAACACCGCAGCGGGTTCGCGTCCTTCGTCGGACGACCCAACGCCGGCAAGTCGACCCTGACCAACGCGCTGGTCGGCACCAAGGTCGCGATCACCTCCGACAAGCCCCAGACCACGCGCACGGTCGTCCGGGGCATCGTGCACCGCCCAGATGCCCAGCTGATCCTGGTCGACACCCCGGGCCTCCACCGGCCTCGCACTCTTCTGGGTGAGCGGCTCAACGACCTGGTCCGGACGACCTGGAGCGAGGTCGACGTGGTCGCCGTGTGCTTCCCGGCCGACGAGAAGGTCGGGCCCGGTGACCGGTTGATCGTCGGCGAGCTGGCATAAGTGCGCCGTACGACGAAGATCGCGGTCGCCACCAAGACCGACCTGGCCACGCCCGCACGGATCGGCGAGCACCTGCTCGCCATCCAGGAGCTCGGCCGCGAGACCGACACCGAGTGGGCCGAGATCGTGCCGGTCTCGGCCCGGTCGGGCGACCAGGTCGCGCTGCTGGCCGACCTCCTGGTCGGGCTCATGCCGGAGGGCCCGCAGCTCTACCCCGACGGCGAGCTCACCGACTCTCCGGAGGAGACGATCGCCGCCGAGCTGATCCGCGAAGCAGCCCTCGACGGCGTGCGCGACGAGCTGCCGCACTCGATCGCTGTGGTGGTCGAGGAGATGGGCCTGCGCGAGGGTCGGCCCGAGGACAAGCCGTTGCTCGACATCCACGCCAACCTGTTCGTCGAGCGCTCATCCCAGAAGGGGATCGTGATCGGCCACCGCGGCTCCCGCCTGCGTGCGGTCGGCACTGCGGCCCGGCACCAGATCGAGGCGATGCTCGGCACTCCGGTCTACCTCGACCTGCACGTCAAGGTCGCCAAGGACTGGCAGAAGGACCCGCGCCAGCTGCGGCGGCTGGGGTTCTGACGCGCGAGGACTCCGGCTCAGACCCCCACGTTTGGTACCAAACGGCAGGTCCAGCCGCTCGGAAGTTGCCGTTTGGTACCAAACGGCAGGCCCCACGGTCTCACCGGTCGGTCTTCGCCCAGCAGACCGAGCGCCGGTTACCGGCCTCCCACTCCGCCTCGTGGAACCACGTGTAGCCGTAGTCGTAGTCGACGGGGTAGCCGAGCCACGCGCCCACCGAGTCGGAGCAGAAGTCGCGGGTCTTCACCTCGACCAACCGGTCACCGGGGTACTCCTCTCCGGCCTCGCCGACCTTGATCGTGGTCACTGCGCGCCAGGTGTGCTTCTCCGAGCAGGGGATCTTGGGCGACTCCGCGACCGTCTCCCCGTCGGCGCACACCATCCACTTGTCGGCCTGGCGGAGCAACAGGCCCTTGGCGGTCTTGGGCAGGTCGACGTAGGCCTCGCTCTGGTCGCCCCCGCCGACGATGTCACATCGGTACCAGCGCGCTCCCTTGTCCCAGGCCTCCTCCGAGGGCCGGAACCACGCCCAGCTCACCACGGTCCGCATCACGACGCTCTCATCAGCACCCAGGAACGTCATGAACTTGTCGCTGCAGCGGTCGTAGGCGAAGGCGCCGACCTCGCTGTCGTCGTAGGCGGCGTCGTCGAACGAAGCCGGGAGCTGGCCGACGGCGTAGGTCTCGGCATTGTGCCGCTCGTCGCAGTCGACGGTTTCGGTCGCGTTGGTGGGCAGGGCGACGTCGTCCGGCGTCATCACCCGGCACGCGCCGAGCTCCGGTGCCTCGACCGCGTCGACCTGGTCGGGATCGGCATTGCTGCCCTGCCCCTCCGCGCCGCAGGCGGTCAGCAGGAGGACCACGAGCAGGACAAGACCGCGTAGGACGTGCGACAACGCGGGCTGCCTCCTCGTGGTCGGGGGTGGCGGGTTGGCGTGATGCTACCGCCAGGCCCGCGCGTGGTGTTCAGTCCATCAGCAACGCGGCCAGCGTCCCGCCCAGCTCGTACGCCGCAGCGCGCTCGTCCTCGCCCACGTCGCCGAGCACCTCGAGCACCTCCGCGGCCTGGCTCCACGGCAGTGCTCCGACGATGGACAGCACGGACCGGACCGCGCCGGTCGTGTCGTAGCGCCCGTGCACCCACAGCCCAAACGGCTTCTTGCCCCCGCTGGCGGTCGCGGCGGACCCGTCGTCCGAGAGCGCACCGCCGGCCTGGAGAAAGATGGTGTCGAAGAAGTGCTTGAGCGCCCCACTCATGTAGCCGAAGTTCGCGGTGGTCCCGAGCAGGTAACCGTCGGCCGCGAGCACGTCGTCGGCGTCCGCCTCCAGGGCCGGCTTCACGACCACCTCGACGCGGTCGATCTCGTCGTCGTTGGCGCCCGCGACCACTGCGTCGGTCAGGCTCTGCACCAGATCGGTTGGAGAGTGGTGGACGATCAGCAGCCGGCGCATGAGGGCAGGCTAGCCACCCGGCAGGCACGTCTTCTCGGCGAACGGACGCGTCGGCCGCCGGCGGGCACTAGCCTCGAGGTGTGTGCTGCGACGACGCGGAAATCGACGCGCGGGGTTTGCGATGACGACAGAGCCCAGCCAGAAGGTCAACCGCTCGGACGACGCCCAGCAACGCAGCCGCGGTTACCTGGTACTGCTCCTCGTCGCAGCGCTGATCGGCGTGCCGATCTCGGTGATCGCCTTCGGCTTCGTGGCGGCGGTGGAGCAGCTCGAGAACCTCGTCTGGGAGTCCTTGCCGTCAGCACTCGGATTCTCGGAGCCACCCGCCTGGTGGGCGATCCCCACCCTGGCACTGGCCGGAGTCCTCGTGGGCCTGGCGGTCCGACGCCTCCCGGGGAACGGGGGTCACGTTCCCGCACTCGGCCTGGCGTCCGGGCCGACGGCGCCGGGCGACCTGCCGGGAATCCTCCTGGCGGCCAGCGCCAGCCTGGCCCTCGGCGCAGTCGTGGGGCCGGAAGCGCCCCTGCTGGCACTCGGCGGCGGGTTGGCGGTGCTCTCCGTTCGGCGGTCCTCCCGGATGGGCGGCGCAGACGCGACCGCGGTGATCTCTGCCGCGGGGTCCGCGGCCGCGATCTCCACGATCCTGGGCAACCCGCTGGTGGCCTCGATCCTGTTTCTGGAGTTCCTCGGACTGGGCCGTCGCCAGGCGCTCCTCGTCATCCTTCCGTGCCTTGCGTCCAGCGGTGTCGGCGCCATGGTGTTCACCGGTCTCGGGAGCTGGAGCGGTCTGGACGTCGGTTCGCTCACCATCCCGGACCTCTCGCCGGTTCCGCTCACGATCGGCAACGTGGCGTGGGCGATTCCGATCGGGGTCGCCGTCGCCGTCGGATCCTGGGCCGTCTTCGTGCTGGGCCGGCGGACCGCGAGCTGGGTGACCCAACGGACGATCACCTACACCATCCTCGCGGGAATCGCCGTCGGCTTGGTTGCTGCCTTGTACTCCGTGACCACCGGGCACTCTCCGGCCGACGTCGCACTCTCCGGGCAGGAGTCGCTCGTCACGCTGGCCACGGCACCGGGGACGTGGTCGGCGGGGGCGCTGACCATGCTGCTGGTCTGCAAGGGCATCGGCTACGGCGTGTGCCTCGGTGCGTTCCGCGGGGGCCCGACGTTCCCGGCGGTCTTCCTCGGCGCGGCGGTCGGCGTCCTGGCCAACATGTACCTTCCGGGAACGGACTTCGTGCCCAGCCTGGCCGTCGGGATGGCGGCCGGGACCGCCATCCTCGGCCTGCCGGTCACGGGCGTCACGCTGGTCGTCCTGGTGATGGGTGACGCGGCGGCGGACCAGATGCCCGTGGTGATCCTGGCCGTCGTCGCCGCGTCGATCGTGCACCAACGGCTCGCGCCATCGCCGCAGCCGAGTCCAGCGGACTGAGCGGGCCAGCCGTCTGGGCTGTTCCTCGCTCGCTCAGCGCCGCGCCAGGCCGCAGGTGGCGGGCCCTTCGAGCACCTCACCGTCGGGCGCGAACCGCGAGCCGTGGAGCGGGCAGTCCCAGCTGCGCTCGGCGTCGTTCCAGCGGACGACCCCGCCCAGATGGCTGCACACGGCCGAGACCCTGCTCTCCACACCGTCCACGCGGGCCGAGGCCGTGGGCGTGCCGACCCGGTCCAGCCGTACGGTCCCTTCGCCCTCGTCGGGCGGCACCCCGGCGCCCGGGTGGAACACGGGACGCAACCATCCCCAGGTCATCTCGATGCCCACCTCGCCGTTGAGCCGGGCGCTGTCGACGACTCCGCGCAGCTCACGCGATCGCCAGGGCTCGAAGATCGCGGCCCAGTCCTGGTGCCCGCCGAGGATCCGCCCCGCCAGGGCCAGGGCAGCGGCGGAGCCGTTGGTGAGACCCCACTTGGCGAAGCCCCCGGCGACCAGCACCTCCTCGCGCCCCGGCAGCACCGGGCCGACGAACGGGAGCGCATGGTGGGGGACGTAGTCCTGGGCTGACCACGCGTGGGTCTCCTCGGCCTTGGGGAAATGGGTGGCGGTCCATCGGCGCAGATCGTCGAGCTTCTGCTGCTCCGACACGGCTGCCCCCGGCTTGTGGCCGTTGCCGCCGACCAGCAGGAGGCTGCCGGAAGGATCCGGCGCGTCGCGCAGGGAGCGAGCTGGCGAGTCGGCCGACAGGTACATGCCGTCCACCGCCGGCTCCGGGGTCCGGAAGGCGAGCGCGTAGGACCGGGACGGCTTGGCGCGTGCGAAGAAGGCGCCACGGTCGAGGATCGGCATGTTGGTGGCGATCACGACCGTGTCGGTCCTGGCCACCCCCATGTCGGTGACGACCCGCACCGGGTCGGACCCCGTGACCCGACGCACCCGAACTCCTTCGATGATCGTGGCGCCGTGCCCCTCCGCCTCGCGCGCCAGGGCGTCGAGCAGCTCGACGGGGTCGAGCTGGAGCTGGTCGTCGAGTCGGGCCGCACCGGTCGTTGAAAACGGCAGGTCCACGCTCTCCAGCCAGGCGACGTCCAGCCCTGCCTTGCGCGCGACGTCGTACTCGCCCCGGGCGGACCTGGCACCGCTGTCGCTGGTGGCGAAGGTGTACGCCGGTCGGTGCTGCACCTCCACCCCGTGGTCGGCGCAGAACCGGGCCAGCCAGGCCTGTCCCTCACGGTTGGCGGTGACGTAGTCGCGCACCACCGCGTCGGGGTGGCGTCGGGAGATCCGCGACAGCTGCGTGCCCTGGAGCAGGCTGACCTTCGCGGTGCTTCCTCCGGTCGTCCCGGCGCCCAGGTGGCGCGCCTCGATGACAGCGACCGAGCAGCCGGCGCGCGCGAGGAGCAGAGCTGCGGTCAGGCCGGTGATTCCAGCGCCGACCACGACGACGTCGTAGTCGCCCTCGACGGTCGTCTCAACAGCTGGAGTGCGGGGTCGACGGTCCCGCCAGAGCGACGTGAGCGTCACGAGTCCCCCTTCCCCTTGCGGCGTCGACCCGACTGGTGGCCGTGGCTGCGTCGCAGCTCTCGGCCCATCTGGAGATCCTTCTCCTCGGCGGCCTCGTCCTTGTCCAGCTTGCGGGTGTCGCGCGGCGGCAGCTGGAGGGTCTCCTCGGCAGCCTCACCAGACTGCAGCTCCCGGCCACGCTCGAGCTCGGAGTCGAGCTCCGCCCCGAACAGCAGAGCCAGGTTGGTCAGCCACAACCACAGCAGGAAGACGATGACGCCGCCGAGAGTGCCGTAGGTCTTGTCGTAGGACCCGAAGCTGGCGACATAGAACCCGAAGGCCGCCGAGAGCACCGCCCAGATGATGATTGCGAAGAGCGCGCCGACGCTGACCCAGCGAAACCGGGGCTGCCGGATGTTGGGGGTGGCGTAGTAGAGCAGCGCCACGATGAGTACGACGACGGCCAGCAACACCGGCCACTTGGCGATCTGCCAGACCAGGATGCCCGTGGAGCCGAGCCCGAGGGCCTCGCCGATGGCCTGGGCGACCGAACCGGTCAGCACGAGGGCCAGCAGCACCGCCGCGGCCAGCACGACGAGTACCACGGTCAGCAGCAGCATGATGGGGCGCAGCTTCCAGATCGGTCGGCCCTCGCCGATCTCGTAGATCCGGTTCATGGCACGACCGAAGGCGCCTACGTAGCCACTGGCCGACCAGAGCGCGCCCGCGAGTCCGAGGACCAGCGCCAGCCCGGCGGACTGCGACTGGCTGAGGTCGAGCAGGGGCTGCCGGACGCTCTTCACCATCGAGGAGCCGCCCAGGTCGTCGAGGATTGAGAGCACTTCCTTGACCGCCTCGTCGCCCTGACCGACCAGGCCCAGCAGGGAGGTCATCGCGATCGCGGCGGGGAAGAGGGCGAGGACGGCGTAGTAGGTCAGCGCCGCGGCCAGGTCGGTGCACTGGTCGGAGCTGAACTCCCGCCAGGTCTTGCGCACGACGTAGCGCCACGAGCGCGAGTCGAGCTGGGTGGGGGACTCGAGCTTGTCATCGTCTGGCTCGGCGAACCGGCGCGTCTGCTCCTGGTCGGACATCGTCATGCCGACACGGTGCCCGCCCAGCCGGGGTTCATGCAGGTGCACAGACCGGTCACGACCGGGGCCAGGGCACCATCCGCCGTGCCCGGTCGTGCGCGAGCGCCGCCCGAGCGGCGTTCATCCCACAGGCGCCATGGACGCCCCCACCGGGATGGGCCGCAGCGGACCCGAGGTAGAGGCCGGGCACACCGGTCTCGGCCCGGCCGAGGCCAGGGACGGGGCGGAACACCAGTTGCTGCTGCAGCTGCGCGGTGCCACCGCCGACCGCTCCCCCGATCAGGTTGGCATTCCGCGCTTCGAGCTCGCGCGGCCCGAGGACCCGCCGAGCCAGGACTCGGCTGCCGAAGCCGGGGGCCAGTCGTTCGATCCGCTCCTGCATCCGGTCGGCGAAGCGCTCGCAGTCGTCCCGGTCCCACACGCCCCGGATGCCGCCGTCGCCGGCGTCGCGGTCGGTCTCCTGGGGAACGTGGGTGTAGGCCCACATCGACTCCGTTCCCTTCGGTGAACGGGTCGCGTCGGTGGTGGTCATCTGGCCGGCCAGCAGGAAGGGCTCGGAGGGGATCGCGCCGGCCGTCACTTGTCCGAGCGACTCCGTGAGCTGCGGGATCGAGTCGGCCACATGGACCGTGCCGGGGGTGTACGCCGGCTGCTCGGCCCAGGGCACCGTACCGTCGAGCGCCCAGTCGACCTTGACGGTGCCGGGGTCCATCCGGAAGTCACGCATCCCGCGCGCCACCCGGGCGGGCAGGTCTGCGCGGTCGAGGAGTCGGCCGAAGAGGGCGGGCGCGGCTACGTCGGCGACCACGGCCCGATGCGCGCGAATCCGCTCCCCGTCGGCCAGCTCGACGCCGCAGGCGCTGCCTCGCGACGTCAGTACCCGCGTCACCTCCGCACGGCAGCGGACCTCGCCGCCCAGGGAGGTGAGACGGCCGGCCAGCGCGGCGCTGAGCTCGCCGGCACCTCCTTCGGGGACCGGGAAACCGACGGTCTGTCCCAGCATCGCCAGCAGCAGTCCCATCATCCCCGAGCCCGGGGAGTCGAGCGGGATGTCGCTGTGCCCGGCGTTACCGGCCAGGAGGATGCGGGGTGCGGGACCGCCGAATCGCGTGGAGCCGAGATCGTTCGCAGGCGTGAGCAGGGTCCGGACGAAGCCGAGGCCACCGACCGACCGGAGCTTGGCGAGAGCGGCCAGCGCCGGACGTACCGGGGGGAAGGGCGTCAGCAGGCCGTCCACGATCTGCTGGCCGATCTGGTCCCAGACACCGCAGAGGTCCAGCCAGGCCGAGCCGTCGCCGGGGTGCGCCTCTTCCAGGAGTCCCGCGGTGACGTGCCGGTCGCGGTGCAGGATGGCCCAGCCCTGTCCGGGGAGCGGATGCCCGAGCACGGCGGGGGCGTGCACCCATCGCAGCCCGTGCTCCTCGAGGTTCATCGCCGCGATCGCGGGTGAGGCAGCCGCCAGCGGATAGAAGGAGCTGAATGTGTCGTGGACGAAGCCGGGATGGACGTCCTCAGCGCTGCGTACGGCGCCGCCGGCCTCCGACTGTGCCTCCAGGACCACGACCGACCAGCCACGGTCCGCGAGGTGGTTGGCGGCGACCAGTCCGTTGGGGCCACTGCCGATGACGACGGCGTCGTAGGTCACGTCCGTCGCTCAGCCAGGTAGGCCAGGCGCCGCAGCGACTCGACGTTGCGCCACGTCAACGCGGGGTCCCGCAGGACCTTGGGAACGAGCGTGGCCGGGCCGCTCTCGGCGTCCTCCTCGATCACCACCTCGGTGCCGGTGCCGTTCGGCCGCAGGTGGAGAGTGACCGCGGCCTCGCCGCTCGGCCAGGCGCGGGCCCGCAGGGTCAGCTTGGTGCCCGGAGCCGACTCGATCACCTCGGTGGTGTCGTCGATCAGCAGCGGCCACGTGCCCACGGAGTGGTGCAGCACCGCGCCCGCGTCGGGCCAGGCCTCGTCGACCTCCCGCATGCGGGACGCGCCGACCACCCAGAGCGGGTACAGCCACCCGTCGGCGAGGATGGACCAGACCTGATCGGGGGTGGCATGGATGAGACGAGTGTTGGTGCTCATGCGGCGCGCCGTACCCGCCGTGTGCGGGTGCATGCGAGGGTCACCCGTCTCGCCGTCCGGGTCGATCCGGTCCGGTGCCTCAACCCTTGGGTTATCGTGATGCTCGTCATGACGTTGCAGCCGCCTGTCCTGAGGAGCGCGCTCCGCGCGCGTCTTGAAGGACTTCTTCGCCGCCGCAGCGAGGTCTGAGCTCAGCCGGGCCCCTCGTTGCGGAGGACGTGCGACCGGCACCGAGACGAACCAGCGAAGACGCGCAGCGAGGACACCATGACATCCATGACCGGACCATCCGGCAACAACCAGCGGGCCAGCGGCATGCCCGTGCACCGCTATCAGGCCTTCCCCCCGATCGACCTTCCGGACCGGACCTGGCCGGCACGGACGGTGACCCAGGCGCCGCGCTGGCTCAGCACCGACCTGCGCGACGGCAACCAGGCGCTGATCGACCCGATGACGCCGGCTCGCAAGCACACGATGTTCGACTTGCTGGTGCGGATGGGCTACAAGGAGATCGAGGTCGGCTTCCCGTCGGCCAGCGAGACCGACTTCAGCTTCGTCCGCCAGCTGATCGAGCAGGACCGGATTCCCGAGGACGTCACCATCTCGGTGCTCACCCAGGCGCGCGAGGACCTCATCGAGCGCACGGTCCAGTCCCTGGTCGGCGTCCACCACGCCAACATCCACCTCTACAACGCACTGGCGCCGCTGTTTCGCAGGGTGGTCTTCCACGCCGGGCGCGACGAGATCAAGGACATCGCGGTCCGCGGCACCGAGCTGGTCATGAAGCACGCCGAGAACTACCTCGAGCAGACCCTGATCGGATACGAGTACAGCCCGGAGATCTTCACCGGGACCGAGCTGCCGTTCTCGGTCGAGGTGTGCGAGGCGGTCTCGGACGTGTGGCAGCCCGACGACGGCCGCGAGATCATCCTGAACCTGCCGGCCACCGTGGAGATGGCCACGCCGAACATCTACGCCGACCAGATCGAGTGGTTCTCCCGCCAGCTCACCAGGCGCGAGCACACGACCATCAGCCTGCACCCCCACAACGACCGCGGCACCGCGGTCGCGGCGACCGAGCTGGCGATGATGGCCGGCGCCGACCGGGTCGAGGGCTGCCTGTTCGGTCACGGGGAGCGCACCGGCAACGTCTGCCTGGTCACCCTCGGCATGAATCTGTTCAGCCAGGGCATCGACCCGCAGATCGACTTCTCCGACATCGACGAGATCCGCCGCACGGTCGAGTACTGCACCCAGCTGCCGGTCCACCCCCGGCATCCCTACGCCGGCGACCTCGTCTACACCGCGTTCTCCGGCAGCCACCAGGACGCGATCAAGAAGGGCCTGGAGGACCTCGACCGCCGCGCCCGCGAGGCCGGTGTCGAGGTCGCCGACATCGACTGGGAGGCGCCCTACCTCCCGATCGACCCGAAGGACGTGGGCCGCACCTACGAAGCCGTGATCCGGGTCAACAGCCAGTCGGGCAAGGGCGGGGTGGCCTACCTGCTCAAGTCCGAGCACAACCTGGACCTGCCGCGACGGGCCCAGATCGAGTTCAGCAGGGTGATCCAGGAACGCACCGACACCGAGGGCGGCGAGATGACAGCCGACCAGATCTGGGCCGTCTTCTCGACCGAGTACCTCGACCGCGACGCGCCGTTGCGGCTGAACTCCGTGCACACGTCCTCGGCGGCGGGGGAGAAGGACCAGCTCTCGGTCAACGTCTACGTCGACGGGTCGTCGGTGTCGCTGACCGGTGAGGGGAACGGACCGATCGCCGCCTTCGTCAACGCGATCAACGAGCTGCCGCAGAACTTCGATGTCCGGGTGCTCGACTACCACGAGCACGCCCTGTCCTCGGGAGGTGACGCCATCGCGGCGGCCTACGTCGAGTGCGCCGTATCGAACGCGGCCGGCGACTCGGAAATTCTCTGGGGTGTCGGTCTGGACCCCAACATCGTGACCGCCTCGCTGAAGGCGGTCATCTCGGCAGTCAACCGCGCGGCTCACCGCTAGTCCGGCCCGGCGCGAAGGCGGTCTCAGCCCCGGTGCAGCGGGAGCAGCACGGTGATCGTCGTGCCCTTCAGGTGGGCGGACTGGACCCCCACGCGGCCGCCGTGCGAGGCGACGATGCCGGAGACGATGGAGAGGCCGAGCCCAGCGCCCTGGATCGCCTTCG
The DNA here is from genome assembly GCA_045806805.1 of Nocardioides sp. Taxonomy (GTDB): domain Bacteria; phylum Actinomycetota; class Actinomycetes; order Propionibacteriales; family Nocardioidaceae; genus Nocardioides. The sequence continues at coordinate 28,240 of JBJMIQ010000218.1, read as the reverse complement.
CCTGTGCGGTGGTGGACCGGAAGAACTTCTGGAAGAGCCCGGGCTGTTCCTCGACGGGGATGCCGATGCCGGTGTCGCGCACCATCAGCCTGGCGTCGGCACCGTCCACCTCCAGCTGCACGGTGATCTCACCGCCGTCCTCGGTGAACTTGACCGCGTTGCTGAGCAGGTTGTCGAGGACCCGCTCGAGCTGCATCCGGTCACCCAGCACGACGATGTTGTCGTCGGGGAACTCGACGTTGAGGCTGAGAGCTCGGCCGCGGGCCAGGTGGCTGAGGGACACCTCGGCGAACTTCATGAGCGCGACCAGATCGACCTCCTCGCGGGCCATCTCGGCGGCGCCCGACTCCAGCTCCCCGATCATCAGCAGGTCGTTGCAGATCGTGATCAGGCGCTCGCCGTTGCGGGCGATCGTCTCCAGGAGCGGCAGCTGGGCCGGGTCCGGCTTGACCATCGACCCGTCGGTGAGCAGCTCGGTGTAGCCGATGATGCTGGTGACCGGCGTGCGGAGCTCGTGACTGACCGTGGACACGAACTCGCTCTTGGCCGCGTCCAGCCGTCGGAGCCGCTCGACGGCCCGGCGCTCGGTCTCCAGTGCGGTGATCAGCATGGCCTGGCTGTGGCGCTGCTCGGTGACGTCTCGACCGACGCACAGGAAGCCGTTGCGGGCCGCGGGAGCGTCGGCGGCGACGCTCAGCGTCATCGACACGGTCGGTCGGGCGCCGCTGGCGGCCAACCACGTCCAGTCCTGGGGCGGCGTCTCGCCCTGGTCGCCGAGGTTCTCGACCAGTGCCGCGAAAGTGCCGGGAGAAGCGCTGTCCTTGGTGCGGATCGCGAGGTCGTAGGGGTCGAGCAGGTCGGTGAACGGCATGCCGATGGCCTCGTCCGGCTCGTAGCCGAGCAGGACGCTGGCCCCGGAGTTGAACAGCGAGATCTGGCCGCGGTGGTCGATCCCGATCAGCGCGGTGGTGTTCGACGCACGCAGGAGGTGGTCGACCAGGCCGGCAGCGGTGCGTTCGGCGGTGACGTCGATGCCGGTCATGACGACGTACGCGGCCCGGCCGGAGTCGTCGAAGACGATGTTGTTGTTCCACACCACCCGCAGCAGGCCGCCGTCCGCCTTGGCCACGTCCGCCTCGCGGGTGCCCGGAACCGCAGCGCCGTCGGGTGAGGAGAACATCTCCTTGACGAACGGCACGCGGTACTCGGGCACGATCGTCTCCCACGTGGGGTGACCGAGGATCTGGTCCTCGGTGAAGCCCGTGAGCCAGCAGGTGGCGGCGTTGACGCGCACGACCGTACCGGCCATGTCGGCGACCATCACGATGCAGGCGGCGGTGTCCAGGGTCGCGCTCGTGAGCCGCTCGGCCTCCTCGATCCGGGCGCGTGCGTTGTGCTCGGCGGTGACGTCGAGCAACTGCGCGGCCAGCACCGGGTCGTCCCCGCCCGAGATGAGAGAGACCGCGACGTCGATCCGGGTCTGCGGGCGATCGACCAGGCCGAGCTGGGCCGTCCAGCCGTCTCGTTCACCGTCGAGGATCTCCTGTGCGGCGGCCCGCACCAGCGCCGGGTCGTCGACCACCCGATCGAGGAAACGGCCCACCAGCGGCCCGCGTGGCTCACCGAGCAGACGGAGCGCGGCGTCGTTCGCGTCCACGATCTTGAGTCGCTCGCGTTGCGGCTCCAGCAGCAGCATTCCGGTCAGGGACTCGGTGAAGTTGCGGCGGAAGAGCTCCTCACGCGCCGTCACCTCGTCGAGGAGCTGTCGACGCTGCTCGACCGTCACGGTCAGGGGGAGGGACATCAGGGCCGCGCTGAGCAGCCACAGCTGGACCATGGCGCCCGCACCCGCAAGCGTGCTCGCACCGGTCGCGACGTTGGCCGCGAACGGGCCGTGCCCCTCGGCGGTCAGGACGGTGCCCAGCACGCTCGTGCCGAGCAGCTCCCAGGCGATGGCCCGCACTCCCAGGCGGAGCGCGGCCCAGACCAGGAGGGGCAGCGGCGCGAAAGCGATCGCCAGCGGCTGATCTGGCGCGAAGACGATGAGGGTCACCGCGAACAACGCCGTCGCCTGGATGCCGAGCTCGACCGGACGAGGGTCGTGCGCCTTGCGGTGCAGGGTCAGCGCGACCGGCACGATCACCAGGGTCGACGCCGCATGAGACGCCCAGACGTAGCGCCAGGTCTCGGAGAACCCCCCACCTTCGAGTGCGGCCACCGTGACGGCGGCGCCCGTCGCGACCACGACGGCACCCAGAACTGACGCACGCACCAGGCGCAGGAAGTCGTCGAGCGACTCGAAGCGTGGAGCTGTGGCCGCGCCCTGTCGCAGCACGACAGCAGCCACGAGTGCTTCGGCGGCGTTGGCGAGACCGAAACAGAAAGAGACGTCGAGCGCCCGGCCTCCGGAGAGGTTGGCGGCGGTACCTGAGAGCACGACGCCCGCCACCAGGACCGGCCACCAGGACCGGGGTGCCAGCGCCAGGAGGCTCACCGCGATGCCCGCCGCCGGCCACCATGCCGCGACGTGACTGCCGTCGGGAGCGAAGTGGACCGCCTGGGTCCCCGCGAGATAGATCGCGACCAGCGCGCCGAGCGCAGAAAATGCGCCGGCGTACGGGATACGGCCCGAGCCGGTCATATGGTCCATTGTCGTTCATGGGGACACCGAATGGGTCCGAATGAGCACACCGATCTGCAGCAGGACGCTGCCACAGATAAATTGCGCACCATGCTCGTCTCCGAACGGATCGGCCAGTTCTTCCTCGACACCGAATCTTCTCGCGACCGTCTCGAATACACCGAGTACGGCGGCGGCGAGTCGTGGGTGGTCTTGCTGCACGGCCAGCTGATGCCGCGGCGGATGCACCAACCGCTGGCCCGGGCCCTCGCCGCCGAGGGGCTGCACGTGGTGACGCTCGACCTGCTCGGTCACGGGCGTTCCGACCGACCGGCCGACCCCCACGCCTACTCCATGACGGCGTTCGGCCGGCAGGTGATCGCCCTGCTGGACCACCTGGGCGCTTCCCAGGCAGTGGTCGGAGGCACCTCGCTCGGGGCCAACGTCTCGCTCGAGGTCGCCGACATCGCGCCGGACCGGGTGCGCGGCCTGATCGTGGAGATGCCGGTACTCAACAACGCGCTGGAGGCGGGGATCCTGGCCTTCGCGCCGCTGATGTTCGCGGCCCGGTTCCTGCCCTTCACGGTCAACGGCGTCCGGATGCTCACCCGGCCGATCCCGCGTGGCATCGTCCCGTTCTGGGTGGGCATCGGGCTCGACACCTGCGACCAGCGCGCCGACGCGGTGGCCGCGGTCGTGCACGGACTGTTCTTCGGGCGGATCGCCCCGTCCTCTCGTGAGCGCGCCACCATCGAGGCGCCGGCGCTGATCGTGGGGCACCCCGCCGACCCGATCCACCCGGCCGCCGACGCCGCGATGCTCGCCGACGAGATGCCCAACGCCACCTTCCTGCGGGCGCGCAGCATCCTCGAGTGGCGCGCCCGTCCGGCCCGGCTGAACCGCGCGGCGGCCGAGTTCGCCCTGTCCTGCTGGGAAACACCGGGCCGGCGGAGCCGTACCAGCTCGTGAGCGGGGCAGAATGAGGGGATGCCCCTTTATCGCGACGAGGCGATCGTGCTGCGCACCCACAAGCTGGGCGAGGCCGACCGCATCATCACCCTGCTGACGCGTCAGCACGGACGAGTGCGCGCCGTCGCCAAGGGAGTACGTCGCACCAGCTCGCGCTGGGGATCCCGGCTCGAGCCGTTCACCCACGTCGACCTGCAGCTGGCCGAGGGCCGCAGCCTCGACGTGATCACCCAGGCCGAGACGCTGACCCCGTTCTGGGGCGGGCTCGGGGTCGACTACGACCGCTACACCGCCGGCACCGTGATGCTCGAGACCGCCGACCGGCTGGTGGCCGAGGAACGCGAGCCGTCCCCCCAGCAGTTCCTGCTCCTCGTCGGCGGCCTGCGCGCCATGGCCGGCGGGCGGCCGGCGCCGAGCCAGGTGCTCGACTCCTACCTGCTGCGGTCGCTGTCGGTGGCCGGCTGGGCGCCGTCGTTCGAGCACTGTGCCCGCTGCGGCGCGGAAGGACCGCACCGGTGGTTCAACCCCGCCTCCGGTGGCGTGCTCTGCACGTCGTGCCGGGCCCCGGGGTCGGCCAGCCCGGCGGCGGGGACGATCACGGTCCTGGGGGCGCTGCTCGCGGGTGACTGGCCGGTGGTGGAGTCCGCCGACCCGCGCCACCTCAAGGAGGCCAGCGGCATCGTGGCGGCCTACGTCGCCTGGCACCTCGAGCGCGGCCTCCGCTCGATCGCCTACGTCGAGCGCTGACCCCCCGGCCCGAGCGGTTGCGCGCGGGATGTCATCCGGATGGAGCAAGCGGTTGCACTCTCCGCACGACGTCCCGAGGACGAACTGGTCTCGGGCGACTGCGTGCTCAGGCCAGCGGTGAGTGAGGCATCGTTCCGGCGAGCCATTCGGGTCCTAGCTCACCGCCAGGTCGTCCGGACGACCGACAACCCAAGGTGCGCAACCCTAGACCGACCCGTACCTCCTGTCCCGCCGGGCGTAGGTGTCGACGGCCTGCCACAGGTGACGACGGTCGACGTCGGGCCAGAGCACGTCGGTGAACACGAACTCGGCGTACGCCGCCTGCCAGAGCAGGAAGTTCGAGAGCCGCTGCTCGCCGGAGGTGCGCCACACGAGGTCGGCGTCGGCCACCTCCGGGACGTAGAGGTGCCGAGCGAAGGTTCGCTCGTCGACCCGGTCCGGGTTCAGGCGCCCGGCCGCCACCTCGCGGGCGATGGAGCGCGCGGTGTCGGCCAGCTCTGCCCGGCCGCCGTAGTTGACGCACATGGTGAGAGTCAGTACGTCGTTGCCGCGGGTCAGGTCCTCGGCGACCTGCAGCTCCCGGATGACCGACTTCCAGAGCCGCGGCGCCCGTCCGGCCCACCGCACGCGCACCCCGAGCTCGTGCATCTCGTCGCGACGCCGGCGGATCACGTCGCGGTTGAACCCCATCAGGAACCGGACCTCATCCGCCGAGCGTGACCAGTTCTCGGTCGAGAAGGCGTAGGCGGAGATCGCCTTGACGCCCACCTCGATCGCGCCCTCCACCACGTCGAAGAGGGCGTGCTCGCCCTGTTCGTGCCCGGCGGTCCTCGGGAGTCCGCGCTCCCTGGCCCACCGGCCGTTGCCGTCCATCACGATCGCGACGTGCCGGGGCAGCAGCTCCCGGGGCACGTCCGGCGGCCGCGCGCCGGATGGGTGAGGCGTGGGCGGGCGCACGGATCGCTTCACCGATGCAGGATAGACCTCGGGGTTCTGCCTCGGCGGACCCCCGATTCTGGGATCCTTGGCCGCGCGACTGCGCCGTGGAGACGGGGGGAGGGCCACGTGGACGACGTCATGCAGCACCGCCTCGCTCGGGGCCTTTTCGCCTCCCGCCCCGCGCCGTGGGCCTGGCAGTGCGTGTTCGCCGTCGTGCTGGCGATCGCGCTCCTCCTGATGGCCGCGGGCGGCGCTTTCTCGTCGCTCGACTCCTGGTTCGGGCTCGCCGCACTGGTCGGTGCTGTGACGACCGTGCTCACTCCGTTGGTCCCGTGGACGCGGATCCCGCGCGCGTCGGTCTGCGCCGTCCCCGTGCTCGACATCGTCGCCCTGGGAATGGCCGGGTTGGATGTCTCCGGTTGGGCCCTGGCGCCCCTGATGCTGCTGCCGGTGGTGTGGTGTGCGGTGGAGCTCCGTCTCCGTGGCGTTGTCCTCGCCACGGTCGCGACCCTGCTGCTCTACGTGTTGCCCGCCCTGGTCCACGAGACCCGGGGAGGGGCCACCTTGGCCTGGTCGCTGCTGGTCCCGATAGCGGCGGCAGGCATCAGCTTCGCCTTCGCCTCGGTTCTCGATGCGGTCGAGGTCGAGCGTCGCCAGCTCGCGGGCGCGCGGGAGACGATCGACCGCCAGCAGCGCTTCGCCGACGCGATCCTCGACACCGTCGATGTCGGGCTGCTCCTGCTCGACCGCGACGGGGCCTACCAGACCATGAACCGGCGGCACCGCGACTTCATGCAGCTGGCCTTCCCCGACGGTCACGCCGGGCACGCGGGGCAGCTCGGGCTCGTCTACGGCGAGGACGGCTCCACCCCGTTGACGCAGGAGGAGATGCCGTCGTACCGCGCGAGCCAGGGTGAGGAGTTCGACGACGCGCGGATGTGGGTGGGCGACGACCCGCTGACCTGGCGCGCTCTGTCGATGTCGGCCCGCACCGTCCGCGACGAGCAGGGTCGGTTCGCCGGCGCCGCACTGGCCTACAAGGACGTCACCGACTTCATGCGGGCCCTGCGGGTCAAGGACGAGTTCACCGCGTCGGTCTCCCACGAGCTGCGGACGCCGCTCACCTCGATCCGGGGGTACGTCGACATCCTGCTCGAACGTCACGACCTGCCGGCCGATGCACGGGCCCAGCTCGAAGTCGTGGCCCGCAACGGGGAGCGGCTCAACCGGCTCGTGGCCGACCTCCTGCACACCGCGCGAGCCGAGGGGTCGATGAAGGTCGTGCGCACGCGCCAGGACCTCGGCGACATCGTGCGGGCCTCGGTCGAAGCGGCCGCTCCCGCGGCGCAGGCCGCGGGGGTCGCGCTGGAGCTGGATGCCCCCACGACGCTGGTCACGCTGGTCGACGGTCAGCGCATCGCCCAGGCTGTCGACAACCTGATCTCCAATGCCATCAAGTACACGCCCAGTGGCGGAAGTGTCGAGGTCCGCCTCGCGGTGGACGGAGGGCGGATCGAGATCTGCGTGGCCGACTCCGGCATCGGCATCCGGGCCGCCGACCGCGACCGGCTGTTCACGCGGTTCTTCCGGGCGCGGCACGCCGAGGAGCAGTCCGTCCAGGGGCTCGGTCTGGGCCTGGGCATTGCCCGGTCGATCGTGGAGAGCCACGGAGGGCGGATCGACGTCGAGAGCGAGCTCGGACGCGGGAGCGTCTTCCGGATCCGGCTCCCGGTCTCCGGCGACGACCTCGCAGAACCCGTCGTGGAGCGCGACCCCGCCACGCCCTAGCGGCAGGAGCCGCAGACGCCGAAGATCTCGAGGGTGTGGCTGACCTCGGCGTACCCGTGTTCCTCGGCGATGGTCCGGGTCCAGCGCTCGACCGCCGGCCCCTCGACCTCCACAGTGGCCCCGCAGTCCCGGCAGACCAGATGGTGGTGGTGCGCCGCAGAGCAGCGCCGGTAGATCGCCTCGCCATCCTCGGTGCGCAGCAGGTCGACCTCACCGGCATCCGCGAGCCGCTGCAGGGTGCGATAGACGGTGGCCAGGCCGACGGCCTCGCCGCGCCGACTCAGCAGCTCGTGGATCTCCTGGGCCGAACGGAAGTCGGAGAAGGTGTCGAGGACCTGCGCCACCGCGCGCCGCTGCCGGGTGGGCCGGCCGCCGGGCACGGCGGGGCTGGAGCCCTCAGTGCTCGTCATAGTGCCTCCCGTGGGCGGCGTGGCGGTGCCCGTCGTGGACGTAGTCGACGTGGTCGCCGTGGGGTACGGCGACGTGGCCGCACTCCGGTCCGTGGACGTGTGGATGCTCGTCGCTCATCTCGTGTCGCTCCTGCCCGAGCTCGGGGAACGGGGCACGCATCCGCCGACGAGTCCGCAGGACTGCGCCGAGCGGCCAGGTCAGGGCGAAACCGGCGAGCGCCAGCAGGACGATCGTCGGACCGGGAGCGACCCGCGCCTCGAAAGCGGCGAACGCCGAGATCAGCAGGCCACCGACGGACGCGAGGGTTCCCACCGCCATCGCTCCGAGCAGCGTGGTGCGGAAGGAGCGCGTCAGCTGCTGGGCTGCCGCGACGGGCACCACCATCAGCGCCGACACCAGCAGCAGACCCACGGTGCGCATGGCCACGGTGACGCTGACGGCGGCCAGCACGGCCACGAGCACGTTGTAGGCGCGGACGTTCAGCCCCGCGACCCGGGCGAACTCGTCGTCCTGGGCGACGGCGAAGAGCTGGGGTGACAGCCCCACGCACACCCCGACGACAACCGCGGCCAGGCCGAGGGTCGCCCACACGTCGGTAGCGGAGAGCGTGGTGATCGAACCGAACAGATATCCCTGCAGCGACGAGGCGTTCTGGCCGGCGAGCCCGGTCACGAAGACTCCCCCGGCGAGGCCGCCGTAGAACAGCAGCGCCAGGGCGACGTCCCCGTTGGTGTGTCCGCGTTCGCGGATCACCTCGATCAGAACGGCACCGAGCACCGCCACGATCACCGCAGCCCACAGCGGAGAAGTCCCGGTGAGCAGGCCCAGCGCGACGCCGGTGACCGCCACGTGGCCGATCCCGTCCCCCATCAGGGACAGCCGACGCTGTACGAGGTAGGTGCCGACCGCGGGCGCGGCGAGGCCGGTGAGCAGGGCTGCCAGCAGTGCCCGTTGCATGAAGGGGAGTCCGAGCAGCTCGATCATCGTGACCCCCTGTCCAACGGGGAACCGACGTGAGGCGAGTGGTCGCGGCGCCCCGGTTCGGCGTGGTGGTGGGTGTGGGCCTCCCCGAAATCCGGGTGGTGCACCTCGTGGTCGGCAAGTGGCTCGCCGTCGTAGGCGACCCGGCCGTCGCGCATCACGACCGCCCGGTCCACCAATGGCGCCATCGCCCCCAGCTCGTGGGCGACGAGCACGATGGTGCTGCCGCGCGACTTGAGGGTGCGGAGTGCGTCGGCCAGGGCCTGCTGGTTGGGCAGGTCGACGCCCGCCGTCGGTTCGTCGAGGAAGAACAGGTCCGGCTGGCCGGCCAGGGCCCGCGCAATCAGGGCCCGCTGCTGCTGGCCGCCGGAGAGCTGGGAGACGCCCTGCCTGGTCTCACGCTCGAGGCCGACCACGCTGATCGCCTCGTCGATGGCGGCCCGGTCGGCGCGAGTCAGCGGACGCAGTAGACGTCGACGGGTCAGCCGGCCCGAGGCGACCACCTCCCACACCGAGGAGGGAACACCGGAGGTGGCCCCCGTGCGCTGCGGGACGAAACCGACGCGACGCCAGTCATGGAAGTGGTCGAAGGGAGTGTCGAACAGTCGCAGCGCACCGGTCGCCAGGGGACGGAGCCCGGTCAACCCGCGGACCAGGGTCGACTTCCCGGAGCCGTTGGCGCCCATCAGGGCCAGGAACTCACCGGAGCCCACGACGAGGTCGACCCCGCGGACCACCGGCCGCCCGGCGATCGTGATGGCGCCGCCGCGCAGGTCGACGACGGTCTCACTCGTGGTGGTCATCAGCAGCCGTTCGCTTCCTCGAGCGCGGCGAGGTTCGCGCGCATGAGGGACAGGTAGTCCTCGTCCCGGGTCTGGTCGGTGAGTCCTTCGACCGGGTCGAGGACGGCGGTCTCGACGCCGACGTCGTCGGCCAGCGTCTCGGCAACCCGCGGGTTCACGAGTCGTTCGGAGAAGACGGTGGTGATGCCCTGGGCGCGGATCAGGTCCTGGAGCCGGGACAGGTCGGCGGGCGTGGGTTCTGCACCGGGGGAGAGGCCGGCGATGGGGGCGAACTCCAGCCCGTAGCGGTCGAGGTAGCCGAACGCATCGTGGCTCACCACGACGGTGCTGCGGGCGCAGTCGGCCAGCCCGTCGGCGTACGCCCGGTCGAGGCGCTGCAGGTCGCGACGAAGATCCGCGGCGTGGTCGCGGTAGGCATCGGCGTGCTGGGGGTCGGTGTCGGCCAGAGCTTCGGCCACGGCGTCGCCGAGGTCGGCCATCAGCAGCGGGTCCAGCCAGAAGTGCGGATCGTCGGGACGGATCCGCGGAGCGTTCTTCGTCTCGAAACCGGGGCTGGAGGTGTCGACGACCGTCCCGTCCTCGACTGCGCTGGCCACGGCGTCATCCACCGCGGGCTGGACTCCGCCGGCCACCACGACCACGTCGGCCTCGGCCACCAGAGCCGTCTCGCGCACCGACAGGGTGGCGTCGTGTGGCTCGCCGCCGGGCTGCGTCAGCACCTCGACGTCGGCCCGGTTGCCGGCGACCCGCTCCGCGACGTACTGGAGGGGATAGAAGCCCGCCGCGACCTGGACGCCGGTGCCGGAGTCGGCCAACGCCCCGCACCCGGTGAGGGCGGGAAGCAGGAGGAGGGCGGCAGCCAGGCGCATGAGAACGATTCTCAGTTCGGTTGAGAATCATTGTCAAGTCGTCGTGGGCTAGATTGCCGCGCGTGCTGGTGGTGAACAGGTTCCGCGTGTCCGGTGACACGGCCGAGACCTTCCGCGCCGACCTCGAACGAGCCCGCTCCACTCTCGCGGCTTGCGCTGGCTACCTCGACGGCCGCATCGGGCGCAACGTCGACGACAACGAGCTCTGGGCGCTGGTCACGACGTGGGAGGGGCCCGGCGCCTATCGCCGCGCACTGTCGTCGTACGACGTGAAGCTGCACGCCGTCCCCGTGCTCGGCCGCGCCGTCGACGAGCCCGGTGCCTACGAGATCGTCGATCCGGAGACCGTCCTCAACGTCGCCTCGCCGCGCTCGTACTGAGGAGGCGAGCGACGAGCCGCCTCGACGGATCGTTAGGCTGACTCCTTCCAGACCGGCAGCCAGCCGGCCGACCGAAGGAGCCACTTGTGGCCAAGGCCCCCGCGACCGCCCTCGACAACGTCGTCTCCCTCTGCAAGCGCCGGGGATTCGTCTACCCGTGCGGCGAGATCTACGGCGGCACCCGCTCGGCCTGGGACTACGGCCCGCTCGGCGTGGAGCTGAAGGAGAACATCAAGCGGGAGTGGTGGCGCTCGACCGTGCAGATGCGCGACGACGTGGTGGGCCTCGACTCCAGCGTGATCCTCCCGACGCGAACGTGGGAGGCCAGCGGCCACCTCAGCACGTTCACCGACCCCCTCACCGAGTGCCAGTCCTGCCACAAGCGCTTTCGGGCCGACCACATGCAGGAGGAGTACGCGGAGAAGAAGGGCATCGAGGATCCCGACTCCGTCGACCTGCGTGAGCTGGCCTGCCCCAACTGCGGCACCCGCGGCGCCTGGACCGAGCCACGCAGCTTCAACATGATGCTGAAGACCTACCTCGGCGTGATCGAGGACGAGTCCGGCCTTCACTACCTGCGCCCCGAGACCGCACAGGGCATCTTCCTCAACTTCGCCAACGTGGTCACCTCCAGCCGGAAGAAGCCGCCCTTCGGCATCGCCCAGATCGGCAAGTCCTTCCGCAACGAGATCACCCCGGGCAACTTCATCTTCCGGACCCGCGAGTTCGAGCAGATGGAGATGGAGTACTTCGTCAAGCCGGGTGAGGACGAGGAATTGCACCAGTACTGGATCGACACCCGCACCCAGTGGTACGTCGACCTCGGCATCGATCCGGCGAACCTGCGCCACTACGAGCACCCCAAGGAGAAGCTCAGCCACTACTCCAAGCGGACCGTCGACATCGAGTACCGCTTCGGCTTCTCCGCTCGCGACTTCGAGGAGCTCGAGGGCATCGCCAATCGAACCGACTTCGACCTGAGCCAGCACAGCGAGTTCTCCGGCCAGGACCTGTCCTACTTCGACCAGGCGAGCGGCGAGCGCTACATGCCTTACGTCATCGAGCCGGCAGCCGGACTGACCAGGAGCCTCATGGCATTCCTGGTCGACGCCTACCACGAGGACGAGGCGCCCAACACCAAGGGCGGCGTCGACAAGCGCACGGTCCTGCGCCTCGACCCCCGCATCGCCCCGGTCAAGGCGGCGGTGCTTCCGCTGAGCCGCAATCCCGAGCTGTCGCCGAAGGCCAAGTCGCTGGCGGCCGACCTGCGTCGCAACTGGAACGTCGACTTCGACGACTCCGGCGCCATCGGCCGGCGCTACCGTCGGCAGGACGAGATCGGGACCCCCTACTGCGTCACGGTCGACTTCGAGAGCCTCGACGACAACGCCGTGACCGTGCGTGAGCGCGACACCATGAGCCAGGAGCGGATCGGCGTGGACCAGATCACCTCCTACTTCGCCGAGCGTTTCGTCGGCTGCTGAGAGGCCCGTCGTGCACAATCTCCCCATGCACCGTCCCCGCCCGAACTCCCCACTCCGACGCGGGCTCCGCCCGTTGTCCGCCGTGCTGCTCGCGCTCCTGCTGGCACTGGCGGCCTGTGGCGGTGGCGACGAGCCAGGATCCAGCAACTCCGAGGGGTCCGGAGACGCAAGCGCCTCCGACGACGCCTCCGCCAGTGAGGCCTCCACCGCGGAGAAGCCCTACCTCCCCGTCCCCGACGGCGTCGAGCTGACGGCGCAGGGCAGTGCGCTCGACGTCGGCGACAAGGCCGTCGTCGCCTACGAGCAGCGCCAGGACGTCGTCGCCGCGCTCGAGATCACCGTGACCAAGCTGGTCGATGCCGACTTCGACGACTTCGTGGGCTGGCAGCTCACTCCCGAGACCCGCAAGTCCAACCCCTACTTCGTCGAGGCGACGGTCAAGAACGTCGGTGACACCGACCTCAGTGGCGAGGGCGTCCCGCTCTACGCCGTCGACGGCAACAACAAGCTGATCGAGGCCTCGACCTTCCAGAGCACCTTCAAGCCGTGCTCGCCGGAGTCGTTCCCGAAGCCTTTCAAGACCGGCGACAAAGGGAAGTTCTGCCTTGTCTACCTCGCCCCCGACCGGGGCGACCTCACCGCCGTGAGCTTCCGCCCGGTCGAGGAGTTCGATCCGATCACCTGGACCGGCAAGCTCGAGGAGTCCGGTGCCAAGAAGAGTGACGACACGAAGAAGGGCGACCAGAAGAAGGGCGGCGGCAAGAAGGGCAGCGACAAGAAGAACGGCGTCATCAAGGGCTGATCGTCCCGAGGGTTTGGGAGCATCCGCCCGCGCCGGGACAATGTCGGCCATGAGCGTCCTGCCCACCTCGCTCACGCTCGGGTCGCTGAGCGTCGAGACCCCGGTCGTTCTCGCGCCGATGGCGGGCATCACCAACGCCGCCTACCGGCGCCTCTGCGCCGAACAGGGCGCCGGGCTCTACGTGAGCGAGATGATCACCTCGCGCGGTCTGGTCGAGGGTGACGCGGTCACCAAGTCGATGCTGGTGTTCGACGAGCGCGAGTCGGTGCGGTCGGTCCAGCTCTACGGAACCGACCCGGCCTACGTCGGCAAGGCCGCCGAGATCCTCTGCGGCGAGTACGGCGTGGCGCATGTCGACCTCAACTTCGGATGCCCCGTCCCCAAGGTGACGCGCAAGGGCGGCGGGGGTGCCCTTCCGTGGAAGCGGGGGCTGCTAGCGGAGATCCTCGAGGCGGCGGTACGCGCCACCGCGCCGTTCGACGTTCCGGTCACCATGAAGACCCGCAAGGGCCTCGACGACGACCACCTCACCTATCTCGACGCCGGACGGATCGCGCAGGAGTCGGGGTGCGCCGCGATCGCCCTGCATGGCCGCACCGTCGCCCAGGCCTACTCAGGGGTGGCCGACTGGGAGGCAATCGCGGCACTCGTCGACCACGTCGACATCCCGGTGCTCGGCAACGGTGACATCTGGGAGGCGGCGGATGCGGTCCGCATGGTCGAGGAGACCGGGGTATCCGGGGTCGTGGTCGGCCGCGGCTGTCTCGGCCGCCCGTGGCTGTTCCGCGACCTGGCGGCGGCCTTCGCCGGCCAGGGCGTGAGGACTCTGCCCACCCTCGGCGAGGTCCGCGAGATGATGCGTCGGCATGCCGAGCTGCTCGCCCAGCACCTGGGGGAGGAGCGCGGCTGCAAGGAGTTCCGCAAGCACATCTCGTGGTACCTCAAGGGCTTCCGGGCGGGGGGCACGCTGCGACACTCCCTCGCGCTGGTGGACTCGCTGGCCACGCTCGACGGACTGCTCGCCCGGCTTGATCCCGAGGAGCCGTTCCCCGCCGGCGAGCTCGGCACGCCGAGGGGGCGTCAGGGGGCTCCCCGCCACCGGCTGGCGTTGCCGGAAGGATGGCTCGACGACACGGACGGCACTGGCGCGCACGTCCAGGAGGAGGCCACGGAGGTCACGGGTGGATAACCGCCAGACCTCCCGCTGGTGACGGGAAACACCACACGAAACGCCAACCCTGATTGGGAGGCGGTCCTCGGGTGTGCTTTAGTCATGGATCGCCCGAGCCACCACCAGCAGCTGGGGCGTTCCCCCGAAAGCAACAGCAAAGGATCAGCGCTGTGGCAGAACACCGCCACAAGCGGGACACCAATGCCCGCCGCATGCCCAAGGCCCATCTCGTGGCCGGACCCATCGCCCTCCTCGCGACCGCCGCCACCGTCGGCGTGGGAGTCATGGCCACCCACCCCGAGACTCGCGACCTGCTCGCCACCCACAGCGGCGCGAGCATCGGCCAGGCAGCCTCGAGCACGGCCTCCGATCGCCAGGTGGTCTCGCGGTCGGACTCTCGGGAGAGATCACAGAACCTGCAGAAGGCCTACGAGGCCAACCTGGCCAGGGTCGCCACGCTGCGAGCGGTCCGCCAGGCCGACACCAAGCTGTGGACCACGACGGCCCTCAACCTCTGGGACGCTCCCGGAAAGGACGCCAGGAAGAGCGGGCTCCTGCCTGAGGAGAAGAAGATCCTGGTGACCGGCCGCCACGACAACGGCCGCACCGAGGTCGTCTGGAACGGCAAGTCCCGGTGGGTTACCTCGGGCTACCTCTCCGAGGAGAAACCAGCCGAGGAGGTCGCCTCCAACGGCTCCGGCGGCGACGTCAACGCCACCTGCACCAACGGTTCCTCGGTCCCGAGCGGGGTCAGCCCCAACATCGTCAAGGTCCACGAGGCCGTCTGCGCCAACTTCCCCGAGATCACCACCTACGGCACGTTCCGTGGCGACGGCGAGCACGCCGAGGGCCTGGCCGTCGACATCATGGTCAGTGGTGACCGGGGCTGGCAGGTCGCGGAGTTCGTCCGCGCCCACTACTCCGAGCTCGGCGTCAACTACATCATGTACTCGCAGAGGATCTGGTCGGTCGAGCGGTCCAGCGAGGGGTGGCGCTACGTGGAGGACCGTGGCTCGGCCACCGCGAACCACTACGACCACGTCCACGTCACTACCTACTGACTCGTTCAAAAACTGACCCGCCCGAAACTTTCGGGCGGGTCAGCGCATTTCTGGGCGGGAGGCCACGTCTAGAGTCACTCCCCATGACCGACTCGCTCGAGGAGCACGACGCGGCGGGAATCGAGTGGCTGCTCGCGGGTGACCCCGCCATCCGCTGGCAGGTGCTGCGCGACCTGCTCGACGCACCGGAGCCGGAGTGGCAGGCCGAGCGCCACAAGGTGGAGACCGAGGGCTGGGGCGCGCAGCTCCTCGGCCTCGAGGATGACGACGGGCAGTGGGACGGTGGCTCGTTCGTGCCGGCCGGATTCGAGCGCAGCGAGTGGGAGCAGGTCGGCCAGCCGTGGACGGCGACGACCTACGCGCTGACGCAGCTGCGTGAGTTCGGACTCGACCCACGCTCGGAGCGGGCCCAGCGCGCGGTGGAGCTCGTCGGCGCCAACTCACGCTGGGACCACGACGGTCAGCCGTTCTGGGAAGGCGAGGTCGAGGAGTGCATCAACGGCCGCACCCTGGCCGACGGCGCCTACTTCGGTGTCGACATGGCGCCCCTGGCCGAACGGCTCGTCGCCGAGCGCCTCGAGGACGGAGGCTGGAACTGCATGCGAGCCGCTGGCTCGCTGCGCTCGTCGTTCGCCACGACCATCAACGTGCTCGAGGGACTGCTGGAGTACGAGCAGGCCACCGGAGGTACGGCGGAGTCCGTCGCGGCCCGGCGCACGGGCGAGGAGTTCCTGCTCGCGCGCGGCCTGTTCCGCCGGCTCAGCACCGGCGCACCGGCGGACGAGCAGTTTCTGCGCTTTGCGTACCCGAACCGTTGGCACTACGACGTGCTCAGGGCGCTCGACTACTTCCGCTCCGCCGGCGTGCTGACCGGTGCCGCGCCAGATCCCCGCCTCGGCGACGCGGTCGACTACGTGCGCTCGCGGCGTCGTGAGGACGGCACCTGGCCACTCGACAGGCTCATCGCGGGCCGCACCTGGTTCGCGCTCGATGACGGCGAGGGTCGACCCTCGCGCTGGGTCACCCTGCGGGCCATGCGCGTCCTCCGGTGGTGTGATGGCGCCGGGCCGGACCTCGGCCGCGTCTAGAGTCACTCCCGATGGATGACACCCTCGGGCCCTACGACGCCGCGTCCCGCGAGCGCATCGTGGACGAGCCACCCAAGCGGGTCGCCGCGCCCGAGCGCAACCCGTTCGAACGCGACCGGGCGCGGGTCGTGCACGCCGCGGCGTCCCGTCGTCTCGCCGCCAAGACCCAGGTGGTCGGCCCGCAGACCGACGACTTCGTCCGCAACCGGCTCACTCACAGCCTCGAGGTGGCCCAGGTAGCCCGCGACCTCGCCCGCGCACTGGGCTGCCACCCCGACATCGCCGAGACCGCCGCGCTCGCCCACGACCTCGGCCATCCGCCATTCGGGCACAACGGCGAACGGGTCCTGGCCGAGCTCAGCGAGGACTTCGGCGGCTTCGAGGGCAACGCCCAGACCCTGCGCCTGCTCACCCTCCTGGAGGCCAAGACCTTCGACCGGTCCGGGCGGTCGGTCGGGCTCAACCTGACCCGGGCCACGCTCGACGCCTGCACCAAGTACCCGTGGACCCGCGCCGACGGCGAGGCTCCTGACGGGGTGCATGCCGACGGCTCACCCCGGGTGGTCCGCAAGTTCGGGGTCTACGACGACGACCTTCCCGTGTTCGACTGGCTGCGCCGTGACGTCGCCGGGCGGCGCCGCTGCGTCGAGGCCCAGGTGATGGACCTCGCCGACGACGTCGCCTACTCCGTCCACGACACCGAGGACGGCATCGTGGCGGGCCGGATCGACCTGACCCGGCTTGACCCACCGGCGGTCTGGGAGACGGTCCGCGACTGGTACCTCCCCGACGCGACCGACGACCTCCTCGACGACGTGCTGTCTGGCCTGCGCCAACAAGCGAGCTGGCCGCAGGCGCCGTACGACGCAAGCCGACGCAGCCTGGCCGCCCTGAAGAACCTCACCAGCGACCTGATCGGCCGCTTCTGCGGTGCGGTGCAGGAGGCGACGTTCGCGGCCGGTGCGGAGCCGTTCGTCCGGCACTCCGCCGACCTGGTGGTGCCCGAGCGCACCCGCCTGGAGATGGCGGTGCTCAAGGGCGTCGCGGCCCACTACGTCATGCGGGCCGACGACCGGGTGGCCCTGATGACCCGGCAGCGTGAGCTCCTGGCCGAGCTGGTGTCTCGGCTCGCGTCCCGGGGTCCCGAGGCCCTCGACCCGTTGTTCGCCGACGACTGGCATGCCGCGCCCGACGACGGGGCGAGGTGCCGGGTCGTCATCGACCAGGTCGCCTCGCTCACCGATGCCAGCGCGGTGGCCCGACATGCTGCGCTGGCCGGGTCGGACGCCGCGTCCGCCTGATCGGTCAGGCGATCAGGGCAGGTTGCCCTGCGGGTAGGGATCGTCCTGCCGAGCCGTGCTGTCCGGGTGCAGCTGGTCGGTCGCACCAGACCCACCCGACGGCTTCACCTTGTTCGCCGCCGTGCCCGCCGCGTCGGTCAGCTTGTCCTTGACCACGGGCGCGTGCTCACGCGCCACGTCGGCCGCCTGGTGTGCCTTGGCCTGGACTTTTGGGTTGTTCCTCACCTGCTCCGCCAGCCCGCGGATCTGTTCGTAGCGCTCGCGGCCCGCCCTGGCGCCCAGGACGTAGCCGATCCCGCCGATGGCGAGAACCGTCAGCTTCCTCATCGTGTCTCCTCCTCTAGGGCGACCTGCTCTGGCCGTCGCCCGTCAGTCCATCACGCCCGTCCCGTGCCCGATAACCGGGTGGGCAAACGGCCCCGTGGAGGCTCAGCGATAGCTCACCACCAGCGTGGTGGTGCCGGTCCCGGCGGGCGCCCGTACGGCGACTTCCCGACCGCGGGCCGTGGACCGGACGTCGTACCTGGCGCTCTTGCCGTCGAGGGTCACCCTGGTGACCTGGGCGCCGTCGGGCAGCACGTGCCCGATCAGCAGGTCGGCGGTGAGGTGCCGGTTGACGGTGGTCGTGAGCGAGGATCGGCTGCGCAGCGCGGTGACGTCGACCGAGCCGGTCCCGAGCCGGACGTCGGTTGCCGCCACCCGGTCCTGCCCGGCGGGGATCTGCGGCACCACCGCGAGGGAGCCACGTCCGATGTCGGGGCTGATGCCGAGCTGGTGGTGCACCACCGGCCACAGGGTGCCGTAGGTGCCCCAGGCCTGCAGCACCATCGACCGGTCATAGAGCGGGCGGTCGATGTTGGCCTTGAAGTCAGGACTGGGGGCGATCTCGGGCATCGCGCCTGGCATCTCCCACACGCCCGGATCCAGTTGGATCCGTGCGTTCCCGGTGGTGTAGCGCTGCTGCTCGTCGGTGCCGAGCCGGCCGAAGTTGCCCTCGGCGACCGCCATGATCCCGGTGTTGAGGGAGAAGATCGATCGCTCGCTCTGGACGCTCGAGACGGCGGAGTCGCAGGAGGGACCCCGGTTGCCGCCCTCTGCGCTGGTGGGGCCGGTGCCGGTGTGGAACAGCCCGAAGACGCCGGAGTAACAGGCCTCCTGCCGCTTCTCGAGGGCGAGCTGTCCGTGGGCGTCGCCAGCCAGCGGCCGGGTCACCTGGCCCCGCCGGACGAGCTCGGCGTCCATCGGGGTCACGCCGATCCAGTGCCGCTGCAGGATCCTGGAGTTGTCGTTTCTGGCGTTGCTGGCGAGGTCGATGGAGTCGGCGTACTGATCGGTGTCGCCGCCGAACCACCAGGCGCTCTCGAAGTCTGCCTCGAGCGCGGCGGCCCGGTCCGAGGCCCACGTGGCGGTTGCCCCGTCGCCCTTGCTGCGCGCGAGGTCCGCGAGGTCGCGCAGGCCACGGATCGTGTAGACCGTGTTGTCGAGCTTCTCCTCACCCATGCCCGGGCGCTCGACGTTGCCCAGGCCCTCCGGCCAGCCGTCGCCGTCCTCGTCGAGCTGCTCCACGACGTAGTGCATGTTGCGTACGGCGAACGGGTAGAGCTCGTCACGGAAAGCGTTGTCGCCGGTCCACCGCCACACGAGCGCTACGGCGCTCGGGAACTTGGAGGTCTCGTCGGTGTTGCCGGCCGAGTCGAGCGTGCCGTAGTAGACCGACCCGTCCGGCATGACCTCGTGCACCACCTTGCCGCTGTTGCCGTTCACCTGGACGCTGACATCGCGTAGCGCCCGCAGGTGCGACTTGATGTCGTCGAACTGGCCCATGGCCACGCTGGCGAAAGCGGTGTACTCGCCGTCGGTGCCGAACAGCCAGGGGTAGTCCGGCCAACCGGCGCCCAGCCAGCGGGCTACGGGCACAGTGCCCTGGGCGGGCGGGTACTGGTTTCCCTCCTTCACCGGTCGGAGCTGCAGGTCGTGGACCTCCTGGACGGAGTCGGCGAGGTTCTGCTTGCTCCACGCGATGCTGCGTTCGAGCAATGGGTCGCCGGGCAGCTCCACGTGGGTGTGGGCGTCCCATTCCCTGCGGGAAGCGATCTTGTCGGCCAGGGCCGCGGCCGGGTCGGCGAGCGCCTTGGTGAGCTCGGCGCGGGCCGCGGGCACGCCCTTGTCGGACCCGGCCACGGCGAACCACAGGGTCGTCGGGGTGTTGGCCTGCAGCCGGACCTGCCAGGTCAGCTGGCCACCGGTGCCCTTGCCGAAGGCGCCGTCGTCGCAGGTGTCGGGGGCAGGGCCGTCCGCCGGGCAGACCACGGCCGGCTCCTGGGGACCGCGGTGGTTGGGACCGAGCTCGTGGTCGGTCGGCGGGCTCTGGCCCGCGACCAGCGCCGCCCAGTCGTGAGGGGAGGCGTTGGGGACCGGTGGGGTGCCGTTCTCGCGGAACAGGAGCGCGTCGCCGGCGAAGGAGCCGGTGTCCTGCAGGTTGAATGTCCCGGCATTGGGTGTGGTCCAGCCCCACGGGTAGGAGCTCATGAGCTCGGAGTGGGCGTCGAGCGCGACCGGCAGGGTCCGGGACTGCTTCGAGGTGAGTGTGAGCCCGACCAGCGTGGCGCGGACACCGTCGGGGACGAAGTCGGTGCGTCGGACGCTGACGTTGCCGACGGACTCGTACGACGTCTTGGTGTAACCCCACCCGGCCGTGGTCTGGGTGGCCGCCGCACCGCCGGGGTCACCGAGCCACTGGTCAGCCAGGCGCAGCCAGACACCGTCCACGAGCTTGATCGGAGGCGTCCACACCCCGCCCATCTCGCCACGGATGTGCCATCCGGCCGCGGGATAGAGCCCGTCGGCCGTGCCCATCGCGTAGGCCCGGTCACCGACGACGAGCGAACGACGGTCGGGCAGACGGCTGGTCTCGTTGAGCTCCGGTGTCGCGGCACTCGCGGCCGGTGCCGCGCTCGATACGCCGGAGGCATCTCCTCCCGGCAGGGTGGCGGCCGTCAGCGCGGTGACGGCGATGGCGAGGGCAGCGGGCAGCGGGCGGGCGACGAACATGGCGGTCCTCCGGGGGTGTGACCTGCATTACAACACGTGGTCTGGACCAGGGGAATGGGGCAGAAACGTCAACGACAGACAGCGGTTGTGGAGGCCGGCGGGCGGACCCCCGGCTGCGCCGTAGACTCCGCCCCGTGGCCGGCCGGATCCGCGAGGAAGACATTGCCGCGGTGCGCGAGAAGGCACCGATCGACGAAGTCGTCTCCTCGTACGTCACGCTGCGCAACGCTGGCGGCGGCTCCCAGAAAGGCCTGTGTCCCTTCCACGACGAGAAGTCACCGTCGTTCCACGTCACCCCGGCGCGCCAGTTCTTCCACTGCTTCGGGTGCCAGGAGGGCGGCGACGTCATCGCCTTCCTGATGAAGATCGACGGCCTGAGCTTCGTCGAGGCGGTCGAGCGGCTCGCCGACAAGTACGGCGTCCAGCTCAGGCGTGAGGACGGCGACGTCCGCGACGAGCGCCCGCGCGGCCCGGCACGGAGCCGGCTGGTCGAGGCGCACCGGGTGGCGCAGGAGTTCTACGCAGGCCAGCTCGCCACCGCAGACGCGCTGACGGCACGTCGGTTCCTCGACCAGCGCGGCTTCGACCAGGCGGCGGCCGACCGGTTCGGGATCGGCTTCGCGCCACGCGACGGCGACGCGCTGCTCACCCACCTCCGGCAGAAGGGCTTCCGCGACGAGGAGACGGTCGCGGGCGGGCTCGTTGCGATGGGACGCTCGGCCTACGACCGCTTCCGCGGCCGGCTCCTGTGGCCGATCCGCGACGCCAGCGGCGACACCATCGGCTTCGGAGCCCGCCGGATCTTCGACGACGACCGGATCGAGGCGAAGTACCTCAACACCCCCGAGACGCCGATCTACAAGAAGAGCCAGGTGCTCTACGGCATCGACCTCGCACGTCGCGACATGGCCCGCTCGTCGCAGGCGGTCGTGGTCGAGGGGTACACCGACGTGATGGCCTGTCACCTGGCCGGGGTTCCCACGGCGGTCGCCACCTGCGGTACGGCGTTCGGCGACGACCACGCCCGCGTCCTGCGCCGGTTCCTGCACGACCACGAGGAGTTCCGGGGCGAGGTGATCTTCACCTTCGACGGCGACGCGGCCGGCCAGAAGGCCGCGCTGCGGGCCTTCGACGGTGACCAGAACTTCGTGTCCCAGACCTATGTCGCAGTGGAGCCGGACGGGCTCGATCCGTGCGACCTGCGGATCGAGAAGGGCGACGCCGCCGTACGCGAGCTCGTTGCCCGGAGAGTCCCGCTCTACCGCTTCGTGCTGGCCAACGTCGTCGGCGGCTTCGACCTCGACCGGGCCGATGGCCGCGTCGATGCCGTGCGGGCCGCAGCGCGGCTGGTTGCCAGCATCCGCGACAAGTCCAAGGTCGAGGCGTTTGCCCGTGAGCTGGCCGGCATGGTCGGGGTCGACATCGAGGAGGCGCGGACCGAGGTGAGAAGGGCGGCCCAGCGCCCGCGGCAGGAGCAGCGCCCGCGGCAGGAGCAGCGCCCGGCGCCGGCGGGTCAACGGTCGCCATCGTCGACCCAGCCGTCACCGCCGCGCGAGCACCTCCCTGACCTGCGAGACCCCCGGTTCTCCATCGAGCGCGAGACGCTCAAGCTGATGATCCAGCATCCCGCTGCGGTTGGCCGGTCCGCGGTGGACGTCGGCACCAACGACTTCACTCACCCGACCTACCGGGCCGTGTGGGATCTGGTCGCGGCCAACGGCGGGCCGGCCACCGGCGCCGCCGACCCCGGCTGGGCTTCCAGGTTGCGTGACACCGCGGGGGATCCAGCCGTCTCTTCGGCGATCAGCGCCCTCGGAGTCGAGCCCCTGCGCACGGCGAAGGAGCCGGACCAGACCTACGTCGCCGCCCACGTCTACCGGCTGCTGGAGCTGACCGCCATGCGCCGCATCGCCGATCTGAAGTCCAGGTTGCAGCGCACCAACCCGGTCGAGCAGACCGCCGACTACAACCGGATGTTCGGTGAGCTCGTCGCGCTGGAGCAGCACCGACGCAGCATGCGCGAGCTCGCCGTCGGGGCCTCGTGAGACGCCGGAGCCGCCCACCCGTGGCCGTGGCCGCGGGGGAGAAGGTGCTGGCCTGGGCCGAGTCGTCGTCGGGTGCGGTGGCGGCCGGCACCCGGGACGCGCTCTACATCGCCACTCAGGACACCGGAGTCGAGACCCGCCTTCCCTGGGAGCAGGTCGAGGCCGCCGACTGGGACCGCGACTCCTCCCGGCTGAGGGTCAGCGAGGTCGGCAGCTGGGGCGAGGAGCGAGTCGAGCACTCACTGATCATCGAGGAGCCGGGCCAGCTTCTAGAACTGGTCCGGGAGCGGGTGACGGCGAGCGTCGTGCTCCAGCGGCATGTGCCGCTCACCGGCCGCCGCGGGCTTCGCGTGATCGCCCGCAGGGCCCCCCGGGGCGACCGACCGCTCAGCTGGTTCTACGAGTACGACGAGGGCATCGACCCCGCCGATCCCTCTGTCCGGGCCGCCGCCGAGGCGGCCCTCGCGGCGGCCCGCGACGAGGTCGGACCCGCCTGATGGACGGCCTCGGCCGATTTTCTCGTGCGTCGGCCGCCTTGCTAACCTGTGCCCGCGTCAATCCCCTGTAGCTCAACTGGCAGAGCATTCGGCTGTTAACCGGAGGGTTGTTGGTTCGAGTCCAACCGGGGGAGCCAGAAGTGGCCCTGAACTGCGTCAACGCAGCTCAGGGCCACTCTGCATCCGTCCGCCACCATTTGGCGCTGCGGCACCGCTCCGGTTGGCTGTCCCGCATGGTCGGGACGTCTGAGACATGTACGCCGACCTGAACGCCCGACTGCCGTCCAACACGCAGCGGTGGCAGAGCGAGGCGTTCGCGGCCGAGCTCACCGACTGGATCATGGCCGAGGTCGGGCCACTGCGCTCCCTCGAGCCGGCCAAGCTGCGGGTCTGGGCCGGTGTGTGGCGCGCCGAGACGGCTGCCGGGGTCCACTACGCAAAGCAGAACTGCCAGCTCCAGTCGTTCGAGGCGGCCCTGGCCGCCCTACTCGTCGAGCTGGCGCCACACCACGTCGTACCGGTCACGGCGACGGATCCCGGTCGCGGCTTGCTGCTCACCCCCGACCAGGGGCCGGTCTTCGCCGAGACCGGGGGCGAGGATCTCGACACCTGGCGGGCTGTCCTGGCCGCGAGTGCCCAGCTCCAGCGGGAGGTGGCGCCGGCGGTTGCCCGCCTGAGCGAGGCGGGCCTGACCACCATCGCCCCCGCTGATGCCCCGTCGTACCTCGACCAGCGCGTGACCGAGCTCGCCTCCCGCCCGGCCGAGGATCCGCTGGCCCTGACGTACGAGTCGGCCGAGGGCCTCGCGGCACTGCGTCCCACCGTCGCCCAGTGGGTCGACCGGGTCGCGGCACTGGGCCTGCCGGTGACGCTCAACCACGGTGACCTGCACGCGCACAACGTCTTCCACGTCGCCGGGGAACTGCGCTTCTTCGACTTCGCCGACTCCCTGCTGACCGAGCCCCTCGGCGCGCTGCTGATCCCGCTGAACATCCTGGCCCGCCAGCTCGACGCCGGGCCGGACGATCCGCGCCTATGGCGCGTCGTGGAGCCGGCGCTGGAGGTGTGGAGCGACCTGGCACCCATGCCGGCCGTGCGAGCCGCGCTGCCGGCCGCCCTCCAGCTCTCGAGGCTGGCGCGGGTCGAGAGCTGGGCCCGATGCTGCGTGTCGATGAACGACGCCGAGCTCGCCGAGTGGGGCGACGCGGTGCCGCGGTGGCTGGAGACCCTCCTGGCCGATCCCCCGCTTGGCACGGTGGAGGAGGACTGAGGGACGCGGGGCTGAGCAACGGTGGGGCGGGTCGGACTTGAACCGACGGCCGAGCGATTATGAGTCGCTTGCTCTAACCAACTGAGCTACCGCCCCGGGCAAGGTGCGAGCCTATCCACGACCGGGACAAGCTCGCGCGAACCTCCACGCACGCGGTCCGCCGGGGGTTACGCTGCGCCGGTGCGCTCGATGCGACCAAACCTGCCGGTCGTGCTGACCGGTGCCCTGCTGTTCGCGGTGGCCGCGTGCTCGTCCGGGTCGACGCCCCCGCCACCGAAGCCGACGCCCGGCGCGCCCAGGATCCTCGACACCGACTGTCTCGACCTCGAGCACGACGGGGATCGTCTGTCCGTGAACCTGGTCGACGGCCTGCATGCCATCGACCCCGACAAGGCGGCGCTCAATGCCGATTTCCCAGCCGGCAAGGACAACACGGCGGAAATGCTGGCCTGGGTTCTCCATGGCGCGCGCACCGAGAAGTTCGCGGACGGCCAGATCGTCGTCTACGCCGCCGATCGGACCACCAGCTTCCCGGCGCTGGAGTCGATGCACCGGACCATCGTCGAGTCCACCGGCACGGGAGTGAAGGCCAGCGAGCTGCACCTCGGCCGGACCAAGGTGGCCGCCCTCCCCGCCGAGTCCGCGGCACTCACCAGCAAGAACGGCGAGGACGACGCCTGGACCTTCACGTCGGGCAAGACGCGCTTCATCGTCTTCGCCCACCAGCAGCCCGGTGGCGGCTTCGACCTTTCCGCACACGTGCCAGGGCTGTTCACCCTGGACCGGTGCCCCGAGAGCTAGCCCGGTCCCGGACGTATCACCTCGACGGTTGCGGCGCCTTCGCGCACTTGACCTTCGGGTTGACCCCGATGTAGTTGAGCGGCCCGGCGACGATCGTGAGCGCGGTGTCGCCGAACGTCTTGCAGCTCACGTCCCGGTCGTCGCCGAAGTAGCCGCGCTGGAAGGCGGCGATCACGCCGATCACCAGCCAGATGACGATGAGAATTCCGATCAGTCGGCTCATGGGTCCTGCCTTCCAGCGCCCGGGCGGCGCGTCCTGAACTGTTCCTACCAGACCCGGGGGCCGGATCTCCCCTGTCGAGCCGGGTCCGGGCCCCGACCATTGTGCTAGAACGTGTTCCATGCCGCTGTTCGAGCCGCGTTCCGGAGAGTCCTGGCGCAATCCCTGGGGGTCGTACGCCGAGCTCCGGGAGGTCGAGCCGGTTCACCACGCCGGCGGGTTCTGGGTGCTCAGCCGGTTCGCGGAGGTCTACGACGCAGCACGCGACACCGCGACGTACTCCAGTGCCCGCGGCCTCACGATGACCGACGGCGAGACCGAGCTCGACCTGGTCGGCGGCTTCGCGCCCATGGTCATGCTCGACCCCCCGGACCACACGGTGTTCCGCCGCATGGTGGCCCGTGGCTTCACTCCCCGCCAGGTCGGCGAGCTGGAGCCACAGATCCGGTCGTTCGTGCGCTCCCGGCTGGCGCAGGTCGCCGAGCGTGGCGAGACCGACATCGTCCGCGACCTGCTCAAGCCGCTCCCGAGCATGATCGTCGCCCACTACCTCGGCGTACCCGAGGGTGACCGTGCCCGGTTCGACGGGTGGACCGAGGCCATCGTCGCGGCCACCGGCGCCGGGGATCCCGCGGCGAGCGCCGGGGCCGCCGGTGAGATGTTCGAGTACTTCACCCGTCTCATCGAGCTGCGCCGCTCCGACCCGGGCGAGGACACGATCTCCCAGCTGACCAGGGCCGGCGATGACGTGAGCGTCCTGCAGATGCTCGGCTTCGCCTTCACCATGGTCGCGGGCGGCAACGACACGACCACCGGACTGCTCGGTGTTGCGCTCCAGCTGCTGACCGAGCATCGGGACCAGCGACAGAAGCTGATCGATTCCCCGGGCCTGATTCCCGACGCGGTCGAGGAGCTGCTCCGACTGGCGAGCCCGGTCCAGGGACTGGCCCGCACCACGACGCGAGACGTCGAGCTGCACGGTCGCCGGGTCCCCGCTGGAGCACGGATCTTGCTGCTCTACGCCGCCGCCAACCGCGACCCCCGCGAGTTCGGCGACGACGCCGAGGAGCTCGATGTCGAACGCGCGCCGCGGAGGATCCTCACGTTCGGCCACGGCGCGCACCACTGCCTGGGCGCCGCGGCCGCCCGCCTGGCCGGACGCGTCGTGCTCGAGGAGCTGCTCGCGACGCTGCCCGGCTTCACCGTGGACGCCGAGGACGGCACCTTTGCGGAGGGCCACTACGTGCGGCGCTACGCGTCCCTGCCGTTCTCGGCTCAGCTCTCGGCAGCGATCTTGTAGGTCCCGTCATGGAACTCCAGGGTGAGGTTCACGTCGTCGGTCGACGCCCCGGATCCCGGTCCCGAGCTGTCCAGCTGATAGGCCACGGTGTAGGCCACCGAGAGTGACTGCGGATCGGCCTGGATCGACTGCAGCTCAGCGCTGTCGACGGTGTCCCAGAAGCTCCGATATCCCTCGATCCCGCCGCTCTGCTGCTGGAAGCCCGGCGTCAGCATCGTGTACCCCGTCGCGGGGTCGGCGGCCGCGGTGGACAGATAGTCGCCGATGAACTGTTCCATTCCCTGGACCGTCGGTCCGGTCGACGGGGAGCGGGTGGGCTTCGTCCTCGACGGCTTGGGGCTCGATGGCGCCGACGTCTTCTCCGACGTCGGGCCGTCAGCCGAGGGCGTCTCCTGCTCCGGAGCCCGGCTGCTCAACGCCGCCCAGACGATCACCCCGACCAGCAGTGCCACGGCCGCCGCCGCGAGGAGCGCACCGATGGGGCGGCGGCGCCGGTGGACCGGCTCCGGGTCCACCGGCGGTACGGCGGCGGACAACAGCTCGGTCCGCTCGGGATCCTGGGCTGGTGCAGCGGACGCCGGCACCGGCTGCACCAGCGTCCCGGCCGGACCGGCCACCAGCGCGTCCCGCACCCTGGCCATCGACCAGCGGTGGTCCGGATCCCGCGTCATCGTGCCCTCGAGCACCGGCGCGAGCCAGCCCGCTTCCGTCAGCCGCGGTGGCTCTTCGTGCACGATGCGGTAGAGCGCACCCATGAGGTTGTCACCGACCTCGTAGGGAGGGCGTCCGGCCAGCGCGTGGAACAGGGTGGCCCCCAGGGACCAGACGTCGCTCGCGGTGGTGGCCATCTGGCCAGATGCGACCTCGGGCGCCAGGTAGGCCGGTGAGCCGGTGACGAGGCCGGTCTGCGTAAGGGAGGCGTCCGCCTCGGCACGTGCGATGCCGAAGTCCGAGAGCTTCACCTGACCGTCTGAGGTGACCAGGATGTTCGACGGCTTCACGTCGCGGTGCACGATCCCGGCGGCGTGCGCGGCGGCCAGGGCGTCGGCCGCTTGGCGGATGAGGGGTGAGGCCCGGTCGGGCGTCAGTGCTCCGTCCCGTTGCACCAGCCCGGACAGCGTGACGCCGTCGACGTACTCCATCACCAGCCAGCGCTCGTGGCCCTCGGTGATCAGGTCGAAGACCGCTACGACGTGCGGGTGGTTGAGTCGGGCTGCGAGCCGGGCCTCCCGCTCGGCACGCGCCAGGTCTGCGGACTCACCGCCCGGGGCGGTCCCGATCCGCTTGATCGCGACATCGCGGCCCAGGGTCTCGTCGCGAGCCAGCCATACCGCGCCCATGCCGCCCCGACCGACCTCCCGGTCGAGGGTGTACCTGCCTGCGATCAAGTGCTGCCCTTCCCTACGCGCGGAAATCCTACGATGGCCAACGAGTCCCACTCACACAAACCGGGTGGGCGACCGCACCCGCGATGCGGCAGGCTGGTCCCTGACGTACCCGACCCCGGAAGGCGCACGCGTGTCCATCGACCCCACCCTTCTCGACGACCTCGAGTGGCGCGGCCTGGTCGCCCACTCGACGGATCTCGACGCCCTGCGCGAGACGCTCGGTCAGGGGAGCGTGCGGTTCTACGTGGGCTTCG
>JBJMIQ010000217.1:0-9270 GCA_045806805.1 Nocardioides sp. | reverse complement strand
CGGAGAGCTCCGACTCACGCGCGAGGCCGCGCGCGGAGGCGTGTCGCTGCCGCTACCCGAGCAGGAGGTCGCGGTCGAGGGGGACCGCTGGACCCTGGAGTTCCGCGAGCTCCTCCCAGTGGAGCAGTGGAACGCCCAGATATCGCTGCTCACCGGCTTCGCTGCCGCCTCGCTCATGGTCTACGCCCGGGTCGGGCTGCTCCGCACCCTGCCCGAGCCGGACCCGCGCGACGTGCAGCGCCTGCACCGCACCGCGAAGGCCTTGGGCATCGAGTGGCCCGCCGAGCAGTACTACCCCGACTTCATCCGCTCGCTCGACCCGACCCAGCCCCCCCATTCCGCCAAGGTGGCGGCCAGCACCCGACAACTCCGCGGCAGCGGGTACGTCGGCTTCGACGGCGAGGTGCCCGCCGAGCCCCAGCACGCCGCGCTCGCCTCCGAGTACGCCCACGTCACCGCGCCCCTGCGTCGGCTCGGTGACCGCTACGCCGGCGAGATCTGCGTGGCCCTGTGCGCGGGCACGGATGTGCCCGGCTGGGTGATCAAGAAGCTCCACGAGCTGCCCCAGACCCTCCAGGCGTCGGCCCAGCGGGCCCACCGCTACGAGCGAGCTGTGCTGGACCTCGTCGAGGCCGGCGTCCTCGCCGACCGCGTGGGCGACACCTTCGACGCCGTAGTCGTGGAGGTCGAGGAGGACCAGCCCACCCGGGGCGAGCTCACCGTGCCCGACCCGGCCGTCGAGGCACGGGTGGTCGGCTCGTCCGACCTGCCGCTGGGCCAGGCCGTCAAGGCCCGGCTCGCCCGGGCCGACGTCGACTCGCGCACTGTGGAGTTCGAGCTGGAGTGACCGGGCCGCTCAGGCGGGATGCACCAACAGGTCCTGGTGGTGCACGGTCACCCTGAGCCGACCTTCGTCGAGCTCGTCGAGACGGCGCTGGACGTAGGCGTGCCGCAGCCGTTCCAGCTCGGGACGCTGCTCGCAGGCCGGGCCCACCCAGCCGGCCAGCCATTGCCTGGTCAGCTCGGTTGAGTCAGGTCCGAGGCGCCACGGGCTGGGCCGCACCTCGACCTCCCGACCGAGCCGTGCGAAACCATCCACGGCCGCTTCGAGGGCGTCGGGGCCGAGCCGCCGCCCGATATCCGAGGCGCGTCGCTGGTGCTCGTTGAACGCCGCGGCGAAAAGTGCGTCCGACGGGTCGGCAGGCGCCAGGTCCACGACGCCGGTCACGGAGAGGGTGAACAGCACGGGGCAACCCGCCGCCGCGCAGTCGCGCACGAGCCGGTCCAGCTCATCGGAGGTCAACATGTCGAGTAGGGCGGACGCGGTGACGAGCGAGGCATCCGCGAGCACGGAGAGGTCCAGGCGCGTGATGTCGTCGTGCCGGGTCTCCGCGCTCACCGGCGCGCCGTCCGAGGACGCGCGCGGCGGGTCTGCCCCGGCCAGGACGAGGAGCTCGGCGTCCCGGTCGTGGAGCACCCAGTGCTGTGGGCCGGACAGCCGGGGGGCGAGCCAGCGCGCCATCGATCCGGTGCCGCAGCCGAGGTCGTGCACGGTGGTGACCCGGTCATCCACGAGATAGGGGCGGAGCTCCTCGACGAGGGCGGTCGATCGGGCTGCCGCATCGGCGGGCTCGCGCAGCGCCAGCCAACCGGCGCCCGCGCGAACCGGTTCGCTCGTCATGCCGGCCGATGCTGCCAGACGGTCCCCCGTGAACCGAGGGCCGACAATGTTCGTAGGAGACGTCGGAGGTGCCATGGTCGCGGTGCGCAAGAGCCTGGTGGTCGGACTGGCCGTGCTGATCGTCCTGCTCGCCGCGCTCACGGCCACGGTCGGGCTCGGTGTCCTCGGCTGGGGCGTCGGGCTTGCCTGCGGAGTGGTCACGGCCGTGGCCCTGACCCGGGCCGGGCCCCCCGCGCTGGGTCCAGCCGACCTGATCACCCTGGTGCGCGCGCTGCTCACGTGTGCCCTGGCGGCGCTCGTCGCGGACTCGTTCGTGCACGATGCGGAGGTGGCCGGCCTGGTTGCGCTCGCGGTCTTCGCACTGATGTCGGACGCTGTTGACGGTCGGGTCGCGCGGCGTACCGGCCCGTCGAGCTTCGGTGCCCGGTTCGACGGCGAGGTCGACGCGTTCCTGATCCTGGTCCTGAGCGTCTACGTCGCCGCGGAAGGCCGCGGTTGGGTGCTGGCGATCGGGTTGGCACGGTATGCGTTCGCAGCGGCCGGCTGGGTGCTTCCCTGGATGCGTCGTCAACTGCCGCCGCGCTACTGGCGGAAGGTGGTCACCGCCGCCCAGGGCATCGCGCTGGCCGTCGCCGCTGCGGATGTCGTGCCGGCCTGGCTCGCGACCGCCGGGTTGTTGGTCGCCCTGGCGCTGCTGGCCGAGTCGTTCGGCCGGGACGTGCTGTGGCTGTGGCGGCGCCGGTCTCCGGAACGCGAGCGGCTCGCCGACCAATCGGGTCGTACCCGCGTGCCGCGCCCATGAAGCAGGACGATCGTCTCGCCTTCGACCGGGCGCTGGGTCGCGCGCGTCAGGCGGCGTACCCGACCGGCGAGTTCGTCGAGCAGGAGAGCTTCATGTCCGCCGGGGAGATCCGCTCGCTGGGCCTGCAGGCCGGGATCGGCCCGGGCGCCTCGGTCCTGGACCTGTGCTGCGGCGTGGCCGGGCCGGGCCGGTTCCTCACCGCGGAGCTCGGGTGCAGCTACGTGGGCGTCGACTCGAGCGCGGGCGCGATCGCTATCGCGCGGGAACGGGCCGCCGGTCTGCCATGCCGCTTCGAGGTCGCCCGGGTCCCGCCGGTTCCGCCCGGGCCGTTCGATGTGGTGCTGCTGCTGGAGACCATGCTCGCCTTCGCCGACAAGCAGACGCTGGTGCGCGACATCGCGGCGACGCTGGAGCCGGCCGGGCGGTTCGCGTTCACCTTCGAGGAGGGCCCGCCGCTCAAGGAGGAGGAGCGGCGGCAGATGCCCGACGCCGACACCGTGTGGCTGGTGCCGATGCCGGAGTTGCTGGCCCACCTCGAGCGAGCCGGACTGAAGGTCACGTGGATGCAGGAGTGCAGCCGATCCCATCACGTGATGGCCGACACGCTGGGTGACGCGTTGGCCGCCGACCGGTCGGCGATCGCCGACCAGGTCGGTCACCGGGCGATCGACGAGCTGCTGGCCGCGCACCGGCTCTGGGGCGACTGGTTGCGGGAGGGACGGGTCCGCAAGTTCGCATGCGTCGCGGAGAAGGTCGGTCACGCAGCCCGCGCGTGAACCCTCACTTGGGAAGCCGCAGCACCACGTGGCCGTCGGGTGCCCGCA
Organism: Nocardioides sp.; assembly: GCA_045806805.1. Classification (GTDB taxonomy): domain Bacteria; phylum Actinomycetota; class Actinomycetes; order Propionibacteriales; family Nocardioidaceae; genus Nocardioides. Next base: position 5,963 of record JBJMIQ010000217.1, on the reverse strand, counting down.
CCTGCACCGACGAGATGTCGTCCTGCGTCGCTGAGGTCGCGCCCGAGACCTCCATCGTCATCCCGTCGACCGACCGCCAGCTGCCCACCTCTTCGGTGCGCCCGTCCCAGGTCCGCACGCAGAGCGTGTAGTCCATCGACGGTGGCAGCCGCCTGCCCATGGCCCACCGGTCGTAGGTGCTCGTGAGCCCGAGCCTGGTGCCCCAGGTGACCGACTCCATGCTCACGCTCGCCTTGAGAGGTACGTCGCCGACCGGGCGCATGGGTTCGGAGACCAACGAAGGCGAGTCCGAGCTGTTGTCCGGGTTGCCCGGTTGTGAGCGGTCAGGGGCTCCGAGCCGCGACACCAGGACCGGGACGAGCACCGCCACCACGGCCACCGCCACCCCGGCGCCGATGAGCGTCCGTCGACGTCGGGCGCTGCGGACCTCCCGCGACAGGGTCGGCAGGAGCGTCTCCGGCACCGGCCGGTCCACCTCCGGGTGCTCCAGCACGCTGGGCTCAACCCGACCGAGCAGGCCGGGGAGGCCGGCGAGCTCGCGGATCGCTCGTGTGCAGTCGTCGCACGCGCCGAGGTGTTTCTCGAACTCGAGCCTTTCGGCGGGGGACAGGGAGCCAATCACGTAGGCGGCGGGGTCCTGGGCGTACGGGCAGCTCATGCGCGGCCCCCTGGGGTGTTCATGATGCGCTCACCCCCATCTCCTCCAGGGCGAGCCGGAGCGCCCGCAATGCGTAGTGGGTGCGCGACTTGACCGTTCCCTCCGGTACGCCGAGGCGTCGAGAGGCCTCCGCCACCGGCAGCCCGCGGTAGTAGCACTCGAGGAGGACCGCCCGGTGGTCCGCCGAGAGCCGGGTGATCGCCTCGGCGACCACCCAGGACAGGAGCATGTGATCGACGGTCTCGTCGCTGGTGCTGCTCTCGGGGACCTCAGCGACCGAGGTCTCCCGGTGGGTGCGCTGCCGACGCCACTCGTCGGTGACGATGTTGCGGGCCACCGTGTAGAGCCAGGCGCGCAGCGCGGGCGGCGAGCTCTCCAGGATGGCACGGTGCCGCCAGGCCCGGAGCATCGTCTCCTGCACGACGTCCTCGGCCCGGCCCTCGTCGTTGCCGACCAGCCGAAGGCAGAACCGCCACAAGGCGAGCGCGTGCTCCTCGTGGAGCTGGTTCATGAGCGCGACCTCGTCAGGCATCTGCACCCTCCTGTCCGGGATACGAGCCGAGAGCCGCGCGGGTTCAACGACGGTTGGTCCCGTCCAGTCCAGTCTCCCTCGCGGTGCCATACGCCGCGAGGAAACGGTCGCGGAACGCGTCCATCCGCCACACCGGAGCATCCGAATCCGGGTGCAGCCCCTCGCCCCATCCCCAGCCAGAGATGGCGTCGAGGACCTTGTCGTCGCGCGCCACGATCGAGATCGGAACGTCGCGGCTGGCGCCCTCTCCGGACACGACGGTCGCGGGCTGGTGGTCTCCGAGCATGACGACGACCATGTCGTCGTCGCCGTACGTTCTGATGAACGTGAACAGGGCCTTGAGCGAGTACTCGATCGACTTCCCGTAGGCCGCCCGGATCCGTGTGGGGTCCGGCCAGATGTCACCCGCCGAGGGCAGCTGCTCCGGCATGCCGTCGTAGACCGAGCCGTCGCCGACGTCGGACTGGTCGATCATGCGGGGGGTCCGGGACCACGGTGCGTGGCTGGTGATCAGGTCGATCTCGGCCATCAGCGGTCGGCGCTGTTCGTCCGCGAGCTCGAGGCGGTGGACGGCCTCGAGCGTGAACTGGTCGGGCATCGTCGGGTAGCCGAACCGCGGGCCCTTGTAGCCGATGTTGCGGGAGTCGTAGATGTGGTCGTAGTCGTAGAACTCGCCCTGCGGCCAGTCCCGCGTGTTGGCCGGTACGACGTCGACCGTTCGCCACCCGGCCCGTCCGAAGATCTGGCTCAGCGTGAGTCGCGAACCGGTCACCAGCAGGTCGTAGCGCTGCTGGCTGTCGACCCACAGACCCGACTGGAGCGTCGAGTGCGCCAGCCAGCTGAGCGCACCGAACGTCGAGGAGGTCAGGTAGGCACTCCGGCTGGAGAATCCCGCCTTCCCGAGCTGGCGATCACCGGAGGCGAGGACCCTGTCCACTCCGGGCGAGAAGGAGGACCCCTCCACGGCAACCCGGCCGTAGCTCTCCACGAACACGAACAGGACGTCCTTGCCCCGCAGACCCCTGACCAGCTGCCGGGGCGGGACGTCGCGAAGCGGGTCGTCTTGTGCCGCCTCCTCGAAGCGCTGCTGGTCGCGCAGCTCGGACGGGATCCGGCTCACCTCGCCGTAGACGTAGGGGGCGGTGTCGGCGGATGCGAGCTCACCGGTGTCGCCGCGCACGTCCAGGACAGCCAGGACGAGCCAGAGCGCGGCGAGCGCAGCGAGCGTCTGCCAGGCCCGGCGACGGTGTCGTGCGGCGAGCCGCGTGAGCTTCAGCAACGCGAGCGGCAGCAGCACGAGGAGCGCGAGGGCGAGGAGCGCACCCGCGATCAGCAGCACCGTGCCCGGCCCGTGGCCGAACGAGTCGCGCAGGAGCTCGATCACCGACCGCGCGTAGGTCCAGTCGATGAGCGGGTCGAAGGGCCGGTTGAGCGCCTGGCCGAAGCCGATGTCGAGGATCTTGAAGACCGTCGAGAGGCCGAGCACGATGCCCACGACGACGGCCAGCGCGGTCCGCCACCGCTCGAATCTGGCCGGCACCGCGAGGACGAGCGCAAAGAACACGATCGCCTCGACGGGCAGTCGCACGAACGACTCGAGTGGCAGCGGCACAAATGTGTCGCGGTCGGACTCTTTGGGAACGATCTGGACGGGGACGTTCAGCGCGAGCAGCACGAGAAGGGCAGCGAGCACGGTGAGGGTCCCCGCAGCGACACGGCGCCAACTGGTCCTCGGCCACTTCGGTTCGAGCCAACCCCGTCGAGGGCGGCGTTGAACCGTGGCCACGCATCCTCCGTCTGTCAGACTCATAGGGAGCTACACGTCTACGAACGAGCTAGTCGCGGCTGCGGTTCATCCCGGAGCCGGGTGAGGCGGGCATGACGCAGAGGGAGGCTCAGGCGTTCTGGCTGCGCGAGCCCGGCGCCGGCGAGATACGGCCGGTGACGCTCGCGGCCCCCGGCCCCGGCGAGGTCGTGGTCCGGACCCTGCGTTCCGCGGTGAGCCGGGGCACCGAAGCCCTGGTGTTCGACGGACGCGTTCCGCCCAGCCAGTACGACGCGATGCGGGCCCCTTTTCAGGACGGTGCCTTCCCCGCGCCGGTCAAGTACGGCTACCTCAACGTGGGGATCGTGGAGGACGGCCCGGACGACCTCCGCGGCCGTACCGTGTTCTGCCTCCATCCCCACCAGACGGCCTATGTCGTGCCCGCAGCCGCCGTGACCGTCGTACCCGACGAGGTGCCGGTGGCTCGAGCCGTGCTCACCGGGATCGTGGAGACCGCCGTCAACGCCTTGTGGGACTCCGCGCCGATGATCGGGGACCGGATCGCGGTCGTCGGAGCCGGGACCCTGGGCTGCTGTGTGGCCCGCCTGCTTTCCCGCTTCCCCGGCGTCTTGGTGACACTGGTCGACATCGACCCCCGCCGCGCCGACGTTGCGTCATCGTTGGGCGTGGAGTTCGCCCTTCCCGACCAGGCGCCGCGCGGGCAGGACCTGGTCGTCCACACCAGCGCCACCTCGGCGGGCCTCCAGCTCGCTCTGGAGCTGCTCGCGGCGGAGGGTACGGTCACCGAGCTGAGCTGGTACGGCGACGACGTGACCAGTCTGTCCCTCGGCGGTGCCTTCCACTCGGGCCGGCTCACGGTCCGGGCCAGCCAGGTCGGCACCGTCTCCCCGGCGCGCCGCGACCGACGCACGTCCGCCGACCGTCTCGCGCTGGCCCTCGACCTGCTCCGGGACCCAGCCTTCGACGTCCTGCTCACGGGTGAGTCGCCCTTCGAGACGCTGCCCGAGGTGATGCCGCGGCTGGCCCGCGGGGACCTGCCGGCCCTCTGCCATGCGGTGACCTACGAGCAGTCGGAGGTCGCGTGTTCAGCGTGACCGTCCGGGACCACATGCTGGTGGCGCACAGCCTCCGGGGTGAGGTGTTCGGGCCGGCGCAGAGGCTGCACGGGGCGACGTACGTCGTCGACGCCACGTTCCGCGGAGAGTCCCTCGACGACGACGGGATCCTCGTCGACATCGCCCGGGCGACCGAGGAGCTGCACCGTGCCGTGGCCGACCTGAGCTACCGCAACCTCGACGACGAACCCGTCTTCGAGGGGCTCAACTCCACCACCGAGGTGCTCGCGAAGCACCTGGCCGACCGGCTCGCGCAACCCGTGCGGGCCGGTGCCCTGGGCGACCCCGCACGCGTCAGCGGCATCATCGTCACCCTGCACGAGTCCCACGTCGCGTGGGCGAGCTACGAGCGGGAACCATGAGCCCGGAGCGCACCCTGCACGCCGTCGTCCCGGAGGGAATCGACGACCCGACGCAGCCGAGCGGCGGCAACACCTACGACCGGCGGCTGTGCCGCGGCCTCGCGGCCCTCGGTTGGGTCGTGCGCACGAGTCCTGTGGCCGGTGAGTGGCCGTGGGCCGGGGCGGTGGCCCGGCATCAGCTCGGCGAGGCGCTCGCGGCGATCCCCGATGGTGGCCTGGTCCTGGTCGACGGGCTGGTGGCCTCCGCGATGCCAGAGGTGGTGGTGCCCGCCTCGAGCCGGCTGAGGCTGGTGGTGCTCCTGCACACGCCGATCGGCGTCCGGGACGCCGGTTCCCGTGAGCCGGAGTCCGCCGTCCTGGGCGCGGCCGCGGCGGTGGTCACCACGAGCGAGTGGACCCGCGGGTGGGTGCTCGAGGCCTACGACGTCGACCCTGCGAGGATCCACGTCGCCCACCCCGGGGTCGACGCCGCCAGCCCGACGGCGGGCAGCGACACGGGCCGCAACCTGCTGTGCGTCGGTGCGGTGACGGCCTGGAAGGGGCAAGACGTGCTGCTGGCCGCGCTGGCCGGTCTCGCCGATCTCGACTGGCGATGCGTGTGCGTGGGCTCGCTGACCAAGGCGCCCGACTTCGCCGACGACCTGTTCCACGAGATCAAGAACGCCGGCCTCGACGACCGGTTCGACCTGGCCGGACCCCGCACCGGTCGCGAGCTCGAGGCGTCGTACGCCGCGGCCGACCTGCTCGTGCTCCCGAGCCACGGGGAGACCTACGGCATGGTCGTGACCGAGGCCCTGGCGCGCAGCCTCCCGGTGCTGGCGACTCGGGGCGGCGGGGTTCCCGAGGCGCTCGGCGCGCTGCCGGACGGCCGGGTGCCCGGCCTGCTGGTGCCTCCGGGCGACGTCGACGCGCTGGCGGCTGCGCTGATGCGGTGGCTGGGCGAACCGACCCTGCGCGACGAGCTGCGCCAGGCCGCCGACCAACGCCGGACGAGCCTGGGTGGATGGCCCGAGACCGCGCGCCTCGTGGCGGATGCCCTCGAGGGGGTGGCCACATGAAGCGGCCCCCGTGGCGGCTCCTGAGCGCGCTCGTCGGCGCGGTTGTCCTCGGCGTCGTGCTGTGGCGGGTGGGAACCGGTCCGTTCGTCACCGGGTTCCGCGAGCTCGATCCGTGGACGCTCACTCTCGGCGGGGCCATCGGCATCCTGGCCACCGTCGCCTGTGCCTGGCGCTGGCACCTCGTCTCGCGGGAGCTGGACGTCCGGGTCGACGTCGCGCCGGCGGTGGCCTCCTGCTACCGCGCCCAGTTCCTGAACCTGACCCTTCCGGGCGGGATCCTGGGCGACGTGCATCGCGGAGTCCGGCACGGGCTGGATGCCGGCGACACCGGTGCCGGGATGCGCGCGGTCGTGTGGGAGCGGGCGGCCGGCCAGATCGTGCAGGCTCTCGTTGCGCTGGGTGTCCTGCTCGTCATTCCCTCGCCCGTGCGCGGCTCGATGCCGACCGTGCTC
>JBJMIQ010000216.1:0-10458 GCA_045806805.1 Nocardioides sp. | reverse complement strand
GCGAGGTTGCCTCCGACGCCGTAGACGAGGGCGGTGGCGAGCGCCGGCACCAGCAACATCGCGGCGAAGAAGATCCGCGTGACCAGGGAGATCCGGATGCCCAGGTCGCGGACGTGGCCGGCCTTGGCCGCGAACAGCGCGTCCTCGGTCGACCGGTTGCCGAACAGCTTGAGGAGCATCGCCCCGCCGACGTTGAACCGTTCGGTCATCGCGTTGCCCATGTCGGCGTTGCCGTCCATCTGCTCCCGGGTGAGCTTGGCCAGCCGGGCACTGACCATGCGGGATGAGAGCAGCAGGATCGGGAAGAGAGCCAGGCACAGCAGCGTGACCTGCCAGCTCAGCGCGAACATGGCCGCCCCGACCACCACGACCGAGATGCTGCTCGAGACCGTGTTGGACAGCGTCGAGGTGAAGGCCCGCTGGGCGCCGATCACGTCGTTGTTGAGGCGCGACACCAACGCGCCTGTCTGGGTCCTGGTGAAGAAGGCCAGTGACTGCCGCTGGACGTGGCTGAACACCCGGTTGCGCAAGTCATAGATCAGTCCCTCGCCGATGCGCGAGGAGAAGTAGCCACCCGCAACCGACAGCACGGCGCCGAGCAGTGCCACCCCGACCATGACCAGCGCAAGGACGGTCACCAGCCCGGAGTTGCCCTTCGAGATGCCGTCGTCGATGAGCCGCTTCACCAGCAGCGGATTGACGACCACGAGCCCCGCGTCGATGACCGTCACCAGGAGGAAGGCGGCAATGGTCCTGCGGTGCGGTCCGGCGAAGCCCATCACCCGTCGGACGGTCCCGCGCTCCACTCTCGACTTGACCGCGTCGCGGTCGGTGCGCATGTGGCGCCACGCCGGGCCCATGCCCATGCTGAGCGACACGGCTGCCTCCTTAGTCCTGGCCCGCCAACAGACCGGCCAGCTCCCGGAACCGGCGGACCTGCGCCTCGCGTTCGAAGCGGCGCTGGTCCGAGAGGGTCCTGCCGGAGGCCGCCTGGAGCAGCGCCTTGGTCTCACGCACCGCACCGACCATCGGTGCGGTGAGAGCGTTGACGAGGTCGGCGACCGTGGCGTCGAGGTCGGCGACGGGAACGGCAACCGTCACCAGACCGATCTCGAGTGCCTCGATTGCACCGACGGGCCGCGCGGTTGCGCAGATCTCCAGCGCTCTCGGGTAGCCAACGCTGTCGACCAGCGGCTTTGTTCCCGTCAGGTCGGGCACCAGCCCCAGGGAGGACTCCTTCATGGAGAACTGCACGTCGTCGGCTACCACCCGGAGGTCGCAGGACAGAGCCAGCTGGAACCCGGCCCCCACGGCGTGGCCCTGGACCACGGCGATCGAGATGAACCGCGAGTCGCGCAGGAACGTGAACCCCTGCTGGTAGTCGTCGATCGTCGCCGACATCTCCTCGTCGGACTGGGCGAGCAGCCCGGCGACCGTTTCCTGGCCGTCGCCCCCGCCGGGCGCGAGCATCGCGCGGTCCAGCCCCGCGGAGAAGCTGCTGCCCTCACCGCGGACCACCACGACCCGGACGTCGTCGGGGATCTCTCGTCCGATCGCCGCCAGCATGCGCCACATCGTGGGGGTCTGGGCGTTGCGGACCTCGGGCCGATCGAGGGTGATGGTGGCAACCGGTCCGTCGACGTCGTAGCGGAGTCCGGCGGCGGCGAGCTGGTCTGGCGTCATGGGGCACATCATCGCCGATACCCTCTGCCGGATGAGCTTCGACGTCACACCGGATGCCTACACCCGGTTCATGGGCGTCTACTCCGAGCCCCTGGCGGTCCGCTTCGTCGAGCTGCTCGACCTGCGGCCGGACCAGCGCGCCCTCGACGTAGGTTGCGGTCCGGGTGTGCTCACCGCCCAGTTGGCGGACCGGGTGGGTGCAGCCGGCGTGGTGGCCGTCGACCCATCGCTCCCGTTCGTCGAGGCCGCGCGCCGCCGAATCCCGGGAGTGGAGGTGCATGAGGGCTCGGCAGAGCATCTTCCGTTCCCCGACGACGACTTCGACCTCGCCGTCGCCCAGCTGGTCGTGCACTTCATGAATGACCCGGTCGCCGGCCTCGCCGAAATGGCCCGGGTGACGCGTCCCGGAGGGTTGGTGGCCGCGAACGTGTGGGATCACGCCGGCACCAGTGGACCGCTGACGGCGTTCTGGCGCGCGGTCCGCGACCTCGACCCTCGGGCCGTCGACGAGAGCGCGCGGCCAGGGACCCGCGAGGGCCATCTCGCCGAGCTGTTCACCCTGGCCGGCCTCAGTGACGTCCAGGCGGGCAGCATCACGGTGACGGTGGGGTTCGACTCGTTCGACGAGTGGTGGGCGCCGTACGAGATGGGAGTCGGGCCGGCCGGCTCCTACGTCGCCCGACTGGACGAAGGCGGCCGTGAGGCGCTGAAGCGGACCTGCAGGGGATATCTCCCCCACCCGCCGTTCGAGATCGACGCGACCGCCTGGACTGGCACGGCCCGGGTCTAGCCAAAGTCAATCAGGCGAGCGCCACCAAGTCTGCGTACTCGTCGTTCCACAGATCCTCGACGCCGTCGGGCAGGATCAGCACCCGGTCCGGCTCCAGCGCGCTCACGGCTCCCTCGTCGTGGGTGACCAGGATGATCGCTCCCTGGTAGGTGCGGATCGCCGCCAGCACCTCCTCGCGGGAGGCCGGGTCGAGGTTGTTGGTGGGCTCGTCGAGGAGCAGCACGTTGGCGCTGGAGACGACGAGGATGGCCAGCGCCAGACGGGTCTTCTCGCCCCCGGAGAGGACGCTGGCAGGCTTGTTGGCGTCGTCGCCGGAGAAGAGGAACGACCCGAGAACCGACCGGGCCTCGGTGTCGGTGAGCTGCGGCGCCGCGGAACGGAGGTTCTCCAGCACCGTCCGGCCGGTGTCGAGGGTCTCGTGCTCCTGGGCGTAGTAGCCGAGCTTGAGGCCATGGCCCGGCGTGACCTCGCCGGTGTCGGGGCGGTCGACACCCGCGAGGATCCGTAGCAGTGTGGTCTTCCCGGCGCCGTTGAGCCCCAGGATCACCACCCGGGAGCCCTTGTCCACCGCGAGGTCGACGTCGGTGAACACCTCGAGGGACCCGTAGGACTTCGACAGCTCCTCCGCGGTCAGCGGCGTCTTCCCGCACGGCGCGGGTGCCGGGAACTTGATCCGTGCGACCTTGTCGGCGCGGCGCTCGCCCTCGATGCCGGCCCTCAGCTTCTCGGCCCGCTTCAGCATCGACTGCGCGGCCTGGGCCTTGGTGGCCTTGGCCCGCATCCGGTTGGCCTGGTCGGTGAGCGTCTTCGCCTTGTTCTCGGCGTTGACCCGCTCACGCTTGCGCCGCTTCTCGTCGGTCTCGCGCTGCTGGAGGTAGGCCCTCCAGCCCATGTTGTAGACGTCGATCTCGGCCCGGTTGGCGTCCAGGTGCAGCACCCGGTTGACAGTGGCCTCGAGCAGGGCGGTGTCGTGGCTGATCACCACCAGCCCACCCTTGTGCGCCTTGAGGAACTCCCTCAGCCACACGATGGAGTCCGCGTCGAGGTGGTTGGTGGGCTCGTCGAGGAGCAGGGTGTCTGCGCCCGAGAAGAGGATCCGGGCCAGTTCGACACGCCGCCGCTGGCCCCCGGAGAGGGTGCGCAGCGACTGGTTGAGGAGCCGGTCCTCGATGCCGAGGCTGTGGGCGATCTGTGCCGCCTCGGACTCGGCCGCATAGCCGCCGCCCGCGTGCAGCTCCGCGTCCGCCTGTGCGTAGCGGCGCATCGCGCGCTCCTGGACCGCCGCGTCGGGGCTGCCCATCTCCTTCTCGGCGGCCCGCAGACGTCGTACGACGTCGTCCAGACGGCGGGCGGACAGGATCCGCTCGCGGGCCGGGATGTCGGGGTTGCCGATGCGCGGGTCCTGAGGGAGGTAGCCGACCTCCCCGGTGGTGAGGACGGTCCCGGACACGGGCAGCCCTTCTCCGGCGAGGATCCTCGTCAGGGTGGTCTTGCCGGCACCGTTGCGCCCGACCAGCCCGACCTTGTCGCCGGCAGCGACCCGGAAGCTGACGTTGTCCATGAGGAGACGAGCCCCCGCGCGGACCTCGAGGCGCTGCGCGGTGATCATCAGGGTCGCTAGTGTATGCCGGTGCGCTTCAACCCCAAGGCCCGGCTCGACCGCAGCCGCGTCTCCGACTCTGGCCGTCGCGGGGGTGGTGCGGGCGGCTCCGGGATGCGCCTCCCGATGCCCGGCGGGGCCAAGGCCGGCGGCGGCATCGCCGGCGTGATCATCGTGATCATCTTCATCGTGGTCACCCAGTTCCTAGGTGGCGATCCCGGCAGCCCACCGCCGTCCGGCGACAGCCTCGACACCAGCCGGGTCGACACCGGGGGCAGCGACCGCTACGCGAACTGCCAGACGGGCGAGGACGCCCAGCAGGACGAGGACTGTGCACGGGTGGCCGTCGAGAACTCCCTCACCGACTTCTGGTCCGACACCCTCGACTCCCAGTCCGGGGTGAGCTTCAGTCCCGAGAGGGGCGTCCAGACGTTTACCGGCGCCACCAGCACGGGATGCGGCCAGGCGAGCTCGCAGGTCGGACCCTTCTACTGCCCGGCGGACCGCATCATCTACCTCGACACCACCTTCTTCGAGGACGTCCTCCAGGGCCAGCTCGGCGGTCCGTCCGGTGACTTCGTCGAGCCCTACGTGCTCGCGCACGAGTACGGCCACCACATCCAGAACCTCACCGGCGCGATGGGCCAGGTGCGCACCCAACAGGGCCCGGAGAGCGACTCCGTGAGGCTCGAGCTGCAGGCCGACTGCTACGCCGGCATGTGGGCGCGCGCCGCCACCAGCACCGAGAACGCGTCGGGTGTTCAGCTGATCACCGACATCACGGAGGAGGACATGGCCGAGGCGCTTGATGCTGCCAAGTCGGTGGGCGACGACCGGATCCAGCAGCGGTCGGGAGGGCGGGTCGACCCCGAGAGCTGGACCCATGGGTCGGCCGAAGAGCGCCAGCGCTGGTTCCAGACCGGCTACCAGCAGGGCTCGATGGACGCCTGCGACACGTTCGCGGCCTCCCAGCTCTGATCCGGGCTTTGCCCCTGCTCAGTCGAGGAGCGCCTCGATCTGCGGGAACTGCCGCTGCAGCGCCCGGAGGTACGGCGCCACGCTGGGGTGGCGGTACTTCGCTGCGAGCGCCCCTTCTCCCCCGGCCACCCTCGCCAGCGCCCAGTCGGCGCGGGTGAGGACCGTGAACACGGCCGTGACCCGAGCGCCGAGCTCCACCTCCTCCCGGCTCGCGAGCCCCGCCGGCAGGCCCATGAGGTAGCTGTCGACCAGCGGTTCGAACTCCTCCCGCGCGGACAGCAGGTAGTAGCCGAGGTCGGCGCCGACCGGACCGTGGCCCAGCATTCCCCAGTCGATGGCGATCACCTCGTCGCCCTCACGGCCGGGCAGGTTGGCCGGCACCGGGTCGCCGTGCTGGGGCACCTGGGTCAGCTCGTCAAGGGTGTCGAGCAAGGAGTGCCGCCGGCCCCACAGGTGGTCAGCGACGTCGGCGACGGTGGTCCGGTCGAGGGTCTTCCACCCGCCGCGGCGCTCCACACGGGCGAGCCGGTCGCGGAGCTGGTCGCGGGCCAGCCAGGTCACCGGCCCGAGGTCGGCGCCGGCGAACCGTCCCATGGCGTTCGCAGCGAACAGGCCGCTGTTGGCGGCGTCCTCGACCCAGTCCATGATCAGGGTGATCCCGTCGACGTCCTCCTCGACGACGGCGTCAAGCGGCCCGCGCAGCCCCGGCGTGGCGGTGACGAGCCCAGAGCTGGCGACATCGGCGGCCCGGCGCCAGTAGGCGAAGTGACGCCGGTCGCCGAGCTCGGCAGGGTCGTGCTCGGACGGCGCGGCAAGGCGCTTGACGACGACGGGCCGGTCGTCGAGGACCGCACGCCAGACGCCGACCGTCGACATGCCGCTGCCGCCGGGCACCGCGAGCCAGCCTGGCTGGGGCTCCCACATGTCGGAATCCTGACACCGGTTCCGCCCAAAAGCGTGGATCTCAGGCGTTGTCGACGTCCACCCGGATCGCCTGCGCGTCGGCGACCGCCTGGTCGAGGACGGCGCGCTTCGGGTCGGGTACCGGCAGCCAGGGCTCCACCACCCGAAGCCGGGCGAGGCGGGAGTCGGCCAGCACCTCGTCGACCGCGGCCCGGTCGCCGCCGGTGACCAGCATCGTCTCCCCCGTTGCGGCGAGGATCCGTGCCGCGTGGTCGGCGGCCGCCTCGAACGCCTGCCGGGCCTGGTTGTCACGGCGGCGGGAGAACCGCTGCTGGCTCTGCCCGCCGGCCTTGGTCCGTCCCTGCACGTGCCGCTGGCCGACCTTGTGCTCGACCAGGTCGGCGCCCACCAGCCGGGCCACCGCGAATCCGCCCTTCCGCACGAGCAGCACGCCCCAGCGATCCGGCGGCACGGCCTCCAGCCGGAACGCCGCCACGTCCGGCAGGCCGTCGTACTCCCCGGCGAACGGCAACCGGGCCGTGAACGTCGACCCGTCGCTCGCCGCGCCTGTCAGCGCACCGTCGGAGACACCCAGCGCCGTCTGGCCGTGCCGGCCGTTGAAGTTGAGCACCCAGCGCTCGATGCGCGTGCTAGGGACGAGGACGGTGGGCACGGAGCCACGGTACGGCGGTCACGCCTGGTAGATGACCTCGAACCGCTCCAGCACCACGGGCATGTCCGGCTCGAACCCGCGGCTCGACACCTTGCCGAAGAACCGCTCGTGCGCGGCCCGCCAGTGGTCCAGGGAGCGGTCGCCCTCCCCCTCGAGACGCGCGTGCTCCTCGTCCACCTCGTCGAACGGGACCACTGCGACGTCCGTCGTGTTGATGAGCGCGCGGGGGCGGCCACTGCCGTCGAGAAGGATGCTCAGGTTGCCGGCCTCGGGCAATGCCTCACTCTCCCCCTCGTAGTCCCAGAGCGCGCTCGCGGTCGCGGTCTTGGTGCCGTCGAGGACGAGCTGGAGCAGCTCGTCGCCCTCCTCGGCGGAGTCGCCGAACGCCCACGCCGGAGGCGGCACGACCTCGAGCGTGGTCGGGCCGAAGTAGGTCGGGGCACTGTTCAGCCGGGCGTGGAACCGTGCCAGCTGCCAGAAGGCCTCGACGTCGCTGGATCGGTCCGTCGGCGGATCGCTGGGCATGCAGCCAACACTAGTTGGTCAGCCGCAGCGCTGATCTAAGGAATGTACGTGAAACCGTCGGCGCGCACTGTGGACTCCCCTCAACCACCACGAGACGTGACCCTCGTGGAAGCGTGCCCCTGTCACGCTCACCGGCTCAACGAGCGCTGGATGCCGAAGGTGACGCAGGTCTCCCCAGCTGGACCAGACCGATGAGACTTCTTCGCAGATCGGGTCTCGAGCCGCCCGTCGCGGCCTCGCAGGCTCAGCCGCGGGGCTCCCTCGACCTCTTCGGGTCGCTCCCCCGCTCGTTCCTCGCGGCGCAGCGCCTCAGACATTAAACCCGAGCGCGCGCAGCTGCTCGCGGCCGTCGGGGGTGATCTTGTCGGGGCCCCAGGGCGGCATCCAGACCCAGTTGATGGCGACGTCGTTGACCAGGCCCTCCAGGGCTGAGTTGGTCTGGTCCTGGATCACGTCCGTCAGCGGGCAGGCGGCCGAGGTGAGGGTCATGTCGATGACGGCGTTGGAGCCCTCGTCGACGTGGACGCCGTAGACCAGGCCGAGGTCGACCACGTTGATGCCGAGCTCGGGGTCGACCACGTCCTTCATGGCCTCGGTGACGTCGTCCTCGGTCACCGTGGCGGTCCCGCCGCCGGTGCTCTCCGCCTCCGGGACGTCGGGCAGGTCCCCGTGGTCGACGGGGTTTTCGGTGGTCATGAGGTCTCCTCCAGGGTCTGCACGGTCGCGTCCTTCCATGCCATCCACGACAGTAACGCGCACTTCACCCGGGCCGGGAACTTCGCGACCCCGGCGAATGCGATCGCGTCTTCGAGCACGTCCTCATCGGGTTCCACCGCACCCCGACCCTGCATCAGGGTCAGGAAGTCCTGGTGGATGGCCATGGCGTCATCGATCTTCTTGCCGATCACCAGCTCGGTGAGCACCGAGGCCGACGCCTGCGAGATCGAGCACCCCACGGCGTCGTAGGACACGTCCTCGACCATCCCGTCGGTGAGGTGGACGCGCAGGGTCACCTCGTCACCGCAGGTCGGGTTGACGTGGTGCACCTCGGCCTCGTAGGGGTCCCGCAGGCCACCATGGCGCGGGTTCTTGTAGTGGTCGAGGATGATTTCCTGGTACAGCGAATCCAGCTCGGCGCTCATCTCACTCCCTTCCCGATCAAGCTAGCCTCAACCCAACTTGAAGTAGGAGCGGGTGTATTCCAGACCATCCACGAGCGCGTCGATCTCGGCGGGCGTCGTGTAGAGGTACGACGACATCCGGGTCGAGCTCTGCACGCCGTACCGTGCGTGCGCGGGCTTGGCGCAGTGGTGACCGGCCCGGACGGCGATGCCGCGCGAGTCCAGCACCTGGGCGACGTCGTGCGGGTGCACGCCCTCGATCTCGAAGCTGATCGCCCCGCCGCGCTGGGTGGCGTCGAGCGGGCCGAGGACGGTGAGCCCCGGCACGGTGGCCAGGCCCTCGAGCGCGTACGCCGTCACAGCCTGCTCATGGGCGTGGATGTTGTCCATACCGATGTGGGAGAGGTAGTCGACCGCGGCACCGAGGCCCACTGCCTCCACGATCGGCGGCGTCCCGGCCTCGAACTTGTGCGGGATGCCGGCATAGGTCGACCGCTCCATGGCGACGGTCTCGATCATCTCGCCCCCACCCAGGAACGGCGGCAGCTGGTCGAGGACCTCGCGCTTGCCCCACAGCGCGCCGATGCCGGTCGGGCCGACCACCTTGTGGCCGGTGAACCCCACGATGTCGGCGCCGGAGGCCACCACATCCACCGGGATCTGCGGGGCGGCCTGGGCCGCGTCGATCACGACGATCGCGCCCACCTCGTGCGCCCTGCGGGCGATCTGCGCCACCGGGTTGACGGTGCCGAGCATGTTGGAGATCCAGGTCAGCGAGACCACCTTGGTCCGCTCGTTGATCAGCTCGTCGATGTTGGAGAGGTCGAGGTGGCCGTCGTCGGTGAGGCCGAACCAGCGCAGCGTGGCGCCCTTCCGCTCGGTGAGCAGCTGCCACGGCACGATGTTGGAGTGGTGCTCCATCTCGGTGATCACCACCTCGTCGCCCGCCCCCACCGCGAGCGGCCCGCGGGCCCAGGCGAGGGTGTTGGCGACCAGGTTGAGCCCCTCGGAGATGTTCTTGGTGAAGATCACCTCGTCGCGGCTCGGCGCACTGATGAACGCCGCCACCTTGTCGCGCGCGTTCTCGAACGCCTCGGTCGACTCCGCGCCCAACTGGTGCATCGCGCGGGCGATGTTGGCGTTGTGCCGCTCGAGGTGGTCGACCATCGTGTCGATCACCACCTGCGGCTTCTGGGAGGTGTTGGCGCTGTCGAGGTAGACCAGCGGCTGACCACCGGCGAGCGTGCGTGCAAGGATCGGGAAGTCCTTGCGGATCACTTCCAGATCGGGGAGAAGACCCTGCATCAGGTTTCCTTTCGTCTCACCGGGTTGCGACGCTTTTCGTAGGTTGAGGAAGGCGCTCTAGCGCCTGTCTCGAAACCACCTCAACCTCCGTGGCTCACGCTCGTGCCTTCGTGTACTTGTCGTAGCCCTCGGCTTCGAGCTGGTCGGCGAGTTCGGGACCGCCCTCCTCGGCGATCCGCCCGTCGACGAACACGTGGACGAAGTCGGGCTGGATGTAGCGCAGGATCCGGGTGTAGTGGGTGATCAGCAGGACGCCCTTGCCCTCCTGCTCGCGGAACCGGTTGACGCCCTCGGCGACGATCTTGAGCGCGTCGATGTCGAGGCCGGAGTCGGTCTCGTCGAGGACCGCCACCTTCGGGTTCAGCAGCTCGAGCTGGGCGATCTCGTGCCGCTTCTTCTCGCCGCCGGAGAAACCCTCGTTGACCGAGCGCTGGGAGAACGATGCGTCGAGATTGAGCCGCTCCATCACGCCGTTGACGTCCTTGACCCAGGTGCGCAGCTTCGGCGCCTCGCCGTCGATAGCGGTCATGGCGGTGCGCAGGAAGTTGGAGACCGAAACCCCGGGCACCTCGACGGGGTACTGCATGGCGAGGAACAACCCGGCGCGGGCACGCTCGTCGACCGACATGGCCAGCACGTCGGCACCATCAAGGGTGACCGTCCCGTCCGTGATCTGGTACTTCGGATGGCCGGCGATCGAGTAAGCCAGCGTCGACTTGCCCGATCCGTTCGGGCCCATGATCGCGTGGGTCTCGCCGTCGTTGATGGTCAGCGTGACGCCCTTGAGGATCTCCTTGGCGCCGTCCTCGGTGTCGACCGTGACCTTCAGGTCCTTGATCTCCAGCGTGCTCATCTGTTGTGTCCTTGTCTTCTTGAAGTC
>JBJMIQ010000215.1:0-17054 GCA_045806805.1 Nocardioides sp. | reverse complement strand
GCCCCGGGTGGCCCGCAGCCCGGGCGTGGTCTCGTTGCGGCCGAGGGCCGCGTGCGCGGTCGGGCCGAGCAGGCCGGCCACCCCGTCGTACCCGAAGCCGGCGCGGGACAGCACGTCGCGCAGGCGGTCGACGAGGTCGGGGGTGAGGAGGTCCACGCGCCCACCCTAGGGAGACGTCCCCGGACGACGAGAGGACCCGCCGGTCGGTGACCGGCGGGCCCTCTGACGTCGTGCTGGTGACGGCTACACGGCGGCGGCCGGCACCTCCTCCTCGGCGATGACGACCGAGCGGCGCTTCGAGTTGTAGACAGCGCCGGCGATGACCAGCGCGGCCACGACCGCGATGGTGATCCGCAGCGGGGTGTTGGCGTCCGCGCCGTAGGTCATCTTCACCACGGCCGCCGCGATCAGCAGCGACACGAGGTTCATCACCTTGAGCAGCGGGTTGATGGCCGGGCCCGCGGTGTCCTTGAACGGGTCACCGACGGTGTCACCGATGACGGTGGCCGAGTGCGCCTCGGAGCCCTTGCCGCCGTGGTGACCGTCCTCGACGAGCTTCTTCGCGTTGTCCCAGGCGCCACCGGAGTTGGCCAGGAACACCGCCATCAGGGTGCCGGTGCCGATCGCGCCGGCCAGGTAGCAGCCGAGCGGGCCGGGACCGAGGCCGAAGCCCACGGCGATCGGCGCCAGGATCGCGAGCAGGCCGGGGGTGGCCAGCTCACGCAGGGAGTCGCGGGTGCAGATGTCCACGACCTTGCCGTACTCCGGGCGGCCGGTGCCCTCCATGATCCCGGGGATCTCCCTGAACTGGCGGCGCACCTCGAAGACGACCGCACCGGCGGCGCGGCCGACCGCGTTGATCGCGAGGCCGGCGAACAGGAACACCACGGCCGCGCCGATGAGCAGGCCGACCAAGTTGGCCGGGTCGGCGATGTTCAGCACGCCGAGAAGGCCGAGCGTGTCGTGGATCGACATGCCCGAGGTCAGCCCCTTGAGGTCCTGTGAGGCCGTCGTGATGCCGTCGGTGAACGCGCCGAACAGCGCGGTCGCAGCGAGCACGGCGGTCGCGATCGCGATGCCCTTGGTGATCGCCTTGGTGGTGTTGCCGACCGCGTCGAGCTCGGTGAGGATCGCGGCACCCTCGGGACTCACGTCGCCGGACATCTCGGCGATGCCCTGGGCGTTGTCGGAGACCGGTCCGAAGGTGTCCATCGCGACGATCACGCCGACGGTGGTCAGCAGGCCGCACCCGGCGAGCGCCACGGCAAACAGTGAGACGGTGAGGGTCGCCCCGCCGAGCAGGAACGCGCCGAACACGGCGGCGCCGATCACCAGGGTCGTGTAGACCGCCGACTCGAAGCCGACGGCGAGCCCGGACAGGATCACGGTGGCCGGGCCGGTCAGCGACGTCTTGCCGACGTCCTTGACCGGGCGTCGCTCGGTGCCGGTGAAGTACCCGGTCAACGCGAGGATGCCGGCGGCCATCACGATGCCGATCACGACCGCCAGCGAGGCGATGATCCGCGGATCTCCCTCGGCTCCCGCCATGTCGCCACCGCCGACGTTGGTGAGGTCGGCGAAGTCGCCTGGCAGGTAGATGAAGGACAGCGCGATGCAACCGACCGCGGCGATGCCGGCGGAGAGGTAGAAGGCGCGGTTGATGGTGACCAGGCCGTTCTCGCCTGGGCGCGGCTTGCAGAGGTAGACGCCGGCCACGGCGGTCAGTGCACCGATTGCGGGGATCAGCAGCGGATAGACCAGGCCCTTGTCGCCGAAGGCCTGCGTGCCCAGGATGAGGGCCGCGACCAGGGTGACGGCGTACGACTCGAACAGGTCGGCGGCCATGCCGGCACAGTCGCCCACGTTGTCGCCCACGTTGTCGGCGATGGTGGCGGCGTTGCGCGGGTCGTCCTCGGGGATGTTCTGCTCGACCTTGCCGACCAGGTCGGCACCGACGTCAGCGGCCTTGGTGAAGATTCCGCCGCCCACTCGCATGAACATGGCCAGCAGGGCCGCACCGAAGCCGAAGCCCTCCAGCACGTGGGGTGCGTCGTTGTCGAACAGCAGGACCACGATGCTGGCACCGAGGAGGCCGAGTCCCACGGTGAGCATGCCGACCATGGCGCCGGTGCGGAAGCCGATGTGCATCGCCGGGTCGCGACCGGTCTCATTGGCGGCGGCCGCCACCCGCAGGTTGGCCCGGACCGCGAGGGACATGCCGAGGTAACCGACCGCCCCCGAGAACCCGGCCCCGAGCAGGAAGAAGATGGAGCGCCCGATCCGAACCGCGGTGTCGTCGGCGGGCAGGGCCAGCAGCAGGAAGAACGCCACCGCGGCGAACACGCCGAGCGTCCGGAACTGCCGGGTCAGGTAGGCGTTGGCGCCTTCCTGCACCGCCTGGGCGATGTTCTTCATGTTGTCGGTGCCTTCACCGGCGGCAAGGACCTCCGTGCGGAACATCCACGCCATCCCGAGCGCGCCGAGCGCGATCAGGGCGACGACGATGACCAGAACGAGGTTGCCTCCGGAGACGTCCACGACGGCGGGAGCGATCCCGGTCATGTGTTTCCTCCTGGGAGTGGTTCAGATCTCACGAACGACGCGGAGTCTACGCAGGAGTCACGGACGCCACGCACGCAGGTGTGAGCGTGGACACGAGTGACGCTGATGGCGCCGCGATGGGCGCCCCGGCGGCAGGATCAGCCGGCTGCGAGTGCCTGGTCGGCCGACTCGTGGATCACGAAGACCTTGGCCAGCCCGGTGATCCGGAAGATCTTGAGCAGTCGCTCCTGGCTGCAGACGAGCTGCAACGACCCGTCGTGGGCCCGAACCTTCTTCAGTCCCCCGACGAGGACGCCCAGGCCGGTCGAGTCGAGGAACTCGACGGCTCCCATGTCGACGACGATGTCGTAGACACCCGCTGCCACGAGTTCGGTGATCTTGTCGCGCAGCTTGGGTGCCGTGTAGACGTCGATCTCGCCCCCGACAGCCACGACGGTCCGTCCATCGACCTCGTGCGTCGCAAGAGTCAGGTCCACGGTCTCTCCCAAACGTTCACGGGCGGCGATGTCATTGGTGGCATCCCGCTCGCCGGATGATGGTACGTGATCAATAAAACCACGGAGATCGGCTTCGCGCCTCAAGTTGTATCAACCTGTTGAAGACCGCTGGTCCCTGCCGTGGCCGCCGCGGCCGGTTTGGTGCGGTCTCGGGACGCGATGTCCCCGCCGTTTGCCAGACTGCACTCGTGCGTGCGGCAGACCCGACGGCAGTAGCCACGGAGGGGTGGATCGACAGGCTCGCGGCCGGATCGGGTCGCGCCGATCGGCTCACCCATCTCGAGGTGCTTCCGCCCCGCGCGGCCGTCCTTGCCGACTGGCCGGCCTGGGTGCCCGACGACGTGCGGTCGGCCTACGGCCGGTGCGGCATCGAGCGACCCTGGCGGCACCAGGTGGCCGCGGCCGACGCCGCCCATGCCGGCACCCATGTCGTGGTGGCCACCGGGACGGCCTCGGGCAAGTCGCTCGCCTACCAGCTTCCGACCTTGAGCGCCATCCGGTCCGCGCGCGGCCGGCGCGGCGAGCGCGGCGCCACCGTCCTCTACCTCGCACCGACCAAGGCCCTCGCCCATGACCAGTTGGCGGGGCTGGCCTCCCTCGGCCTCGACGTCCGCCTCAGCACCCACGACGGTGACAGCCCACGCGACCAGCGGGACTGGACCCGCGACCATGCCGAGTACGTCCTGTCCAACCCGGACATGCTCCACCGGTCACTCCTGCCGGGCCATGGCCGCTGGTCGTCGTTCCTGGGGTCCCTGCGTTACGTCGTCGTCGACGAGGGTCATCACTACCGGGGCGTCTTCGGCGCCCACGTCTCCCACGTCCTGCGGCGCCTGAGGCGGGTCTGCGCGCTCCACGGGAGCGAGCCCACGTTTGTGCTGGCCTCGGCCACGATGGCCGAGCCGGCCACCACGGCTTCGCGGCTCACCGGCCTCGAGGTCCTCCCGATCACCGGCGACGGGTCGCCGCGTGGCCAGGTGTCGTTGGCACTGTGGGAACCGCCCCTCACCTCCTGGACGGGCGAGAACGGCGCACCCGTACGCCGCGCTGCCTCCTCCGAGACCGCCGACCTGCTCGCTGACCTGGTGGCCGAGGACGTGCGGACGCTGGCGTTCGTCCGCTCTCGCCGCGGCGCCGAGCAGGTCGCCATGACCGCCGCCCGGCTCCTGGCCGAGGTCGACCCCTCGCTCCCGGAGCGGGTGGCGGCCTACCGGGGTGGCTACCTGCCGGAGGAGCGGCGGGCGCTCGAGGCCGACCTGCGGGCCGGGGACCTCGTCGGCCTGGCCGCGACCAACGCGCTCGAGCTCGGCATCGACATCAGCGGCCTCGACGCTGTCCTCATGGCGGGGTTCCCCGGGACCCGCGCGGCCTTCTGGCAACAGGTCGGTCGGGCCGGCCGAGGAGCCCAGGACGCGATGGCGGTCCTGGTGGCGCGTGATGACCCCCTCGACACCTATCTCGTCAACCATCCCGAGGCGCTCCTGGGGCGGCCGGTCGAAGCGACGGTCTTCGACACGGACAACCCGGTCGTCCTGGGACCCCACCTGTGCGCGGCGGCCCACGAGTCGCCGTTGGTGGAGTCCGACCTGGCCCTCTTCGGTGCCGGCGCGCGTGCGGTGCTCGATGAGCTCACCGAAGCGGGGCTGTTGCGGCGTCGTCCGCGCGGCTGGTTCTGGACCGATCGCAGCCGGGCCGTCGACCTGGCCGATCTCCGATCCACCGGTGGCGGCGCCTTCCAACTGGTCGAGGAGGTGACTGGACGGGTCATCGGCACGGTGGACGCCACCGGCGCGCACCAGGCCGCACATCCCGGCGCGGTCTACGTCCACCGCGGGGAAACCTGGCTGGTGAAGTCGCTCGACCTCGACGAGCGGGTGGCGGTGATCGTCGCGGCCGAGCTCGACTACTCCACGTCGGCCCGAGAGATCACCGACATCACGATCCGCTCCGAGCTTGAGCACCGCGAGTGGCCCGGCGGCCGTCTCGCCTTCGGCGACGTCGACGTCTCGCACCAGGTGGTGTCCTTCCTGAAGCGTCGCCAGCCGTCGGGGGAGGTGCTGGCCGAGGAGCCCCTGGACCTGCCCGAGCGCAACCTGCGCACCCGCGCCGTCTGGTGGACCGTGCCCGACGACGTCCTCGCCGAGTACGGCCCCGGGGCGCGCGACCTCCCGGGGTCCGCCCACGCCGCCGAGCACTGCTCGATCGGTCTGCTGCCGCTGTTCGCAACCTGCGACCGCTGGGACATCGGGGGGGTGTCGACGGCGGCGCACCCCGACACCGGCCAGCTCACCGTGTTCGTCTACGACGGTCATCCGGGTGGTGCCGGGTTCGCGCGACGCGGGTTCGAGGCGGCCGAGGCCTGGTTGACCGCGACCCGGGAGACGATCTCGGCCTGCGAGTGCACCGACGGCTGCCCCTCGTGCATCCAGTCACCCAAGTGCGGGAACCAGAACCAGCCACTGGACAAGGACGGGGCTGTCGCGCTCCTCGACGCGCTGTTCGGCGCGTCAACCGGGTCCCGCCCGGGCGCGGGCTGACAGGTCCGCGTCCTGGCCCAGCCACCGAGGGCCCGTGACCATCACCTGCACCATCACCTCCTGCCCCTGGACCCGGCAGGAGGTCAGGCTGGCGTGATTGGCGCCCGCGATCCGCCGGGCGGCGGCGCAGGCGTCCTTGCCCTCCTGCAGCTCGTCCGCGCCGGCGAGGACCGAGAGGTCCGCCGCCGCCTGCGCCGTCCGGTGTGCCCACACCATGGCCGCCACCACCCCGAGGGCGGCACCCACGAGAAGCAGCACCGACAGCATGGCGACCGCCAGAAGACTGGCAGCCCCGCGCTGGTCGCGGCTCACGGGGAGCCCTCCTCGATGACGGCGACGGCCTCCGCGTGGAGCTGGGCGGGAGGCAACACGTCGAAGATCCCGCCCGGACCCGCCGCCTCGCCGGTCACCGTCACGTAGACCTCGCCACCCCTGGTGGTGACGCGCACGCTCGCCCCGTCGGGCGCCACCTGCTCCCCGACCCGGATCGCCGCGTCCGGTGCGTCACCTCGAGCCAGCGCCCGGGCGGTCTCCCGGGCGGCATCGACGGCGCGCAGCTGGTCGGCCCCGATCGCGAGCAGCCAGACCAGGCCGGTGGTGACCGCGACGAGCAGCGGCAGGACGAGTGCGAGCTCGGCCGTGACCGCGCCGCGCGCGTTGCGGTCACGGCGTCCCGTCGTCGACGACGCAGTGTTCATCCAATGCCCAGCAGTCCGAGCACGTGGTCGAAGAGGGTGCGCAGGAGCTGGTCTCCGAATCCGCCGGTCAACAACTTGAAGAGCAGACCGGCCAGCCCGGCTCCGGCCGCCGTGCCGACGGCGTACTCCGCCGTGGTGATGCCCCGTTCGTTGCGCGTCCCTGTGTTCGTCATGTCCCTGCCTTCTCGTTCGACGCTCGCCCGGTGCGAGCACCCGACGTGACCCTCGCCCAACCTGGCGACGGTTCGCTCAGTCCGGACGAGTGGTTGTGGAAGGACCCGACCGGGACGGCGACGGTGGAGAGCTGGTGGCCGGCGAGACGGGTCAGAGGTCCAGCTCGGACAGCATGCCGACGACCAGCGGCACGATCCCCAGCAGCAGGAAGGACGGCAGCAGGCACAGTCCGAGCGGCAGTGCCGCCCGGACACCCACCGCGCGGGCGCGTTCCTCGGCGTGTGCCGCGGCGGACCGGGCGAGCTCGTCGGCAAGCCGCTCCACCGTGGGAACCACGCCCGCTCCGGTGCGGTGCGACCGGGCAAGGGCTCGACCCAGCGGCGCGAGCTCCGGGTCGTCGGCGAGGGAGGACCAGACGCGCTCCGGATCGATTCCCAGGTCGAGACGCTCGGTCACGCCCGAGAGCCGCTCCGCGGCCGCTCCGGGCAGCGCTCGGCACGCCATCCGTACTCCCGACCCCGGAGTGGCGCCGCCGCGCAGCGCGGCCGCCAGCAGATCGACAAGATGGGGCAGGTCTCGCCGGATCTCGCGGCGGATGCGGCGCTCGGCGGGCGACTCGGCCCGAGAGATGAACCACCACGCCCCCACGCCCGTGACGACGGCGGCGACGGGAGCGGCCCGACCACCGACGAACAGGAACCCACCTGACCCGGCCATGGTCGCCAGCGCCCATCGCCAGCGCAGCATCCAGCCGGCCTGCGGCGGCCCCGGACTTCGCGGTTGGTCCGCAGGGCGCAGCCGGGTCCGCGGTGGAATCGTCAGCAGTACGACGACGCCCGTCGCCAGCCCGACAAGGAGGCTCATCCGGGGTCCCCGGGCAAAGCGGAGGTTTCGAGACGGGCGCTTAGCGCCCTCCTCAACCCACGTCTCCGCGAGCATTTGGCTGGGCTGTTCATCCGGGGTCCCCGTTCGCCGGGGTCCCCGCGGAGTCGGGAGCGCAGCGAATGACTTCGTGGGGTGATCTTGCGGCGGTTTCGCGACGGGCGCTTCGCGCCCTCGTCAGCGCCCATCTCCACGAGCATGTGGCTGGGGTGTTCACGCCCCGCCCTCCACGTCGCCGGCGATGACCTCGATCCACCAGAGTCCGGCGAAGCCGAACAGCAGCCCACCGGCCAGACATGCCAGCCCGAGGGGCTGTCCGAACAGGAAGTCCAGCGGGCTTCCGCCCGCGCCGGTGCCCATCAGCAGCGCGAGCAACGGGAGCGCCGCCACCAGACGGGCGGTCGCGCGCGCCGATGACAGCTCTCCCTCGACCACGCGTTGCGCGCGCTGGGAGTCACGCAGGCCCTCGGAGCACCGGCGCAGGCTGTCGGCCAGACCCTGCCCCGACCTGCTGGAGACGGCCCAGGCGGCCGCGACCAGGCGGAGGTCGGCGGCGCCCGGGCGGGCGGCCAGCCGGCGCAAGGCTTCGGGCACATCGCCGCCCAGCTGGTCTGCGTCGGCGGCTGGCCGCAGAGCCGGCCAGCTCAGCGCCGCGCGACCCAGCGACCGACCGGGCGGCTGCCCGGAGGCAAGCTCGGCAGCCAGCAGCTCGCAGCTCTCCAGCACGCGTCCGGCGACCTGCCGCGCAGCACGACGGGTCCGGCGGCGGCGGACGAGGAGCCCGGCGCCGGCAAGCACACCGAGCCCCACCAGGGCCAACGCGGCCACCCGCGGACGAGTGACGGCCAGCAGCCCCACCACCCCGGCGGCCCCGACCACCACCCCGCGCAGGGGTTTGGGCCGGGAGGCCCCGATCAGGTTCGGTGACCACGGCACCGCCAGCGCAGCGGCGACCGCGGCCGCGACCCCCGCGATCAGCATTGTCCCTCCAGCCGGACGGCGAGCCGGTCGGCGCCAGGCCCCGGTCGGGCACGGCCCCCCTCGAACTCCACGGCCGGAAGCATCGTGACCAGGCCGGCCGGATCGCGCGCGGGCACGGCCACTTCTGTGAGCCGACGGGTGCCGTCGCGCTGCCGCTCGAGGTGAAGCACCACATCGACGGCCGACGCGAGCTGGCTGTGGACCGCTTCGCGTCCCAGCCCGGCCGCCAGCGCCAGAGCCTCGACGCGCGCAGGCACGTCAACGGCCGAGTTGGCGTGGATGGTGCCGCAGCCGCCCTCGTGGCCGGTGTTGAGAGCCGCGAGGAGCTCGACGACCTCGGCTCCACGCACCTCTCCGACCACCAGCCGGTCGGGCCGCATCCGCAAGGCCTGACGGACGAGGTCGCGCACCGTGATCACGCCCGCCCCCTCGACGTTGGCAGGCCGCGCCTCGAGGGCGATCACGTGGGGATGGGCGGGCCGGAGCTCGCTGGCATCCTCCACGAGCACGATCCTCTCGGCGGGCGAGACCAGGGAGAGCAGGGAGGCGAGCAGGGTCGTCTTGCCGGAACCCGTGCCACCGCAGACGAGGAAGGCGACCCGACGGGACACCACACGGGCCAACAGCCGTGCCCCCTCGCGAGTGAGGGTTCCGGAGTCGACGAGCTCGTCGAGGGAGAAGCCGCGCGCCCGGGGGATCCGGAGCGAGACGACCGTCCCTGGCCGCGCGACCGGGGCCAGCACCGCGTGGAAGCGGGTGCCGTCGGGGAGCCTGCTGTCGACGTAGGGAGAGGCGTCGTCGAGCCGACGGCCTCCCAGCGCCGCGAGCCGTTGGGCCAGACGCCGCACCGAGTCGTCGTCACGGAACCGGACGTCGGTGGGCTCGAGCCCGTCGCCGCGGTCGAGGTAGACCTCGTCCGGCCCGTTGACCAGGACGTCGGTCACGCCCTCGGTGCGCAGGAGCGGCTCGAGCGGCCCGGCACCGACCACGTCGCGGCGCAGTGCCTCGTGGACCGCGAGGACGGTGGCGTCGCCCACCGGTCGACCGGTCTCGCGGAGGGCTTCTGCGACCCGGTGTGGGGTCAGGTCACCTGGCCGGCGCGCGAGCCGCTCGCGAACCGCGTCGACCACATCGGTGGCCGCTTCCGCGCTGACGGGGGTGTTCATCCCGGGATCCCTCATGCGGCGGCTGACTCGACGCGCTGCAGGGCGTCGAGCACCCGGAGCCCGGTGCGTCCCAGGGGACCCCGGGGGGAGCGGACCGGTCCGAGTCCCAGATCGATGCTCTCGGCCAGTCCGCGCTGGTCGGGCATCTCCGCGATCACCGGCGCCCCCACGACCCGCGCGACGTCGCGAGAGTCGGCACCGGTGCCGCGGACCACGAGGCCGAGCTGTCGGGTGTCGGAGAACCCGGCGCACACCCGCGCGGCCGACGCCACCCCGGAGACCGTAGGAGCAGTGATGACCAGCACCTTGTCGCAGCGCGCGACGACCTCCTCCAGCAGGTCATCGCGCCGGCGCGGGACATCAAGCACCACCGTGTCGTGCCCGCGTTGGGCGGCCGAGAGGGCCTCCCTGACGGCGAAGGCCTGCAGAGTGCCGTGTGGCCCGGCGTTCCAGGTGAGGACGCCGAGACCGCCGCTGCGCGGCAGCGCCTGGCGCAGGGACCGCGCGCTCAACCTGCCTGTGGTCTGGCCGAGCTCGTCCCAGCGCACGCCGTCGCGCGCCTCCAGGCCCAGCACCCGGTCGATTCCCGGACCCAACGGGTCGAGATCGATCACCACGGTCTGACCTGAACGGGCCGCCATCTGACCGAGCGCGCAGGCAAAGGTCGTGGCGCCCACCCCTCCCGAGCCGCCCACGACACCAACGGTCAGCCCCCGGCCGGTGCGCTGGTCGCCAAGGTCGGTCAGCTCCTCGACCAGCCATGCCTCCGAGCCGGGAAGCGCCGCCACGCTCTCGGCGCCGACGGCGACCGCCACCCGGAACAGGTCGTCAGGCACCTGCCCCCAGGCCACCACGTGCACCTTCTCGCGCCGGGGTGGAGAGGTGCGGGCCATCGCCCGGGCCTGGTCGGCGCCGACAAGGATCAGCGACGCCGCGGACCAGCCGCGCAGTCCCCCCACCCCGTCGCGGGCCACGTCCGGGACGACCCCGGCCGCGGCCGCGAGGCGCAGCAGCTCGTCGAGCAGGGCTTCGTCATCAGTGACGAACATCGGGTTGCTCATGGCCGGATGCTGCCCGCAGGACTGGGCGGAGAGGGCGCGGCAGGACCGCAGTTGTGGACAACGGGTGCCGGACGGCGCGCGGTGGAGGGTTGGTGGCCCTGCCCGGACCGGGCTCCCTCCTACGATGGCGTCATGTCGCACCGCCCGACCGCGGCCTTCTTCGACCTCGACAAGACGATCATCGCCAAGTCGAGCACCCTGGCGTTCAGCAAGTCCTTCCAGGCCGGGGGGCTGATCTCCCGCCGGGCGATGTTGCGGTCGGCGTACGCGCAGTTCGTCTATCTCGTCGGCGGCGCCGACCACGACCAGATGGAGAAGATGCGGCAGTTCATGTCGCAGCTGTGCGCCGGTTGGGACGTCGCGACGGTGCGCGAGATCGTGGCCGACACCCTGCACCACATCGTCGACCCCCTGGTCTACGACGAGGCCGTGTCACTCATCGAAGAGCATCGGCTGGCCGGTCGCGACATCGTCATCGTCTCGACCTCGGGCGAGGAGGTGGTCGGGCCCATCGGCGAGATGCTCGGCGCGGACCGGGTGATCGCGACCCGGATGGAGATCGCCGACGGCAAGTACACCGGCGGCATCGAGTACTACGCGTACGCCGAGGAGAAGGCGCGCGCGATCGAGGAGCTCGCCCGCACGAACGGCTATGCCCTCGAGAACAGCTACGCCTACAGCGACTCGGTCACCGACGTCCACATGCTCGAGACTGTCGGGCATCCGCACGCCGTGAACCCCGATCGCGAGCTGCGCCGTGTCGCCGCTGCGCGGGGTTGGCCGGTGCTGGTGTTCACCAAGCCGGTGACCCTGCGGTCGCGGGTCCCCCTGCCGCCGGCGAAGCCCACGCTGGCGGCGTTCGCCTTCGGGGGCGTGGTGGCGCTCGGGGGCATGTGGTGGGCCGGTCGCAGGCGCCGGCACAGCGTCTGACCCCGCCGCTGGCACGGCATATGTCAAGCCTTGAAGTCCCAACCGATGCAGCGTAGAACGGACAACAACAAGTCAAGACCCGCACGTGAGCCGGGTACCCACGCGGCGATCCACCCTTCCTACAGGGCGCCTGCCGTTCGGGAAACTCCCGCGACAGCAACTAGATGATGCACGCCTGGTAGCCAGCGGTCTCACGTGTCAGCGGCGGCATCCGAACCAGTTCGGATGCCGCTCGCATTCGCGGGTCCACCGTTGCCGTTTCAGCGAGTCCCGTCACGAAGCGGGCTGGCCTCGGCTCCCGCGGCATACGCCTCCGCGGCGTAGAGGAGCCAGGCGTGCAGCCCGGCACGACCTCCGTCGCGGTAGCCCCGCAGGTTCGACTCGTACGCCGCCCGGTTGGCCAGGTGTCCCGCTTCCGGTACGACGAGCGACTTCTCGTCGACGCCGCGGGCGACCAGCACCAGCCGTTCGGCCGCGCGCGCCACCATCCCGTTGTGCGAGGCGAAGGGTGCCGCGGCCACGAGGTCGGCGTGCACGACGGCGGCCACGAGTAGCGCCGGGGCCGAGGTCGGCGCCGTCAGCAGCCTTGCCACCCCCTGCAGCCGCTGGGCCGCCTTAGCGTCACGGGGTCGGCCGAGGTCCGCACGGGACAGCGACCCGCCGGCGGCCAGCGTGTGGAGGCGCGCCAGCGCCTGTGCCGGGGAACGGCCGAGGACCTGCGCCTGCCCCAGCAGCTCGGTCGACACGCGCAGCGACGACTGCGCGACGTCGTCCGCGCGGCCATCGCGGACCTCCCCGAGAGAGCATGCAGAACCCTCCAGCACGGCGCTGGCGTGCGCTCCTCGCAGCAACGACTCAGCGGTGGTCTCGGGAGACGTACGGCGCAGGCCGCGGTCGCGCAGCATCGCGTCGATCCCGTCTCGGACCGCGGCGAACGCGGACGGGACGCCCTCGAAGGACATGAGTCCGCTCAGGGGATCCTCGGTCATGGGCGGAAGGCTAGAGCGTGGTGGTCGGGAACGACTCGCAGCCCGGGCGCTCCGGACGGTGCCGAAGGTGCCGGAGCATCGGGTTAGCCTGCAGCCAATGGATGAAGAGCACCAGCGCCTCGCGCGTTCGTTCGGGTCGGTGGCCGAGGCCTACGACCGCGGCCGCCCGTCGTTCCCGCGGGAGGCGGTGCGGTGGTTGGTGGGCCAGGACCCCACGACTGTCCTCGAGGTCGGCGCCGGCACCGGCAAGCTGACCCAGCAGCTGGTTGCCCTCGGTCACGACGTCCACGCCACCGAACCCGCGCCGGAGATGCTGGAGATCCTGCGCCGCAACCTGCCGGACACACGGACGTCGCAGGCATCGGCGGAGAAGCTGCCGGTCCCCGACCGCTCGGTCGACGTGGTCGTCGCCGCCCAGTCGTTCCACTGGTTCGACCTCGACCGGGCCCTGCCGGAGATCGCACGGGTGCTGCGTCCAGGCGGTCGCCTCTCGCTGGTCTGGAACCTGCGCAACGAGAAGATCCCGTGGGTGCGCAAGCTCGGCACCCTGATCGGCAACCAGGAGCTGCTGGCCAAGGACATCGCCGAACCCCTCGTGCACTCGGGCCTGTTCGGCTTCGTCGAGGACGCGTCGTTCTCGTTCTGGCAGGACATCAACCGCGACACGATCCAGGACATGGTGCTCTCCCGCTCCAACATCGCCCTGCTCGACGACGAGGCGCGGGAAGACAAGCTGGCCGAGGTGGTGGCGTTCTACGACGACTACGGGCGCGGCATGGACGGCATGCGGTTGCCCTACGACACCCAGTGCTACCGGGCCGTGGTCGTCGAGCAGCCGGGAGAGCACGCGACGTCCGGGGAAGATGCTCCGGAAGGTCCGAGTGATCCCGAGCCGCCCAATGACGGCCCCGACGACGGCATGCTCCTCATCGATTTCAGGTAGCACGCCTCGTCGGCGGGAGCCGCCGACCCTCGACAACCACGTCCGCCATATCTAACGTGACGGGCACCACACCTTTCAAGGAGGGATTCCCCCGTGTCCCAGACCGAAAGCGGCGGCGTACATCAGCGCTCATCCCATCCCCTGTACGCCGAGCTGCACGCCACGGCAGAGTTCGTTGAGCTTCGCAAGAAGTTCCGCGGCTTCGTCATCCCCGCAACCATCGCGTTCATGTCCTGGTACCTCCTCTACGTCGTCATGTCGAACTGGGCGCACGACTTCATGAGCACCAAGGTCGTCGGCAACATCAACGTCGCGTTGGTCTTCGGCCTCCTGCAGTTCGTCAGCACGTTCCTCATCGCCTGGCTCTACGGCCGGTACATGGGCCGCAACGTCGACCCGATCGCCCGCAAGCTCGAGCAGCGGTACGTCGACGAGTCCGGGCGGGGGGGTGCCGTCAAATGAGCTCCGAGACCCTCGCCGGCATCCTGTTCCTCGTCATCGTCGGGATCACCCTCGGGATCACCGTCTGGGCCAGCCGGCAGACCCAGGGCGCGGCCGACTACTACGCCGGCGGCCGCTCGTTCAGCGGCTTCCAGAACGGTCTGGCCATCTCCGGCGACTACATGAGCGCCGCGTCCTTCCTCGGCATCTCCGGACTGATCGCCCTCACCGGGTACGACGGCTTCCTCTACTCGATCGGCTTCCTGGTCGCGTGGCTGGTCGCGCTGCTGCTGGTGGCCGAGCTGCTGAGGAACTCCGGCCGCTACACGATGGCCGACCAGCTCGCCTTCCGGATGCGGCAGCGCCCGGTCCGCACCGCTGCGTCGACATCGACGGTCGTCGTGTCGATCTTCTACCTGCTCGCGCAGATGGTCGGCGCCGGTGCTCTGGTCACCCTGCTGCTCGGCGTGACGGGCGAGGCGTACATCAACCTCACCATCGTTGCCGTAGGCCTGTTGATGATCGTCTACGTCGTCTTCGGCGGGATGAAGGGCACCACCTGGGTTCAGATCGTCAAGGCCGTCCTGCTGATGTCCGGGACGATCCTGATCACCCTGTTGGTGCTGGCCAAGTTCAGCTTCAACCTGTCCGACCTGCTTGGCGCCGCGGCCGACAACAGCGGCAAGGGGTCGGCCTTCCTCGAACCCGGCCTTGCCTATGGCGCGACGTTCACCACACAGCTCGACTTCGTGAGCCTCGCCCTGGCTCTGGTGCTGGGCACGGCCGGGCTGCCGCACATCCTGATCCGCTTCTACACCGTGCCGACCGCAAAGGATGCCCGCACCTCGGTCAACTGGGCGATCACACTGATCGGCGCGTTCTACCTGATGTCCCTGGTGCTGGGCTTCGGAGCGGCCGCGCTGCTCGCCACCGGTGAGGGAAGTGCGGTCTTCGACTCCGGCGGCAACCTGGCGTCGCCGTTGCTCGCCGAGGAGGTCGGTGGCGGGCCGGGTACGGCCGGGGGCGCAATCCTGCTCGCCTTCATCGCCGCGGTGGCCTTTGCGACCATCCTGGCCGTGGTGGCGGGTCTGACCCTGACCTCCGCGTCATCAGTCGCCCACGACCTCTACGCGAACGTGTGGAAGAAGGGCGAGGTCACCGAGAAGCAGGAAGTCGGGGTGGCCAAGATCGCGGCGTTCGTCGTCGGCGGAATCGCCATTGTTCTCTCGATCTTCGCGAAGGACCAGAACATCGCTTTCCTGGTCGCGCTGGCGTTCGCGGTTGCGGCCTCGGCGAACCTGCCGTCGCTCCTCTACAACCTGTTCTGGAGCCGGTTCAACACCCGAGGCGCGACCTGGGCCATCTACGGCGGTCTGATCGTCTGCGTGGTCCTGGTGGTGTCCTCGCCCGCGGTGTCCGGTGACCCGAAGGCGATGTTCCCCGAGAGCGACTGGGCATGGTTCCCGCTGAAGAACCCGGGCCTGATCTCCATCCCGGCCGGGTTCCTCTTCGGCTGGCTCGGCACCGTCACCTCGCGCGAGCCGGAGGCCGAGGAGGCCTACCCGGAGCTCGAGGTCCGCTCCCTGACCGGTGCGGGCGCGGAGGTGGCCGTCCACCACTGATGCCCCGACCGTCCGGGCGGCCCTCACGGCGAGGGTCGTCCGGACGGCCATGTGGGGGTAGGTTCGCAACCGAACGCCACTGGCCGGACAGCGCCGACGAGATCCAGGAGCATTCGCATGAGCGACGAGACCCTGTCCAACCTCCTCCACGAGGAACGCCGCTTCGAGCCGCCGGCCGATCTGGCCGAGAACGCCAACGTGAAGGAGGAGGCCTACGAACGGGCCGCCGCCGATCCGGAGGCGTTCTGGGCGGAGGCCGCGGAGCGGCTCGACTGGGACACGAAGTGGGACCGGGTCGTCGACTGGGACAACCCCCCGTTCGCCAAGTGGTACGTCGGCGGCAAGCTCAACGCGGCGTACAACTGCGTCGACCGGCACGTCGAGGCCGGCAAGGGTGACAAGGTCGCCTTCCACTGGGTGGGCGAGCCCGATGACGACACCCGCGACATCACCTATGCCGAGCTCAAGGACCAGGTCTGCCAGGCCGCGAATGCCCTGACCGACCTCGGAGTGGAGACCGGTGACCGGGTGGATATCTACATGCCGATGATCCCCGAGACGGTCGTGACGATGCTGGCCTGCGCCCGGCTCGGTGCGCCGCACACGGTGGTGTTCGGCGGGTTCTCCGCCGAGGCGCTGGCGAGCCGGATCGAGGACTGCGACGCCCGCGTGGTGGTCACCTCCGACGGCGGGTACCGGCGCGGCGCCCCGTCGGCGCTGAAGCCGGCTGTCGACGAGGCGTGCGAGATCTCGGCGAAGGCCGGCCACACCGTGGACAAGGTGCTCGTGGTGCGGCGTACGGGCCAGGAGGTCGCCTTCGACGAGTCTCGCGACGTGTGGTGGCACGACATGGTCGACTCGGCCTCGACCGAGCACCAGTGCGAGTTCTTCGACGCCGAGCACCCGCTCTACGTCATGTACACCTCGGGAACGACCGGCAAGCCCAAGGGCATCCTGCACACCACCGGCGGCTACCTGACCGGCGCGGCGTACACGCACTGGGGCATCTTCGACCTCAAGCCCGACACCGACGTGTTCTGGTGCACCGCCGACATCGGCTGGGTGACCGGGCACTCGTACGTCGTCTACGGGCCGTTGGCCAACCAGGCCACCTCGGTGATGTACGAGGGCACCCCCGACAGCCCGCACAAGGGCCGCTGGTGGGAGATCGTGGAGAAGTACGGCGTCACGATCTTCTACACCGCCCCCACCGCGATCCGGACGTTCATGAAGTGGGGCGACGACATCCCCGCGAAGTTCGACATGTCCAAGCTGCGGGTCCTCGGCTCGGTCGGCGAGCCGATCAACCCCGAGGCCTACATCTGGTACCGCAAGGCCATCGGCGGCGACAAGACGCCCGTCGTCGACACCTGGTGGCAGACCGAGACCGGGATGATCATGATCAGCCCGCTTCCCGGTGTGACCCGCGCGAAGCCCGGGTCGGCGATGACCCCGATCCCCGGTGTCGTGGCCGACGTGGTGAACGACGAGGGCGCCTCCGTGCCCGACGGCTCCGGCGGTTACCTGGTGCTCAAGGAGCCGTGGCCGGCGATGCTGCGCACCCTGTGGGG
>JBJMIQ010000214.1:0-24445 GCA_045806805.1 Nocardioides sp. | reverse complement strand
GGTGCGCTGGCAGGAGCCGCCCATCACGAGCAGGTCGCCGTGGCCGAGCTCGAATGACAGCGACTCGCCGCCACCGCGCGGACGGAGGGCCAGACGCCGCGGGTCGCCCAGCGACACGATCGCGACAAGAGTGTCGCGGGTCCGGCCGCGGCCGATGGTGTCGCCGTGCCACGCGACGCTGTCGCGCCCGTCCCGGTAGTAGCAGCAGCCGGCGGTGACGAACGGTTCCCCGAGCACCGGTTGGTAGTGGTCCGAGAGCGCCGTCCGGGCCTCCTCCAGGATCGGATGGGGCAGGGGCTCGGCGACGGCGTAGGTGTGGACGAGGCGCGGGACATCGACCACACGGTCGTACATCTGCCGTCGTTCGGCGCGCCACGGGACCTCGGCGACCAGGGTCGCGAACACGTCGTCGGCGGCGGGCAGCCAGTTACGGCGGCAGTCGACCCAGGCGCCACGGGTGAGGGTGGTCCGCTCCGCGTCGGCGAGGGCCGGCACACCGGCGGCGCCGGATTCAAACAGCGTGCTCTGGAAGTCCACGGGGTCAGCATAGCCCAAATTCGAACAGATATTCGATGGCGCCCTCCATAGCCGGGTATTTCGAATTCGACATGATTCAATTGAATTGGCAACGAAAGACGGAGCAACGGCACCGATTCGGCAACGAAATCGGTGGTGGAGGGCCATTTTCTTAAAGTCTTTCCCAAGCCTCGGACGAGGTGACCAGACCAGTCCTACAGTTGGGAACGTGAACAACCTCCTGTCGGCTGGCCGCGAGCTCAAGCACGTCCAGGTGCGCGAATACCTTCGCAGCCTGGTCGATGATGCTCCTCCGGGCTCGCCCATGCCTTCCGAGCGCGAGCTCGTCCACCGCTTCGGCGTGGCGCGCATGACCGTGCGCCAGGCGATGGATGCCCTGGTCGCCGAAGGTCTGCTCGAGCGGATCCCCGGCCGCGGCACGTTCGTGGCCCGCCCGCGCACCGACCCGCGCCTGATCGGATTCACCGAGGAGATGACGCGGCGCGCGCTGCTCGCCGAGTCCCAGACGCTCCTGGCCCGCCGCGAGCAGGCCAGCCCGAGCCTGGCCCGGGCGCTGGTCATCACCGAGGGCGACGCCGTCATCCACTGGAAGCGCCTGCGTCGCGCGGACGCCGTACCCATGTGCATCGAGGACGCCTACCTCAACGAGGTCCTGATCCCGGGCTTCCTGCAGTCGGGCATGCCCACCAGCCTCTATGGCGCGCTGGCCGACCGCGGCCTGCGCCCGACGGCGGCCGAGGACTCCATCACCGCCGACCTGGCCACCAAGACCGAGGCCGAGCTGCTCGAGGTCGCGCCGCACGCCCCGGTGCTGCGGCAGTCGCGTCGCGCGTTCGTCTCCGACAAGGTCATCGAGGTCTCGCGGTCGGTCTACCGTGCCGACCGCTACGCCCGCCGCGTGGAGCTGGGCGCCCTTCCCTGACCGGCGGCCGGCTCCGGCGCGCTTGACCGCGCTGCCGCGCGCCGACGCCTAGTGTCGTTGCCATGAGCACCGGTACGACGCTCCTCGAGGTCACGATCCTCGGGCCGCGTGACGTGGCCGGCGCCGACGAAGGTGGCGCCGACCGGTTGCACCTGGTCGCGCCCCCGGAGTCAGGTGAGCCGGGCGACCGTGCGCTCTCTCCGGAGCCCGGCATCGTCTCCGCGGTCTGCCGGGAGACCGACATCCCGGTGTTCGTGCTGCTGCGGCTCAACGACTCCTGGACGACCACGGGCGGCGAGCTCGTGCGCCTGGTCGGTCTGGCCGAGGACTACCTGGGCTGTGGCGCGGCGGGGGTCTCCTTCGGCTTCCTCGATGCCGACCTCGAGGTCGACACGGAGGTCTGCGCGCATCTCGCCGGCTCCCTGCCCGGCGTGCCGTGGACCTTCCACCGGGCCTTCGACGACGCCCTCGAGGCGGGTCGGTCCTGGCGCCGGTTGACCGGCATGCCCGGTCTGACTGCGGTGTGCTCGGCTGGCTCACCACGAGGGCTGGCAGCCGGTTACGCCGACCTGCTCGCGACCTGCGAGTCCGACCCGGACATCGCCGCACTGGCCATGCCCGGCGGCGGTCTGCTCGCCGAGCACGTGCCGTGGTTCGTCCGGGCGGGTGTCCATCAGTTCCATCTGGGCCGGCAGGTCCGGCCCGGGGCGTCGTACAAGTCCTACGTCGACGCCGGGCACGTCCGCTCCTGGCGGCTCCTGCTCGACAACACGGCGCGGCGTGCCCTCGGCGCCTAGGGCCCTGCCCTCATGGTGATCATCGACCCGCCCAACGCCGCGGGACACGGCCGGCTCTGGTCGCACCTGGCCAGCGACGCGTCGTTCGAGGAGCTGCACGCCTTCGCCCGCGAGCTGGGGATCCCCGAGCGCGGCTTCGACCGTGACCACTACGACGTGCCTTCGGAGTGGTACGACCTTGCCGTCGC
This sequence comes from Nocardioides sp., assembly GCA_045806805.1. Classification (GTDB taxonomy): domain Bacteria; phylum Actinomycetota; class Actinomycetes; order Propionibacteriales; family Nocardioidaceae; genus Nocardioides. Next base: position 22,001 of record JBJMIQ010000214.1, on the reverse strand, counting down.
GGCCGGCGCCACCCCAGTCAGCTCCCGCGAGCTGATCTCCCGGCTTCACGCCGCCGGCCTCCGCCGTCGCAAACGCGGCTGACGCCCGCCCGCTCAGGCGAGCCGGCTCAGCTCGGCCTCGACGTTGGTGCGGGCGGCCGGTTCCCAGCGCTCGTGGGCGTGGGCGGTGTGGAACAGACGAGGCTTGGCCAGCAGGTCGGACAGGACCGCCGCCCGCCCGGCCCGGAAGTCGGCGTCGGAGACGTGCGCGTACTCCCGGCGGACGTCGGCGACGTACTCGGCGTACCGGTCCGGGGGCGCGGCCAGGATCGCCAGGTCGGCGTCGGAGAGGGCGCAGCCGTTTCGGTCCTCCGCGGCGGGGCGGTGGGTCTCGGTGAGCCGGACCAGCCGGACGACCTCGCCGACCAGCTCGGGCTCGTGGCCGGCCAGAGCGGCCTCGGCCCAGGCTGCGGAGCGCTCCTCGGCGTCGGGGCGGCCGTCGTAGACGGCGTCGTGGAACCACGCGGCCAGTCCCACCGCGATCCGGTCGAAGGCTTCGCCTGCCGAGGCCAGGTCCTCGAGCCGGTCCAGGACCTCGGTCAGGTGTCGGGTGTCGTGATAACCCCGGGCCGGGTCCGCATAGGCGGACAGCAGCTCCTCGCACACCCCGGCCGCGCCGGGCAGCGGCCAGCGGCCCGGGAGGTCGCTCAACCGGACACCCGGGCGGCGACCGACTCCTGCCACGTCCGCGCAGCCTCCGCGCGCCCGGGCGCCATCGCCCACCGGATGGTGCCCGTGGCGAGTGCACCGAGCGCCCTGACCACGGTGCGGTCCGACACCGGGTGCGAGGGCAGCCGCAAGGGCCGCCGGGTCCAGCGCGGCATCAATCCGATGGCCGCAGCCATCAGCACCCCGTAGGCGGGTCGCATTGCGATCGGCAGGGGCGGGCGCCAGAGCAGGTAGGACACCGCGTCGCGGGCATGATCGGTGGCGCGGAGCTCCGGCCGGAACGAGGCCAGTGCCTCGGCGAGCTGCGCCTCGGTCATGGGAGGGTCGAGCACACCCAGCCGACGGGCGACCTCTGCGGTCTGGGCGACGTACTCGTCGCGTTCGGCCTGGTCGAGCGGATCCTTGCCGTAGGCCTGGTGGGCGGTCAGGAAGCTGTCGACCTCCGCGACGTGCACCCAGAGCAGCAGGTGCGGGTCGGACGCGGCGTACGGCGTTCCGTCCGACATCGTGCCTGTGATCCGGTCGTGGATCGCGCGGACCGCGTCGACCGCGCGCTGGGCGTCGTCGGCGGCTCCGAACGTCGTGACGGCGATGAACCGGCTGGTCCGCGCCAGGCGGCCCCACATGTCACCGCGGTAGCCGCTGTGCTCGGCGACCGCGGTCATCGCCGCCGGGTGCAGGGTCTGTAGCAGGATCGCCCTTATCCCGCCGATGAACATCGCGGCGTCGCCGTGCACCCGCGCGATCGGGCTGGTGCGGTCGAACCAGCGCGGGCCGGGGGTGCCGTGGATCCGGTCGCGGTGGCGTGCACCGTCCGGTCCGGCGACGCGGTGGAACAGCGCCTGACCGAGGCGGTGGCGCACGATGTGGATCACGCTGCCGAGGATACGGCGCTCCGGTCAGGGTGTGCTCAGTCCTCGCTTGGCATCAGGGCCCACAGCACGATGTAGACGATGAACTGGGGGCCGGGCAGCAGGCAGCTGATCACGAACAGCAGACGGACGGTGTTGGGGGTCAGGCCGAACCGCCGGGCCAGGCCGGAGCAGACACCGGCGATCCAGCGATCCCGCGGACGTACGAGCTCGTTGGTCATGCGGGGTCCCCGCGGAAAGGGGAGCGCAGCGAGGCTTTTCGTGGGGTGCTCATGCGACCAGCGTCGCTCGGTCAGCGACCGAAGTCATCCCCGAGATGCCGATCTCGGGGTGGAGTCAGGGTGGGGCTCACCGCAGCCGGACGGGCACCGACGACCAACCGCGCAGTACCTGGGTGGTGTGGCGGACGGGCTCACCCTCGATCCGAAGGTCGGGGAATCGCTCGTAGAGGGCGCGCAGGCCGACCGCCGTCTCGAGCCGGGCCAGCTGGGCGCCCAGGCAGTAGTGCGGTCCGGCCGAGAACGCCAGGTGGTCGCCGGCGTTGCCGCGGGTGACATCGAAGGTGTTGGGGTCGCTGAACACCTCAGGATCGCGGTGGGCGCCGCCGAGCAGCATGACGATCCCACTCCCGGGGGGAAGGTGCGTGCCGGCCACCTCGACGTGCTGGCGAGCCATCCGTCCCGTGAGCTGTACGGGCGAGTCGAAGCGCAGGACCTCCTCGACCGCCTGCGGCCACCGCTCGGGCTCGCTCCGGAGGAGGTCCTTCTGCTCGGGGTGCCGGTCGAGCAGCACCACCGCGTTGCCGATCAGGTTGACGGTGGTCTCGAAGCCCGCGCCGAGCACCAGCAGCGCCAGCAGTCGCAGCTCCTCGGGTGAGGGACGATCCTCGTCGGGCAGGTCGTCGGCCTGCCGGATCACCGTGCTGATCACGTCGTCACCCGGCTCGGCCCGCAACCGCTCGATGTGCCCGTGCACCCACTCGTGCATCTCCCGCAGACCGCGCTGGGCCTGCTTGAACGTGCGGTAGGGCAAGCCCGCGTCGAGCAGCAGCGCGGCGTCGTTGCCCCACGACAGCAGCGGTGCGCGCTCCTCGGGGAGGACACCGAGCAGGTCGGCGATCACCGCCACCGGCAGGGTCGCCGCGAACCGATCCACGAGGTCGACCCGGTCCTCCATCTCCATCGCGTCCAGCAGCGCGCGGGTGGTCTTCTCGATGCCGGGCTCCAGGCCGGCAACCCGCCTGGCGGTGAACGCCCTCGACACGAGCCTGCGCAAGCGCGTGTGGTCGGGCGCGTCGATCGCGAGGAGTGATGGCGGCTCGGCCGGTCCGAGCGCCCACGGATCGCGCACCGCGCGGTAGAGCTTTCCGATCGCGCTACCCGCCTCGGGGAACATCGCGGTGAACTCCTCACCCCGGAGCACCCGGCCCACGACGGGCAAGCTCACCGTCGCCCACGAGAGCCTGCCCCGCACCAGGTCACCACCACCGCGGATCTCCTCCCACAGGGGCTCCGGGCGGAGCCGGGACGCCGGGTCGGTGATCAGCCGCGCCATCGGGTTGCCCCGTCTGGCCTGACGTCCGAACAGCACCTTGGCCGGGGCGTGGGCGAGCGCCCAGGTGGCCGTACGACGGGCGGAAGTCGCGCGCATGCCCACGATCATGTCACCGGTAGTGAGTACCCCTTTCGCACTACGACCAATGGTCCATCGCGACTACGACCGCACCGCGCGTACGTTCCGTACTAGACCACCGAAATGCGGCATCCAGCGAAGGACCTGGCCCATGTCTTTCTCGCACACACTCTCCCTGGTGGCAGCAGCGGGTCTCGGGGCAACTGCGCTGACCGCCGTCGTACTCACGGCACCGGCTCAGGCCCGGGTCGCCGACCGAGGACCTGCGTGCCTCGTCCCCACACCGAACGCGGATATCGTCGCGGCGCGCGGTGGGGCCACGGGCCTCGACCATCGAGACATCTCGGCCGCCGAGCAGCGGGCGATCATGCGCCGCACCAACAACCGCCTCGCCGCCAAGGGTCTCGCCGGTCGCGGGCGCGCCGCCCTGGTCGCCAAGACGGTCCCCGTCTATGTGCACGTCATGCGAGGCGCCCAGGGTCAGGGCAACGTCACCGACGGCCAGATCGCCCGGCAGATCGCGGTGCTCAACCAGGCGTTCGTCAGCCTCGACTTCTCCTTCAACCTGATCGACGTGACGCGTCACTACGACACCGCCTGGCACAACGACCGGGAGTCCCTGCGCTACCGCTCCCTCACCCGGCAGGGCGGCACGAATGCCCTCAACATCTGGGTCGTCGACTTCCGGAACCTCGGGGTCGCGACCTTCCCCTGGGACACCCCCAGGGCCGTCGACGGCATCCGCGTCAACTACGACTCCCTGCCCGGCGGGGGCATCGTCCACTACAACCTCGGCGGAACCGCCGTCCACGAGACGGGTCACTGGCTCGGGCTCTACCACACGTTCCAGGGCGGTTGCACCACCACCAACGACCAGGTCGACGACACGCCCGCCCAGTCCACTCCCACCACCGGGTGCCCCGCGACCCGCGACTCGTGCCCGGCCCAGGGCACGGACCCGATCCACAACTACATGGACTACAGCTGGGACAGCTGCTACGAGGAGTTCACCGCGGGGCAGGCCCGGCGCACCAGCACGATGTGGGCCGCCTACCGCGCCTGACCATATCCCCGGGCGCGGTAGGCCTCGGGCTCACAGTCCGTCGCGCTCGACAGCCTCGGCATCCAGAATCCGGTAGGCGTACCCCTGCTCCGCCAGGAAGCGCTGCCGGTTCTGCGCGAACTCGGCGTCGACGGTGTCGCGGGAGACGATCGTGTAGAAGCGCGCTGTCTGTCCGGCCGACTTCGGGCGGAGCAGCCGGCCGAGGCGCTGCGCCTCCTCCTGCCGCGAGCCGAACGAGCCGGACACCTGGATCGCCACCTCCGCCGAAGGTAGGTCGATGGAGAAGTTCGCCACCTTCGAGACCACGAGCAGGTCGAGCGACCCGGACCGGAACTCCTCGAAGAGCCGTTGCCGTTCGTTGACTGTGGTCTCGCCCTTGATCAGCGGTGCGTCCAGCGCGGCGGCGAGCTCGTCGAGCTGGTCGATGTACTGGCCGATGACAAGCGTGGGCTGGCCGTCGTGGCGATCCACGAGGGAGCGCACCACGTCGATCTTGTGGTGGGTGCACGACGCCAGCCGATAGCGCTCGTCCGGCTCGGAGGTCGCATAGACGAGCCGCTCGGCCGACGGCAGGGTCACCCGGACCTCGACGCAGTCGGCCGGCGCGATCCAGCCCTGGGCCTCGATGTCCTTCCACGGGGCGTCGTACCGCTTCGGGCCGATCAGCGAGAACACATCGCCCTCGCGGCCGTCCTCCCGGACCAGGGTCGCGGTCAGACCGATCCGGCGACGCGCCTGCAGGTCGGCAGTCATCCGGAAGATGGGCGCCGGTAGCAGGTGCACCTCGTCGTAGACGATCAGGCCCCAGTCGCGGGCGTCCAGCAGCTCGAGGTGGGGGTAGACGCCTTTCCGGCGAGTGGTCATCACCTGGTAGGTCGCGATCGTGACCGGTCGGACCTCCTTGACCGCGCCGGAGTACTCCCCGATCTCCTCAGCCGTCAGCGAGGTCCGCCGGACCAGCTCGTCCTTCCACTGCCGGGCGCTGACGGTGTTGGTCACGAGGATCAGGGTGGTGGCCTGGGCATGCGCCATTGCGGCCGCTCCGACCAGCGTCTTGCCCGCACCGCACGGGAGGACGACGACGCCCGAGCCTCCGTGCCAGAACGACTCCGCGGCCTCCCGCTGGTAGTCACGCAGCGACCAGTCGACCTCGGCCAGCGCGATCGGGTGCGCCTCACCGTCGACGTAGCCGGCGAAGTCTTCCGCCGGCCACCCGAGCTTGAGGAGCACCTGCTTGAGGTTGCCACGCTCCGAGGCATGCACGACGACGGTGTCGTCGTCGATGCGTTCGCCGATCATGCCGGCGACCTTCTTGGCGCGCAGCACCTCCTCGAGCACCGGGCGGTCGGTGGAGACGAGGACCAGCCCGTGGGTCGGGTGCTTCTCCAGCCGGAGCCGCCCGTAGCGGGCCATGGTCTCTGCCACGTCGACGAGCAGGGTGTGGGGGACGGCGTACCGGCTGTACTCCAGGAGGGTGTCGACCACCTGCTCGGCGTCGTGCCCCGCGGCGCGGGCGTTCCACAACCCGAGCGGGGTGAGCCGGTAGGTGTGGACGTGCTCCGGCGAGCGCTCCAGCTCGGCGAAGGGCGCGATCGCCTTGCGGCAGTCCGCTGCCCGCTCGTGGTCGACCTCGAGCAGCAGCGTCTTGTCGCTCTGGACGATCAGGGGGCCGTCGTGGATGGTCATCTGGTCGATCCTACGGAGCGACGGCAACGACGGCCGTGGCGTCCAGCTCGTCGTCGACGACGACGTGAGCCACCAGGCGGACCGCCTCACAGGCGGCGAGGGTGCCGGCCGCCTGGCCGCGGCTGGTCTCGATCAGCAGGACGCCAGGTCGGGCACCTCGCGGCCCATCCCCGCCGGGTGCCAGCCACTCGTGGGCGTGCTCGATGATCCGGCGTTGCACGTCCAGGCCATCGGGGCCGCCGTCCAGGGCGATGCGCGGCTCGTGGTCGCGGGCCTCGGGCGGCATCATCGCGATCGCGTCGGTGGGGACATAGGGCGCGTTGGCGACCAGCAGGTCGACCCGCCCGCGCAGGGTGCCCGGCAGGGCGTCGTACAGGTCTCCCGTGTGGATCTCTCCCCGCCCAGCGAGGTTCTCCCGCGCACACGCCGTGGCCCGTGGGTCGACGTCGGCCGCATGGACCTCGAGCGCGCCGTCCGACGTACCCATCCCGGCCAGGATCGCGGCAGCCACCGCCGCCGTCCCGCAGCAGAGCTCCACCACGGTCACGAGCGATAGTCCCGGACGAACCGGTTGCTTGCTTGCCTCCCGGGCAACCACTACGTCCGGGACTATCGCCAGGGCCTCGCGCACCAGCAGCTCGGTACGGCGGCGCGGGACGAACACGCCCGCGGCCACGACGATCCGCAGGCCGCAGAACGAGGCCCATCCGACGATCGCCTCGACCGGCTCTCCGGCGACCCGCCGCTCCACCATCGAGGCCAGGTCGGTCGGGTCAGCGGCAGCCGAGGCCAGCAGCTCGGCCTCCTCCTCGGCGAACACGGAGCCGGCCGCGCGCAGCCGGGCGACCACCGGGTCAGGCAGAGGACTCGGCCCGCTGCCGGGCCCGGTAGGCGGCGACGTTGGCTCGCGACGAGCAGCGCTCGGAGCAGTAGCGCCGGGACTGGTTGGGCGAGGTGTCGACGTAGACGTTGGTGCACGGCGTGGCGCTGCACACCCCGAGTCGGGTCGGGCCGAGGTCGCAGACCAAGGTGGCCAGACCCAGCAGGGCCTCGCCGATCAGGAGGTCGGCCACGCTGTCGGCTCGGCTGGCGACGTGGAGATGCAGGTTCTTGCTGTCGTGGTCGGAGACCATTGGGGTGATCGGGTGCCGCTCCATCAGCTCGTTGAGGCTGTCGATCACGCGTCGGGTGTCGCCGGCATCGGAGGCCTCGAACACCGGTCGCAGGTCGCGCCGGAACCGCCGCAGCGTGCTCGCGTCCTTGTCGGTGCACTGGTCCTGCAGCCACTGGCGGTTGGAGAGGTGGGCGACCAGGTCGTCGCGGTCGGCCAGGGGTGCATTGAGCAGGCCCGCGGACGCCTCGGCGTACCGGATGAAGTCCACGTCCCGAGCATACGGTCCTCAGCCGGCCGGAGCAGCGGGTCGCACCGTCGTGATCCTGTGCACGGCGAACGTGCGGGTGTCGTCGCTGCGGTGGTCGTACGCCGTGAGCCAGCCGCCGTCGACCTTCACCGGGTCCACCACCCGCTCGCTGCTCGCGCCATGGTTGTCGACGTAGCCGATGAGCACGGTGGACCCGGACTCGACCGCGTCGCGCAGCGCGGCCAGTGAGCCGCTGGGAGTGAGCTTGGCGTCGGAGTCGGCCGGGCGGGACGACGCGGCCCGGTCCCCGGCCCGGATCGCGGTGACCACCTGCGACACGTGGGCGCTCTCCCGCGCGGCCCGGAGCTGGAGACCACGCGGCGGTCTGGGCGTACGGGCGCGGCGTTGGTCGGGCCTGGCCACCCGCACCGTGCCGTCCATCGCCTCGACGACCGGCGCAGCCCCGAGGTCGCGGAGCCGCGGCAGCAGCACGTCCAGCGGGGTCGAGCTGACCAGCACCGTGGGCGCGATCCGCCGCAGCCCGAGCGCGCCGGCACCGGGGTGGTGCAGCAGCTCGCTCAGCGCGGTCTCGTCGTCGGCTCGGATGAACGCCTCTGCGTGGCCGACCCTCAGGGTGCCGAAGGTGCGGGCGGAATCGTTGATCAGGTAGGTCAAGGGCTGTGGTACGTCGGTGCGGGAGATCGAGGCGATGAAGTCGTGGATCTCGGCGGCCGACCAGCCGACGTCCAGGCCGCGGCGCACGGACCCGGGCGTGAACCGGTAGACCGTCGCCCCGCCGCGCGACTCCACATCGGCCACCAGCTGCAGTCGTCGCGCCAGCCCCGACTCGAGCGGCCCCGGGGCCACGGCCGTGAGGTCGGCCTGGATGAGGACATGGTCGACCGGCTGCGGAAGGAGGGGAGCGAGGCTGGCGGCGGCCGACGCCTCGTCGGCCAGCAGAGCACGGCCCGCGGTCGACAGGCCGTTGAGGCCGGTCAACCCCAGGTGCGCGGCCTCATCGAGGGCCCACCCGATCTGGTCGGCGCGCGACCCCGGTCGGCGCGGACGCAACCACGCCACCCGACGGACCACCGAGGCAGCGCCGGTGCCGGCCGCCAGGACCTGGTCCGGAGGCACCTCGGCCAGAACCTCGAGCGTCATCCGCCGGGTCTCTGCGGCGAACACGCTCGACATCTCCGGAGCCAGGGCGTTGCGGGACTTCCCGGCGGGGTCCCGGGTACCGACCAGGCCGGGGATCCGGCTGGTCGCGAGCCAGGCCGCGGCGAGGGTGACCCACCGGTCGGCGACCGGCTGCCCGGACCAGCGCTCGAAGGCGTCGGTCGGTAACCACGACTGGTCGCCGTCCTCGCCCGTACCAAGCGCGAGCAGGCCCGCGGAGGCGGCCACCTCGACCAGCAGGGCCGTGGTGGCTTCGTCGACGTGCAGAAGGGCGGCGGCCGCCTTGAGGTCGCGCACGCCGAGGCCGCCGCTGCGCAGGGCGACCGGAGATCGGGTTCCCCAGTGGTCCAGCAGCAGCTCGACGCGACGCACCGCCTCGAAGGCGGTTCCGGCGGCAGCGCGGTCCACCAGGGCGGAGGAGCGTTCGGAGGTCGCGATCTGCGGCGGGACGTCCACCGGCTCGGCCGTCGTCCGGCCACCGCGCAGCGCCAGGCCGACCTCTCCGGGCAGCCAGGCAGTGCTGCCGGAGCGCACGACCAGCAGCTGCCGGGCGAGCAGCTCCTCGGCCGGGGACTCGGCGTCATCCGGGGCCACCGTCTGCCGGGCCGCGCCGGTGGTGGCCTGGCCACCGTGGTCGTCGACGTGTCGGAGCAGGGCCAGGGCGGCGGGAGTGATCTCGTCGAGATGCTTGCGCACGGTGTCAGGGTCCAGGGGATCGGTCGACACCGGTCGCAGCCCGCTGACCCCAGGCGCCGTACCCGCCCTGAGTGCCTCACCGACAGCACTCAGCGGCCGTAGCCCGCCAGGGGACTCCCAGACCAGAGCCAGGTCGCCCAGTCGTTCCACCGCGGCGGCGACGCTGGGCTCCGCGGCTCGCACGATCGAGGCCAGATCGTCGAAGCTGGTCTGGGTGAGGACCACGAGTGCGTCGAGTACGGCGAGCTCGGGCAGGGTCAGGTGGTCGAGTGCGCGCAGCACGGAGGCACGGGTCGCCGCTCGGGCCGCCAGCTGGGCCGAGTCCTGGGGGGTCGGCGTGGCCAGGTCCGGGCGCTCACGGAGCAGCCGCGAGAGCCGGTCGTCGGGCCACCCCCGCAGCTGCTCGGCCAGGGTGCGAGAACTCCGGCCGTGGGAACGCTTTCCGGACATCCCCTCCACGCTACCGGTCCCTGAGGCGCCCGTAGCCGTACGCTCGTGCCGAGCCAGGGAGGTGGGATGAGGGACGTCGAGCTCCAGTACGGCGCCGCGACGGACGTCGGTCGGGTCCGCGAGGTCAACGAGGACGCGTTCCTTGCCGACCGACCCGTCTTCGTCGTCGCTGACGGCATGGGCGGCCATCAGGGGGGTGACGTCGCCAGCGCCATCGTCGTGGAGGAGTTCGGCGCCCTGGCCGGCCGCGCCTACGACGCGAGCGGCGGCGCCGAGACGGTGGCCGCGACGCTCCTCGAGTGCCAGCGCAGGATCGCGGAGTACGGCGCCCAGCAAAGTGCCCAGCACGCGGGGCAGCGCCGCCGTCGCTGGTACGCCGGCACCACCGCCGTGGTCGCGCTCCTGGTGCGAGGTGACGACGGCCCCCGGTGGCTGGTGGCCAACCTCGGCGACTCCCGTGCCTACCGGCTCGACCGTGACGGGCTCGAGCGGGTGAGCGTCGACCACAGCGTGGTCCAGCAGCTTGTCGACGCCGGCAGGATCACCGAGGCCGACGTTGCCACCCATCCCGAACGGCACGTGATCACCCGGGCCATCGGTGGCCCTGAGCCGTCCGAGGCCGACTTCTTCGACGTCCCGCTGACCTCCGCCGGACGGTTGCTGCTGTGCACCGACGGCGTCACGGGGATGATCGACGACGCCGCCATCGAGAGCATCCTGCGACAGGCCGAAGACCCCCGGCAGGCCGCGGACAGGCTGGTGGCGGCGGCGGTCTCGGCGGGGGGTGAGGACAACGCCACCGCCGTCGTGGTCGATGTGGTGGGATTGACCGCAGACAGCGCCGACGCCACCGGGCTGCAGCGGGGGAGCCTGGAGGAGAAGCTGGGGGACTTGCCGTGAGCGACGCGACGATCGCGCGCACCTACCGTCCCGGTGCCTGGTTCGGGATCTTCGGTGACCACGCGATTGTGGTGCTGCCCCCCTCCGAGAAGGACCGCGTGCCCCAGCTGTGGCAGCTCGTCGACGACGGTGCGGGTTTCGACGAGGTCCTCGACGCTCTGATCTCAGACGGATTGCGCGAGCTGCCCGGGTTCGTCCTGGTCAGCGAGTCCGACGCTGACACCAAGGTGGTCGTCCGCGGCCAGGCCACGGCCCGCTTCTCGACGGCCGAGGGTGAGGTGTCGCTGGCCGGCTCGGCCGCGACCACGTGGGTGGAGCGCTCGATGACCGGCGTCACCGGTCTGGTGATCGAGCTCGGCGGGGAGGGGGAGGGCCCGGATCTCACGGTCCAGAACGGCCTGGTCCGGGTCTCGCGGGTCCAGGAGCCTCCGTTCCAGGAAGTCGCCGAGCCCGACACTGCCGAGACACCGACCGCAGATCGCGACCACGACGGGCTCACCCAGGCCGGCACCAGCCGACCGCCTCGAGTTCCGCCGCCGGGGATCCCCGGTCAGCCACCGGCGCCCGAGGTGGTGGCCCGACCGGTCGCCAGGCTGGTGTTCTCCAGCGGCGAGACGGTCGAGGTCGACCGGGCGGTTCTGGTGGGCCGCGCACCGGAGGCCCAGCGGGGCTCGTCCGACAATCCGCGACTGGTGACGGTTCCCAGTCCCCAGCAGGAGATCTCCTCCACCCACCTGGAGGTGCGCGCGGGCTCGGGCGTCGACCACGGCAGCGCGGTCGTCACCGACCTGGGCTCGACCAACGGCACCGTGCTGGTGCAGCCGGGGCTGGCACCCGAGGACCTCCAGCCCGGGATCACCGTGCAGCTGATCCCCGGCGCGATCATCGACCTGGGCGACGGGGTGACCATCCAGGTCACCAACCCGTGAAACCGGCCGGATCCGTGGCGATGACGACCGCGAACGGCGCGACGATGCCCCCCGCCGCCGATCTCGACCGCCGGTTCTACGCCTTCGTCATCGACCGGCTGCTGTCCTGGACGGTCGTCGGCGTCGTGGCGTGGGCGGCCTACCACTTCCTGATCTCGCGCGGCGGCGTGGGCGCCGGGTTCCTGGTCATCGTCGGCGTCTTGCTGCTGGTGGGCCTGGGCCTCGCCGTCGCCCAGGGTCTGGCCGGTACGTCGCCCGGCATGGCCGCGCTCGGGCTCCGGGTCGTCCACGTCGGGACCGGCACTCCCATCGGGGTGCTCCCCGCGGTCCAGCGTGCCCTGATCCTCGGCGTGGCGACCCTGCCCACCTTTGGTCTGGGGGCGACGACCCTGGCGTGGACCGCGGTGACCGATCCCGGCCGGATGCGCCGCGGCTGGCACGACCTGGTCACGTCGTCGGTGGTGGTCGACGTCCGTCCCCTTCCGGAGGTGCCCGCCGTCACCGAGGAACAGCCGCGGCAGATCGTGAACCTCACGGCCATGCGCCTGGTGCCCGCGGCCGTTCCGGAGTCGTCCCCAGTGACCACGTCGCTGCGCAACCGGGACATTCCGCCGCTCGCCCGCTGGCGCGTCCGCTTCGACTCCGGTGAGACGTTCGTGGTCGAGGGTCTCAGCGTGGTCGGCCGCCGGCCCGAGCCGCGACCGGGGGAGCAGGTCCAACACGTCGTCCCGCTGCGATCGGATGACATGTCGCTGTCCAAGACCCATGCACAGCTCCAGGTCGCACCCGACGGGGTGCTGGTGGTGATGGACCGCGGCTCGACGAATGGCTCGGTGCTGATCCGCCAGGGCGTGGCGAGGGACCTGCTGGCCGGGAAGCCGGCCACCCTCCTGCCCGGGGACGAGGTCGCGTTCGGCGATCGGCGGATGGCGGTCACGCGGGAGCCTTGAGGCCCGGCCTCCTTCAGGTGCCGAATACGAGGCGAACGTGGGCCGAACGCCGCAGTTGTGCGCGCTCGAGGGAGTCATTGCCTCGTGTTCGGTCCCCGGACGGTTGCGCCGGCGGCTCCAGAGCTCGGCTCGGAGGGACGGGTCCGACAACTACGCGCGGCCGCCCACGCCCCAGAAGAAGTGTCGCTGCGCGGAGGACACTTCAACGTCCCAACCAAGCCCGTCCAGACGGCGCTCGAGCGTGCTCGGTGAGTGCGGCACCTTGACCGCGCGGTGCGTCGAGCCGTCGCTGAGGCGTCGGAGAATCGTCGACGATGCCGCACCTTCGATGAGCTCCTCGGGCGACCGATAGGCGTCGTCGACGAAGAACACCTGCCCGCCGGGAACCAGGCAGTCATCCACGAGCGTCCAGAAGTCGGCAAACCGCTCGAGCGGCACGTGTGACAACCAGAATCCGAAGAAGACGCAGTCGTACTGCCGGCCCGGCTGCCACGTGAAGAGGTCGGCCAGGACGAAGCGGACACGGTCGTCCTCGCCGACCCGCCGTCGGGCAGTCGCCAGCATCTCCGGTGACGCGTCGACGGCAGTCACGGTCGCGGCCGTCTTCAGGAGCTGAGGCGTCCAGGTCCCCGGTCCGCACGCAAGTTCCAGCACGTCGCCGCCGGGCGCGAACTCGTCCACCACGGACGTGATCTCCGGGGGCAGTACTTCGAGCGCCTCCTCCAGGTACTCCGGTCCGCGGGCGCGGTAGTAGGCGATCTGCTCGTCGAGAAGCTGCCGTAGCTCATCGTCGGACACCGCCACACCGTACCGATGACAGACCCCGTGACACCGTCGTGATCAGCCGGCCACGTCGCGCGCGTCGAGCGAGTACGGCGTGGTGGTGGCCACCGCGCGCAGTCCCAGGTGCATCAGGATCGGCCGGGAGTCGGGCGAGGCATCCAGCCGCATGAACCGGTAGCCGCGATCGCGAGCGAGCCTGGCCCGATGGGTGACCGTGGCGCGATAGAGGCCCTGACGGCGCCACTCGGGCAACGTCGAGCCACCCCACATGCTAGCGAAGTCCGTGCCGGTCGAGTATCGAAGCCAGCCGGCACAGAGCACCGGCCCCTCGGCAGACTCCTCGGCCACGACCACGTCCAAGGCGTCGGGGTTCGCACGCATCTCCAGCGCCAGCGAGCCGTCGCCACGGTCGGGCCCCCAGATCGCCTTCATCAGCTCATCGATCCGCGCCAGGTCGGCGTCGCTGGTCACGGCCCGCACCCGCACACCTCGTGGAAGGTCGACGTCGTGGATGAGCCCGCTGACCTCGCCGAGCAACAGGGTCTCGGGGGGCTCGGCCTCGAAGCCGGCGGCGGTCAGCCGGTCGGCGAGGTCAGCCGGCTGGTCGTAGGAGTAGGTCTTCCACTCCACCTCCTCGCGCCGGTCGGTGAAGAAGTCCACCTGCCGGGAGATCCAGCGGTCGGGGTCGTCGCCGAGGCCGCGGGGGCACTCCACCATGCAGTAGGACGTGCCCGGTTGTTGCGGGTACCGGCGAACGACGGGGCCGTCGGTGTCCTGCACGATGCCGGGAGTCGGCTCGTCCTCCCGGCCGCGGAGCCGGATCTGCCGGTGGAACTCGTCCAGCAGCTGCTGGTCGCTGAGGTCGGGCGTCATGGGCGCCGAGCGAACCACCCGACCGGAGGCGGGCGCAAGCGACTTCCGCAGCCCACCGCGCTACATCGTGTGTGGTTCAGGCTCCTGCGTTCAGCTGTGCGAGTACCGCCCGGAACTGGGCTGCCGCGCCGGCCGAGTTCGGGTGCGCCGGCACCCCCACGGCCGGTCCGTTGACCGAGGGGCCGAAGACCTCGGCGTACCTGACGTTGGGCAGCTGGCAGACGTCGTGGCCGATCGTGGGGGTGTAGGAGTCGACGAACTCCGCGCCCCCGGCGGCTGCCGCCCGCTGCACCATGGCGTTGAGCCGGAGCATGGTGGCGTGCAGGTAGACCATGTCCTCCTCACTGATCGGCACGGTCGGGTAGCAGGCGTGCTCAGGCACCGCCGCGAAGTAGTCGATGATCAGCACGCGGGCGTCAGGGCTGAGCCGGTGGATCTCCTGGAGCGCCGCCACCACCTTCGGCTCGGCCTCGAGGATCTGTTGGGCGAGCTGGTCCTCACCACCTTCCGGTGCGTACTTGTCCTTGCAACCGCCGGTCGGCACCGGCTCGGGCACTGTGCCGGGGGGCACGGTCTGGTCGTCAGGGAGCAGGCCGAGACAGTCCATCGCGGCTCCGGCGATCCCCGCGTCGTTGCCGCCGATACCGACCGTGACCAGGTCGGTCGTGGGCGTGAGGCGGTCGAACTGCGCCGGACTCGTGCCGCCCGGTTCGACGCTCTGGGGGGCGTAGAAGTCGTCGGTCTCGGCTCCACCGCAGGTGGCGTCGCGGAAGTTCGAGATCCCGAGCTCTCTGGCCAGCAGCTTGGGGTAGTTGGTGTGCGACTGCCCGCAGCCGATCGGGGCGTACGTCGTGTCCGGCGCGCCGTCGGCGTCGGCGATCACCACGTCGGCGGACCAGGAGTCACCCAGGGCGACGTACTCGTCGTAGGCGCCGGCGGCGGGGGCTGCCGTGGCGTTCGGCACGGAGAGGAAGGGTAGCGACAGTGCGGATACGGCGAGGAAGGCTGTCAGGAGATGGCTGGCACGCATACCTGGTCAACGCGTGAACCGTGGCTCGGTCACGCTCGCGAATCGTGCCCGCCTGGGCTCGTCGCGTGTCAGCGACCGGGTCTCAGGTCCGAGAGGAGTCCCTGCACCAGGTCGTACGTCGCCCGGTCGGCCGCCGAGACCAGGCCGGCCGGCCGCTCCAGCTGGGGGCGGTAGACCTCGCCGTCCCGGGTCCCGAGGAAGCCTCCCGTCTCGGCGAGCAGCAGCGAGCCCGGCGCGTGGTCCCAGGGGCTGGCCTTGTGGTAGATCGCGTAGTCGGCGGCCCCCTCGACCACCTTCGGATAGTCCACACCGCAACAGACCCAGGTGAGCTCGAGCCGGGTGAGCGTGCCGAGCGCCCGGCCGACCCACGACCGCCGCGACGTCACCCCGCGCAGCCGGTCGCCGACAGGCGGCCGAGCCAGCCGCTCGCCGTTGCGCCATGCCCCCGCACCGCGCTCGGCGACGTAGGCGGCCTGGTGCTGGGGCTGCCAGATCCACGACCGCACCACCGTGCCGGCCCTGATCTCCGCGACCATCACCGCGTGGTCGGGGGAGCCGTGCACGAAGTTCTTCGTGCCGTCGACGGGGTCCACGGTGAACGCGTGGTCGGCGGCCCGGAACCGCTCCTCCAGGGTCGGGTCGTCCGCCGCTGCCTCCTCGCCGAGCACCACCACGTCCGGGTAGGCCGCGGTGAGCGCCTTGGTGATCAGGGCCTCGGCCTCGTGGTCGGCGACCGTCACGAGGTCGCCGGGATTCTTCTCCGAGACCTCTCCGGAACCGAGGTCGCGAAACCTCGGATTGATCACCTCGTCCGCGACCTCCTGCAACAGCGTCAGTACGGCGTCGGTGTCCACGGGGTCCACCCTAGGGATCGCGACCAGCCCCGTCCCAAACAGCGCTGGCGGGTGGCGGATGTTCGTCCTAGGTTGGCGCGCATGGAGTCCTACGCACAGGGAGAGTCCACCCCGGCGCTGCTCGACGAGACGATCGGCGCCAACTTCGATCGCACCGTGGCCTCGTACTCCGATCGCGAGGCGCTGGTCGAGGTGGCCAGCGGACGGCGGTGGACCTGGTCCGAGCTGGGTGCCGATGTCGATGCGGTCGCCCGCGGCCTGATCGCCGCGGGAGTCGAGAAGGGCAACCGGGTCGGCATCTGGGCTCCGAACTGCGCGGAGTGGACCCTGCTCCAGTACGCCACGGCGAAGGTCGGGGCGATCCTGGTCAACGTCAATCCGGCCTACCGCACCCATGAGCTGGCCTACGCGGTCAACCAGAGTGGCCTGTCGCTGCTGGTGTCGGCGTCGAGCTTCAAGACCAGCGACTACCGGGCCATGGTCGACCAGGTGCGCGACGAGTGTCCGGGCCTGGACCGGGTGGTCTACCTCGACACCGACGACTGGGCAGACCTGGTCCGCGACGGCGATGCGGTGCCGGCTGATGCGGTCGCGGAGCGGCTCGCCGGCCTCGATCCCCGCGACCCGATCAACATCCAGTACACCTCGGGCACAACCGGCCGGCCCAAGGGCGCCACCCTGTCCCACCGCAACATCCTGAACAACGGGTTCTTCACCACCGAGCTGATCAACTTCACCGAGCAGGACAGGCTCTGCATCCCCGTGCCCTTCTACCACTGCTTCGGCATGGTGATGGGCAACCTGGGTTGCACCACCCACGGCGCGACCATGGTGATCCCGGCCCCGGGCTTCGATCCTGAGATCACCCTGCGGACGATCGTCGAGGAGCGGTGCACCGCGGTCTATGGCGTCCCGACGATGTTCATCGCCATGCAGAACCATCCGACGTTCGCCGACCATGACCTCTCCACCCTCCGCACCGGTGTCATGGCCGGGTCGATCTGCCCGGTCGAGGTGATGAAGCGGTGCATCGAGGACATGCACATGGCCGAGGTGTCCATCTGTTACGGCATGACCGAGACCAGCCCGGTCTCGACCCAGACCCGCGCCGACGACGACCTCGAACGGCGTACCGCCAGCATCGGCCGGGTCCACCCGCACGTCGAGATCAAGGTCGTCGATCCCGGCACGGGTGAGACCGTCGAGCGGGGCGAGCCCGGCGAGCTCTGCACCCGCGGCTACTCCGTGATGCTCGGCTACTGGGAGGACCAGGAGAAGACCGACGAGGCGATCGACGCCGACGGCTGGATGCACACCGGCGACCTCGCCGAGATGCGCGAGGACGGCTACTGCAACATCGTGGGCCGGATCAAGGACATGGTGATCCGTGGCGGCGAGAACATCTACCCGCGCGAGATCGAGGAGTTCCTGCACACGCATCCAGATATCGAGGACGTCCAGGTGGTCGGCGTACCGGACGAGAAGTACGGCGAGGAGCTGTGCGCCTGGGTCACGATCCGGTCCGGGGCGGAGCCCTTGGACGCGCAGGGGGTGCGGGAGTTCGCCGAGGGCAAGCTGGCGCACTACAAGATCCCGCGCTACGTGATGGTCGTCGACGAGTTCCCGATGACGGTGACCGGCAAGGTCCGCAAGGTGGAGATGCGCGAGAAATCCGCGGCGGAGCTGGGGCTCAGCGGGTGACGCCAGCCCGCGGATCGGCCGTGCGTGCCCCCACCTCCTACGCTGACCCCATGCGTGAGCTCGCGGTGGGGTTCGACCTGGACATGACCCTGATCAACACCGTCCCGGGATTCGGGGCCACGCTGCGCGCGCTCGGGGAGGAGCTCGGCGTGGAGTTCGCGATCGACGACCTGACCTCCCGACTCGGTCCGCCGCTCGGCACCTCACTGGCCGCACACCTGCCCGCGGACCAGGTCGAGGCCGCGATCGACCGGTTCCGCGCCCTCTACCCCGATCTGGCCATCACCACAGTCCCCCTCCTGGCCGGCGCTGCCGAGGCCATCGCCGAAGTACGCCGGCACCGCGGCCGGGTCATCGTCGTCACCGGCAAGTTCCGGCCCAACGCGCAGCTCCACGTCGACCACCTCGGTCTCGACCTCGACCATCTCGAGGGAGAGGTCTGGGGAGTGGGCAAGGCCGACGTACTGCGCCGCGAAGGCGTGTCGATCTACGTCGGCGACCACGTCCACGATGTCGAGGGCGCGCTCGCGGCCGGCGCCGTCAGCGTCTCGGTGCTCACGGGCGGCTGCACCAGGGAGGAGCTGCTCGGGGCGGGCACCCACGTGGTGCTCGAGGACCTGGCCGCCTTTCCGAGCTGGCTGGAGGAGCATCTGCTCACCTCGCGGCTTGCTGCGCTGGAGTCCGACCTCGTTGACCGCGGCTCGGTGATGGTGGCCTACAGCGGCGGGGCCGACAGCGCGTTCCTGCTCGCCGCGGCGGTCCGCGCGCTGGGACCGGACCACGTCGTGGCGGCCACCGGCTACTCGCACTCGTTGCCGCACTCGGAACGGGACCCGGGGCGGGCCTTCGCGGAGTCACTCGGCGTCGAGGTCATCACGCCCCGGACTCACGAGATGGAGCGGGAGGGTTACCGCGCGAACGCAGGCGACCGCTGCTTCTTCTGCAAGGCGGAGCTGCTCGACGTCCTGACCCCGCTGGCCACCGAGCTCGGGGTGGGGTTCGTCGCGACCGGAACCAACGCCGACGACGCGGTCGCCGGTTTCCGTCCCGGGATCCGCGCCGCCGCCGAGCGTGGAGCGATCACCCCGCTGCGCGATGCCGGCCTCACCAAGGCGCAGGTCCGGGAGGCCTCGCGCCGCTGGGACCTGCCCACCTGGGACAAGCCGGCCGCGGCGTGCCTGTCCTCGCGGGTCGCCTACGGCATCGAGGTCACCCCGTTCCGGCTGGGCCGGGTCGAGCGGGCCGAGGCGGCCTGCCGCCGGGCGCTGACCGACGCGGGCATCCCGGTACGAAACCTGCGCGTGCGTGACCTGGGGGAGCGCGCCTCCGTCGAGATCGACGCCGCCCTCCTGCTCGATCAACTCGCTCCTGGCAGCGCCGCCGCGGACAATCTGCTGGACGCCGTACGCCGCTCCGGGTTCGATGCCGTCGAGCTGGACCCGAAGGGCTTTCGGTCCGGTTCGATGAACGAGGCCCTGGTCGAGCGATGACGGCGGACAATCGATGTCGTTGGCGCCCCTGTGCGAAGTCGGCATAGGCTTGCCCGTTGCCGCGGCCCCCGTCGTGGCGAGCAACGCAGATCAGGAAGAGGTTCAGGCCGTGCCCAGTGGCAAGGTGAAGTGGTTCGACGCGGAGAAGGGGTTCGGGTTCCTGTCCCAGGAGGACGGACCTGACGTCTACGTGCGCACTGAGGCGCTGCCCGACGGGGTCACCACGCTGAAGGCCGGTACCCGCGTCGAGTTCGGCATCGCCCAGGGCCGCCGCGGCGACCAGGCCCTCCAGGTCCGTGTGCTCGACGCGCCGGCATCGGTCTCCCGCAACCAGTCGCACGCCCGGCGCAAGACGCCTGAGGAGATGGCCCCCATCGTCGAGGACCTGATCCGCCTGCTCGACGGCATCGGTTCGTCCTACCGCCGTGGCCGGCACCCCGAGGCGCGCACCGCCAAGCCCGCGGCGAAGCTCTTGCGGGCGCTGGCCGACGAGCTGGAGCTCTAGCGCGCTCCTTATTGACCTTGCCGAGGAGGTGTAAACGCGCGCGGAGCGGGTATGGGACGTGACGGGGGTCACGGAAATGAGGCGAGGCAATGACTCTGGATCCAGACAAGGCCGCCGCATCGGTTGAGGCCGAGAACACGCCCGAGCATCGCGCACAGGTCCGCAAGGCGGCCGTCGCGAGCACCGTCGGCACCACCATCGAGTGGTACGACTTCTTCCTCTACAACACGGCTGCGGCGCTGATCTTCCCGGCGCTGTTCTTCCCCGAGTCGTCGAACTACGCCGGCCAGCTGGAGTCGTTCGCCACCTACGCGGTGGGGTTCGCCGCGCGTCCGGTCGGCGCCTTCATCTTCGGCCACTACGGCGACCGGATCGGCCGCAAGGCGACCCTGATCATCACGCTGCTGATGATGGGTCTGGCCACTGCGGCCGTCGGTCTGCTGCCAGGCACCGACACCATCGGCGTCTGGGCGCCGATCCTGCTGGTCGTCCTGCGGCTCCTGCAGGGCCTGGCGGTCGGAGGGGAGTGGAGCGGGTCGGTCCTGCTCTCCATGGAGTGGGGCGACCAGAAGCGGCGCGGCTTCATGGCCAGCCTGCCCCAGCTCGGGGTGGCCTGCGGTCTGATCCTCGGTACCGGCTTCCTCTACCTGCTCAGCACCTTCATGTCCGACTCGTCCTTCGAGTCGTGGGGTTGGCGGATCCCCTTCGTGTTCAGCCTCGTGATGGTCGCGATCGGCCTCTACATCCGGCTGCGCATCCTGGAGACCCCGATGTTCGCGAAGCGGCTCAAGGAGAACAAGATCAGCCGCCTCCCCTCGATCGACGTGTTCGCGCGCCACTGGAAGCCGATCATCCTCAGCGCTCTGGCCCGGATGTCGGAGCAGGCGCCGTTCTACGTGATCACGTCCTTCACGCTGGTCGTCCTGACCGAGGAGCAGGGCTACACCAACACCTTCGCGCTGGCCGCCATCCTCTCCGCAGCCGCGGTGGAGCTGGTCGCCGTGCCCCTCTTCGGACACCTTTCCGACACGGTCGGCCGCAAGAAGATCTACATGGCAGGGTCTGCCCTGACGGGGATCTACGGCTTCATCCTCTTCGCTGCGCTGGACAGTGGCATCGCCGCGATCGCGTTCATCGGGGTCTTCCTCGCCCTGATCCCGCATGCGATGCAGTACGGGCCCCAGGCGGCGATGATCGCGGAGTCCTTCCCCACCTCGCTGCGTTACGCCGGAGCGGGCATGGGCTATCAGCTCGCCTCGGTGATCGCTGGTGGTCCCGCGCCGCTGGTGGCGACCTACCTGCTGGCCAAGACGGGTTCGGTCTACTCGGTCGCTTTTGCGATCCTCGGATGCGCCGTGATCTCGCTGATCGCGGTCGCCCTGCTCGACGACCGCAGCAGGTCCGACATCAACGACGACGCGACCTACGAGAGGCAGAAGGCCCCGGTCGGCAGCTAGGTCCTTGGGGCCACGCTCGCCGGCCTACGACGTCCCATGGTGAGGACGACGAACGCCCACGCGGCGAGGATCCCGCAGGCCACGCCCAGGCCGAGCCTGGGGATCAGCGGCATCGCGATCCCGACGAAGCCGCCGATCACCCACGCCAGCTGGAGCGTGGTGTCGCTGCGGGCGAACGCGCTGGACTGCATCCGCTCGGGCACGTCGCGCTGGATCGTGGAGTCCAGCGACACCTTCGCGAGTGACTGCGCGAGCCCCGCGGTCAGACCGAGCAGGACCAGCGACAGCACGCCGTAGAACAGGGCGGCCACCAGCACCATCACGATGTCGGCCAGCAGGGCGAGCGCCACCGTCATCGCGGGGTTCAGCCGCTTCAGGACCGAGGCGGTCGCGATGCCGAGCGTGTTGCCGAGTCCCGCGGCGCCGATCACGAGCCCGAGCAGGAGCTCCGGGCGCCACTCGCCGATCGGGTTCTCCCGCAGCAGGAAGGCCATGAACATGGTCAGGAAGCCGGAGAGCCAGCGGGGACCGCAGTTGGCGCGGAGGGCGAACGCCACCGCGGCCGGGATCCGGGCGCGGGCCCGGTTTCGTCCTTGTTGATCGGGGGCGGCGGACCCCGGCATGAGCACGAGCGTGCCCTCGCCGAGGCTGGAGTCCACCTTGCTAGGGAGCCGGATCGCCCAGATGGTCGCCAGCACGAATACCACGAAGCCGTAGCGCAGCGCCCACTCCGGGCCCGCCGTCGCCAGCAGGCCGGCGATCGGGGCCGATAGGGTGGCTCCGACGACGCCCGCCAGGGAGGTGCGCGCGTTGGCCTTGACCAGCGGCAGGTTGTCCGGGGCCAGGCGGGGTACGGCGGCGGCCCGGGTGACGCCGTACGCC
>JBJMIQ010000213.1:0-11083 GCA_045806805.1 Nocardioides sp. | reverse complement strand
TCAGCCAGAAGATCACCGTCGACGTGCGCGGCGAGCTCTCCGAGCTCAAGACCACCGTCAACACGATGGTCGACCAGCTCTCTGCGTTCGCCGACGAGGTCACGCGCGTGGCCCGCGAGGTCGGCACCGAGGGCCGGTTGGGTGGCCAGGCCGACGTGCACGACGTCTCCGGTACCTGGAAGGACCTCACCGAGAACGTCAACATGATGGCGAACAACCTGACCTCGCAGGTGCGCAACATCGCCGAGGTCACCACCGCCGTCGCCCGCGGCGACCTGACCCGCAAGATCACCGTCGACGCGCGCGGGGAGATCCTCGAGCTCAAGAGCACCATCAACACGATGGTCGACCAGCTCTCCGCCTTCGCCGACGAGGTCACCCGCGTGGCCCGCGAGGTCGGCACCGAGGGCCGGCTGGGCGGCCAGGCCGCGGTTCCCGGCGTGGCCGGCACCTGGCGCGACCTCACCGACTCGGTGAACTCGATGGCGAACAACCTGACCGACCAGGTCCGCAGCATCGCCCTGGTGTCGACGGCCGTCGCCCGTGGCGACCTGAGCCAGAAGATCTCGATCGAGGCGCGCGGCGAGGTCGCCGCGCTCGCCGGCACCCTCAACGCGATGGTGGACACCCTGAGGGCCTTCGCGGACGAGGTCACCCGTGTGGCCCGCGAGGTCGGCACCGAGGGCATCCTCGGCGGCCAGGCCCACGTCCGCGGCGTGGCCGGCACCTGGAAGGACCTGACCGAGTCGGTGAACTCGATGGCGGGCAACCTGACCAGTCAGGTGCGGAGCATCGCGCTGGTCACCACCGCCGTGGCCAACGGCGACCTGACGCAGAAGACGTACGTCGACGCGCGCGGCGAGATCCTCGAGCTCAAGACGACGGTCAACCGGATGGTCGACCAGCTGTCCTCCTTCGCCGACGAGGTCACGCGTGTGGCCCGCGAGGTCGGCACGGAGGGCAAGCTCGGAGGCCAGGCACAGGTGGCCGACGTGTCCGGGACCTGGCGAAAGCTGACCGAGAACGTCAACCAGCTCGCCGGGACCCTCACCACCCAGCTCCGCGCGATCGCCGAGGTGTCGACTGCGGTGACCCAGGGCGACCTGAGCCAGCAGATCAGCGTCGAGGCCCAGGGCGAGGTCGCCGACCTGAAGGACAACCTGAACCAGATGATCGACAACCTGCGTGAGACGACGCGGGCCAACGAGGACCAGGACTGGCTGAAGACCAACCTGGCCCAGTTCACCGGGCACATGCAGGGGGGCCGCGACCTCCTCGACCTGTCCCGTCTCATCGTGAGCGAGCTGACTCCGCTGGTCGGTGCCAGCCAGGGATCGTTCTTCCTCAGCGACGAGGACGCCCAGGGCGAGGTGTCCCTGCGCCGGATGGCCTCCTACGGCTACCGCCCGCGCAAGGGCGTGCCCAGCGTCTTCCCGCTCGGCGAGGGTCTGGTCGGGCAGTCGGCCCTGGAACGCACGCCGATCCTGCTCAAGGACGTGCCGGGCGACTACATCCGGATCTCCTCGGGCCTGGGCGAGGCGCCGCCGCTCAACATCGTCATCCTGCCCGTGCTGTTCGAGGAGCAGGTGCTCGGCGTGGTCGAGCTCGCCTCGTTCAACCAGTTCAGCGCCGTGCAGATGCAGTTCCTCGAGCAGCTCATGGAGAGCATCGGCGTCTCCCTGAACGCGATCATCGCCAGCTCCCGCACCCAGGAGCTGTTGGTCGAGTCGCAGCGTCTGGCCTCGGAGCTGCAGGAGAAGTCCGGCGAGCTGGAGTCGCAGCAGCGGGAGCTCCAGCAGACCAACGCCGAGCTCGAGGACAAGGCCAGCCTGCTGGCTGCCCAGAACCGCGCGATCGAGATCAAGAACCTGGAAATCGAGGACGCCCGCCGCGGCCTCGAGGACCGTGCGGAGCAGCTGGCGCTCTCCTCGAAGTACAAGTCCGAGTTCCTGGCCAACATGTCACACGAGCTCAGAACACCCCTGAACTCCCTGCTCATCCTGGCCAAGCTGCTCTCCGAGAACGCCGAGGGCAACCTCAACTCCCGCCAGGTCGAGTTCTCGCGCACCATCCACACGGCCGGAACCGACCTGCTCCAGCTGATCAACGACATCCTCGACCTGTCCAAGGTCGAGGCCGGCAAGATGGACGTCCACTTCGCCGACGTGGCGCTCTCGGGCATCGTTGAGTACGTCGACGCCACGTTCCGGCCGTTGACCGCGGAGAAGGATCTGCGGTTCTCGGTGGCGATGTCCGACGACGTTGACCGCACCCTCTACTCCGACCAGCACCGGCTGCAGCAGGTGCTGCGCAACCTGCTCTCCAACGCGGTCAAGTTCACCTCGTCGGGCGAGGTCCGGATGGTGATCCGGGCAGCGACGCCGGACGAGCACTTCGTCGCCCCGTCCCTGACCGACGCCGACCAGGTGATTGCCTTCTCGGTGACCGACACCGGCATCGGCATCCCACCCGAGCAGCTCAAGGTGATCTTCGAGGCCTTCCAGCAGGCCGACGGCACGATCAGCCGGAAGTTCGGTGGCACCGGGCTCGGCCTCTCGATCAGCCGGGCCATCGCCGAACTCATCGGTGGCGAGATCCACGCCGAGAGCGAGCCGGGCAGGGGCAGCACGTTCACCCTCTACGTCCCCAGGCGTGCGCTGGTGGAGCCGACATCGAAGTCTCCGGCGCCGGCGCTGGAAACCGTCGAGGGCGCGGTGCCGGCCGGGGAGGACGTGGCGGACGAGGTCGACCGCAGCGGACGGGTGCTCCTGGTCGCGCTCGCCGACGACGACCTGCGTCACCAGGTCGTCGAGCTCGGGGAGGCCAGCGGGTTCCGCACGGTCGCCAGCGCCCAGCCGGAGAGCATCGAGATGACCGCACGACAGCACCACCCCGCCGGGATCCTGGTGGGGATGGACCTCCGCGTCGACAACGGCGAGTCGCTCCTCCGCGCGCTCAAGCACAACCATGAGCTGCGGCACATCCCGACGGTCGGCGTGATGACTCCGGACGCCGCGGACGACGCACACGAGGGACGGCTCAGCGGGGCTCTCGACGTCATCGAGGAGCCGGCGACCACCGAACGAATCGAGGTCGCGTTGCAGGACCTGAGCGCCTACCTCGACCGCAAGACCAGGTCCCTCCTCGTCGTCACCAGCAACGTCGTCGACGAGACGACCGCGGTGATCGCCCTCTTCGGTGCGGTGACCGACGTCGTGCTCCGGGTGAAGACCGAGGTCAATGACGCCATCGCCACCCTCGAGAGCGGCCAGTACGACTGCGTGGTCGTGGACCTGAAGCTCTCCGGCGGCACCGGATTCGACGTGATCAAGCGGATGCGCGCCCGCAAGGCCCTGCGCGACATCCCGGTCGTCGTCAGCACGGGTGACGCCCCGAGCAAGCGGGACCTGACGAGACTCGGTCAGTACGCCCAGAAGTCCGTGGTGGCCTATCCGTCCTCGGTCGAGCAGCTGATCGACCAGATCGCACTGTTCCTCCACCGGTCCGACGTGGAGCTGCCGACCCCCGAGACGACGTCCGAGGACCAGGTCCACGAGAACGACGAGGTCTTCGCGGGCAAGCGCATCCTGATCGTCGACGACGACGTCCGCAACGTCTTCGCGTTGACCAGCGCCCTCGAGCAGCACAACCTCGACGTGGTCTATGCGGGCAGCGGCGAGGAAGGCATCCAGATGCTGCAGCAGGACGAGGAGATCGACCTCGTGCTGATGGATGTGATGATGCCGGGTATGGACGGTTACACCGCGATGCGCGAGATCCGCAAGGTGCCGGCGTTCCGCAGCCTGCCGGTCATCGCCCTCACGGCGAAGGCCATGCCGGGCGACCGTGAGAACAGCCTCGCTGCGGGCGCGTCCGACTACGTCACCAAGCCGGTCGACATGGATCGGCTGCTCACCCTGCTCAGGTTGTGGCTCTCGTCATGACCGAGCGTGCCAAGATCCTCCTGGTCGACGACCGGCCCGAGAACCTCCTCGCACTCGAGGCCATCCTCAGCGCCCTGGACCAGGAGCTGGTGCGGGCCAACTCCGGCGAGGAGGCACTGCGGGCCCTGCTGAAGGACGAGTTCGCGCTGATCCTGCTGGATGCCCGCATGCCGGGGATGGACGGCTTCGAGACGGCGGCGCGGATCAAGGGCAGGAACCGCACCAAGAACGTGCCGATCATCTTCCTCACCGCGGTCGACACCGACAAGAACAACACCTTCCGCGGCTACGCCGCAGGCGCGGCCGACTACATCTCGAAGCCGTTCGACCCGTGGGTGCTGCGGGCCAAGGTTCAGGTGTTCGTCGACCTGTGGGTGGCGGGTCGCCGGCTCGCGACCCAGGCCGCCTTCCTTCGTCGGCAGATCGGCGGCGGACAGGAAGGAGTCGACGTGCTCGGTGAGCTCAGGGAGCAGGTGGCCGAGGTCGAGGAGGCGGTCGAGGTGCTCTCCGTCGGGCTGCAGCCGGCTGCCGATCCGATCGTCAGGGACTCCGCCGAGCGGGTCGCCCGCCGGGTTGCGTCCCTCAAGCAGGCGCTCGAGGTCCTCGACACCGACCCCGCCGAGGCCGCGGTCAGCTTCCACGAGTTCAGCTGACCCACACACCGGTAGATGAGAGTTCTCGTTCGGGGCCGGTCACATCATGGGCACCACCATCATGGGCGACGATCCGGCGACGTCGGAGGTGTCCCGCCGCCGACGATTGCTGCGGCGGCCGGTCGCTACGGGATGACCTGGATCAGTGTCCGGATCGTGGTGCGGTTGCCTGCGACGTCGATGAGGAGGGCCCTGAAGGCGTAGAGACCCTTTCTCACCACCGACCGGTCGCCGTTGTCCGTGGCGTTCCAGGCCAGGACCAACGTCCCTGGCCCGGCCAGACGCCGGGACCCGAGCACCTTGACGTTCCGCCCGGATCGGAAGATCGCGCCCTGGACGTCGACCCCCTCATTAACGCGGAAGCTGACCCGCAAAGGCCGCGTTCCGTTCAAGTGGAACGGGTTGGGAGTGGCGTGAAGCCCGGACACGCGGGGCCTGGCGGTGTCGACCCTGACCACCAGCTCGTCGGAGACCACGCCGGCGATCCGGGCAGCGACGCGGTGCCGTCCCGGCGCGAGATTGGAGGCCCGGACCGCGTAGGCGGTCCCGAAGGCCGTGGCGGTGTCCTCAACGGCCCCGTCGACCAGGAGCTGCACCCTCGCGCCGGCCTGCTCGACGAGCCCGGTGAAGAGCGGGCTGGTGCTCCGGGTCAGGTTGTCGACCGCGGAGCGACCGGTGTCGCTGCCACCGGCCAGGTGGGGTGTGGAGTCGACCGTGGAACCAGCCAGGGAGCCAACCCCGGAGAGCTCCGCGCTGGCGGGCTGCGCCAGCACCGCAACGCCCGCAACCAGGGAAGCTCCGATGGCAATGGCCGATCGCACGCGCCACCGTGGCTGGGACGCTCCTCTGGAAACACCTTGCGAGGTCAGCTTGGGCAGCATGGCGCCTCTCCCTTCGAGCATCCGCCTGCCCCCGCTCAAACACGGCGTGGGACGGCTGTCATCACCATGAGTGAAGACGATGACCGTCAAGCGCATGCAAAACCCAGCACGGGACACTGTGCGGGGCATGAACTCTCCGGAACCTGCCGTCGAGCGCATCGCGCGCCTCGCCGCCGAACACGACCTGACCATCGCTGCGGCCGAGTCACTCACCAGTGGCCTCATCGCCAGTCGGCTCGGAGCCGGCCCCGAGGCCTCGGAGTGGTTTCGCGGATCGGTCGTCGCGTACCAGGAGCCGGTCAAGTTCGACGTGCTCGGTGTTCGGCGCGGTCCCCTCGTCGACCCGGACTGTGCGGAGGGCATGGCCCGGGGGGTGGGCCGGTTGCTCGGGGCCGACGTGGCGGTCGCCGCCACCGGAGTGGGCGGTCCCGATCCGTCGGAGGGCAAGCCCGCCGGGACGGTCTACGTCGCCGTCACGGTGCGCGGATCGACGACGGTCCGTGAGCTGGACCTGGACGGCGACCCTGAGGAGATCCTCGAGGCGACAGCCGATCACGCCCTGGAGATGCTGGCGACCGCGCTCGAGGACGTCGACCGCCCGGCCGTTCACTCGTAGACGAACTTCTGCGGCCCCGGATAGACCCACGACAGCGCGTCCCGGAGCCGGTCCCGCCAGTTCTCCCAGCTGTGGCCGTCCCGCGCCTCGACATACCGGACCGTCATCCCCGCCGACTCGAACGTCGGCACCATCGACCGGTTGGGCACGATCAGCGGCTCGAACACCCCACAGCTGACGAAGAGCCGGTCCGCGACGTGCGTCGGTCGCGCGCGGTACTTGTTGACGAACTTCACCACCGGGTCGAAGACCGGGCCACCGCCATGATCGGCGGCCCCGATGTCGGTGAACACGAACGACCCGGACATCAGGATCAGTGAGCCGTAGGTCATGGGTGACTTGACCGCCGCGGACAGCGAGGCGACTCCCCCGAAGCTGGATCCGAGCAGGCACCGGCCCGACGGCTTCCCCATCAGGGGCAGGTCCACCTCGAGCCGGGGCACGAGCTCGTCGCTGACGAAGCGAGAGTGGGCGGTGGAGTTGGCGTACTCGGTGAGCCGCTCCTCCGGGTGCAGGAAGGCGACCACGGTCTCGGCGACGTCGAGTCGATGGATCAGGTTGTCCAGCACTGTCTTCGCCGCGGCGTACTGGAGGAAGTCGGGACCGTCGTGCATCACCAGCAGCGGGTACGTCGTCGTCCGCCGGAACCGGGCCGGCAGGTAGAGCGTCACGGGGCAGTCGCGACCGAGGGCGCGGCTGGGCATCGTCATCTCGACCAGGTCGCCCGCGCGTGCCTCCGGGTCAGGCAGCGTCCACTCCGGCGTCACGTAGCCGTGGGCAAAGCACACCGACGAGCTGCCGACCGGGCTGTGGGAGAGGTCGTGGTTCAGCGGATCGTTGATCCGCTCCACGTGCTCGCCCCGCCGGATCTCCAGCTGGTAGTCCACTCGCGAGCCCTCCGGCAGCTCCAGGACGAGGTACCACAGGTCGGTACCCCACAACCGGCGCAGCGGCAGCAGGTCGGCGAGCCCGACGATCCGCTGTGCGACGTGGACCTCGTCGGCCTCGCCCCGGAACAGGAAGGTGCAGCGTGAGCCCTCCACGATCGGGACGTCGTGGCTGGCCAGGAACTCGTCGACCGCAGCGGCGTCCAGCGGCTTGCGGTCCTTCAGCTGGTTGATGGCGAGGCGTCGCGGCCCCGCGCCGGCGGTGTTGGTCACGCCGCCTCGAACTGGGTGATCCGACCCTCGCGGTCGACCACGCGGGAGTCAGGCGGAAGACCGCCGTCGGCGAGCCGGAGCCGAGCGCCGTCGTCGAGGACCAGGCAGTGGGCAGGTTCGAACCGTCGTGCGAGGACGGCCATCCGCACCGGGTCGTTGACCCGCAGGCGGCGTCGGGCATCCGGCAGCGGGACCAGGTCGGGGAGCAAACCCAGCCCCTCCCCCATCACCTCGGTCTGTGCCACGCCGTGGGGGACGTAGTCGTGGAAGAGCACCACGCGCTCGGTCAGGGCCATCGC
Organism: Nocardioides sp.; assembly: GCA_045806805.1. Taxonomy (GTDB): domain Bacteria; phylum Actinomycetota; class Actinomycetes; order Propionibacteriales; family Nocardioidaceae; genus Nocardioides. Next base: position 3,530 of record JBJMIQ010000213.1, on the reverse strand, counting down.
GCCGGCGGACCATGCGACGACCAGACCGGGCAGGTGGGGCTCGACGTGGAACAGGTGGAGCACCTTGACCAGGTCACCCACGTGGCCTCCGGCGATGACCACGGCCGTGGAGGACTGCAGGATCTCCCGGACCTGCTCGCGGTGGGCAGCGACCGCGGGCCGCCCCTGGGGCTGCCAGGCGTCGTAGAACTCCAGGTGTGCCTCGCGGATCCGGACCAGGTGCTGCTCGTCGGCCACCCGGACCAGCTCGAGCGCGTCGGCCAGCACCCGCTCGCGGAACCGCGGTCTTCCCTCCGTGCCGGCGGCGATCTCGTAGGTCGCGCCCAGGGCGTGGTCGAGCTGTGTCAGGTACAGCTGGCGCAGCTCGCCCAGGGCGGCGTCGTGCTCGCGCTCGGCGACCGCGTAGTCGCGGTCCTTCTCGAGCAGGTCCTGCCAGCGGGCGTGGAGCGACAGGTTCACCGCGCGACCGCCGAGCAGGTCGTTCATCTCGGCATCGTCGGGTTCGCGCTCGCGCCAGCCGGCCGTGACCGTCGCGATCCGCGCGTGAGGGTCCAGGTCCCGCACCACGTGCTGCACGCTCGGTCGCCGTTGGGACCCGAGGAGGACCACCTCGCGGGTGGTCATGTGGCGTGGACCTGAACGGTTCGGCCCACGTCGTCCATCATCCCGCGGAGCGCGTCGTAGTCGGGGTGCCGCATCCGGATGTAGGCATTGGCCATGTAGCCCGCCTCAGGCGGCTGGGTGGGGGTGCCGGGATGGGGCAGATGGGCATCCAGCACCCACTCGCCGTACTTCGCCTGCACCTCGTCGACCCCGGAGTAGCCGGCGATCTGGCCGTCGCGGTCGGGCCGCAGGGCGATGATGCCGCTGGCGAACCGGCGGGAGGGCCGGGTGCTCACCTGCCCGTGGACGATTGCGTTGGCCCACTCGCGGTAGAGGTCCAGGTCGTTGCCCGCGGAGTAGAGATCCCAGGCACCGACGCCGGGAGGCCGACAGCCGATCTCCGAGAACTTCAGCCCCTTCGGACCGAAGAACCACTCCATGTGGGTGGCGCTGGTGCCGATCCCCAGGGTCTCGGCCACCCGGTGGCCCAGCTCCCGCAGCTCGGCGTACTCGGCGACCGTGTCGACCCGGTTGGTGGAGACGAACTGCGGAGAGATCCAGCGCGTCCGCATCGCCTCCAGCACGTTGGGGTAGTAGTGGGAGACGAAGTCCAGGGGCGCCTCGCCGTCGACCGCCATGGTGTCGTAGAAGCCCTCATGACCCTCGACGAACTCCTCGACGGCGATCGAGCTGACGCCCTGGCTTCCGAACATGCCGAGTGCCGTCTCCAGCTGCTCGCGGTTGTCGACGCGGGTCGTGTCGAGCGCCCCGGCACCCGTGCGCGGCTTGAGGATGATCGGGTAGCCCACCGCGTTCGCGAACGCCCACACCTCCTCGGCCGTGCTGACGGCGGCCGAGGCCGCGGTCGGCACGCCTGCCTCGCGCAGCGCGTCCTTCATCGACGGCTTGTCACGGCACAGCCACGCGGTGCGGACCGAGGTACCCGGGATCGTGCACTCTTCGCGCACCTGGGCCACCGGCAGGGTGTGGGCCTCGATCGTCGTCTCGAGCCGGTCGACCCAGACCTTGCCCTGCACCCACCGGACGACGTCGACCATGGCGTCCACGTCCACCACGCTGCGGACCTGGTGGTAATGGGACATCCAGCTCCTGAGCTGATCGTCGAGCGCCTCCTGCGGCGACTCGCCGATGCCGATGACGGTGGCTCCGGCCTCGGCCAGCGCCCGGACGAACTGGCGCTGGTTGTTGGGAAAGGAGGGCTCGACGAAGATGACGCGCACGGCGGTCATGCTAGCCGTCGCTGTCGCCATCGTGTCCCCGCCGGTAGTGTCCGGCGCATGGTCGCCGCCGCCTTTGTCGCGCCGTACCTGCTCGAGGCCACCGCTCGCTTCGTGGCCGCCGCCGCGTCGCTCCCGGGTGTGCGGCTGGGCATCATCACCAGCTCGGCGCTGGAGGACATACCTCCCGGGCTGCGCTCGCAGCTGTCCGGGCACTGGCGCGTCGACAACGCGCTGGACCCCCGCCAGATCGCCGAGGGCGTGTCCGGGCTGTCAGGACAGATGGGCCGCGTCGAGCGCCTGGTCGGAGCGCTCGAGCAGCTGCAGGTACCGCTCGCCCAGGTGCGTGAAGCAATGGGCATCGAGGGCATGGACGTCAACACCGCCCACAACGTGCGCGACAAGGCCCAGATGAAGCGAGTCCTGACCGCGGCCGGGGTGCCCTGTGCCCGTTACTCGCTGGTCCATGACCCGGGAGAAGCGCGAGGCTTCGCCAAGGAGGTCGGCTTCCCGCTGGTCGCCAAGCCGCCCGCCGGTGCCGGCTCGCAGGCGACCCACCGGCTCGACGACGAAGGGTCGCTCGAAGGATGGCTGCACGTGATGCCGCCAAGACCCGACGAACCGGCGCTCCTGGAGGAGTTCCTGGTCGGGCAGGAGCACACGTTCGACAGCGTGACCCTGGGCCACGACACGGTGTGGTCGTCGATCGCCGACTACACGCCACCGCCGCTCGACGTGCTCCGAAACCCGTGGATCCAGTGGACGGTGCTGCTGCCCCGGGACATCCACGGTCCGGAGTACGACGGGATCCACCAGGTTGGCCCGGCCGCCCTCCGCGCTCTCGGGGTCAGGGACGCCCTCACCCACATGGAGTGGTTCCGCCGTCCCGACGGGTCGGTGGCGATCTCGGAGGTCGCGGCGCGACCGCCCGGGGCGCAGCTCACCAACATGCACGGGCACGTGCACGAGTTCGACCTCTACCAGGCCTGGGCGGGCCTGGTGGTGCTCGGCAGATTCGACGTGCCCGAGCGGCGTTTCGCGGCCGGTACGGCGTACCTCCGCGGCATGGGACGCGGTCGGGTCCGGGCCGTCCACGGCGTGGAGGAGGTCCAGCGGCAGGTGGGCCACCTGGTGGTGGAGTCCCGGTTGCCTCGACCGGGGCAGCCGGCCGCCTCCGACTACCTGGGCGAGGGCTACGTGACCGTCCGGGACCCGGACACCGGGGTCGTGCGTGAGGCGCTCCAGCGGATCGTCAGCGGAGTGCGGGTCGAGCTGTGGGAGGGAATGTGACCAACGTCGTGATGATCTCGCCGGGCTACCCCGCCGAGATGGCCTACTTCACCCGCGGCCTGGCCGCCGTGGGCGCCAACGTGATCGGCGTGGGAGACCAGCCTCCCCATGCGCTGCCGGAGGTCGCCCGCGACGCGCTGGCGCACTACGAGCACGTATCGCTCGCCGACGAGGGCGCGGTGCTGGCCGCGCTGCGAGGACTGTCCAGGCATGTGAGCATCGACCAGGTCGAGTGCCTCTGGGAGCCCTACATGATCCTCGCGGCGCGGCTGCGTGAGGCGTTCGGGCTCCCGGGGATGAGCGTCGACGCGACCATGCTCTTCCGCGACAAGGAGCTCATGAAACGCCGGCTCGACAGCGCGGGAATCCGCACCCCGTGGCACGCGAGCGCAACCAGCG
>JBJMIQ010000212.1:0-9186 GCA_045806805.1 Nocardioides sp. | reverse complement strand
CGTTGTGGCGGGGCGCGAACGGCGTCGCCGGCGAGCTCGGGCACATCCAGTCCGTCAACGACGGGATTCCCTGCGGTTGCGGGCGCCTCGGCTGCCTGGAGCAGTACGCCAGCGGCAACGCCCTGATCCGCAATGCCCGGACCCAGATCGGGCTGGAGCCCTCCGTCCTCGCCGAGGCCTGCCTCGGTGACCCGGACCGGCTCACCGGACCGATGGTCAGCGACGCCGCCGAGGCCGGCGATCTGGTGGCTCGTCAGGCCTTCGGGTCCGTCGGCCACTGGCTGGGGGTCGGCCTGGCGAACCTCGTGGCCGCGCTCGACCCGAACCGCATCGTGGTCGGGGGTGGGGTATCGGCCGCCGGGGACCGGTTGCTCGAGCCTGCGCGCATGTCGCTGGAGCGATCGCTGGTCGCAGCGGGGCACCGCGCCGTACCGCCGGTTCTGGCCGCGCGGTTGGGCCCCGAGGCTGGGGTCATCGGTGCCGCGGAGCTCGCCCGCCGGTCCTTGTCGGCAAACCCCTAGGCGCGGCGGTAGTCCGGGACCAGCTCGCCGGCCAGCTGCTCCAGGAACAGCCCGACGTCGGTCACGATGCCGCGGGCCTGGGAGGAACCGCGATCGGACAGCTTGGTGACGGTGGCGGGGTTGATGTCGACGCACACGAGCGGGATCGACGCGGGCAGGATGTTGCCGGTCGCCACCGAGTGGAGCATGGTCGCCACCATCAGGCAGAAGCCGACATCGGCGAGCTCGGCGCGCATCGCCCGCTGGCCCTCGATGACGTCGGTGTGCACGTCCGGCAGCGGCCCGTCGTCGCGGACCGACCCGACCAGGACGAACCGCTTGCCGTGCGTGACCAGGGCATGCATGATCCCTCCCTCGAGGACACCGTTCTCGACCGCCGCCCGGATCGACCCCTCCTTGCGGATCGTGTTCAGCGCCCGGATGTGGTGCTCGTGGCCGTGTTCGACGCCGCGGCCCATCGCGAGGTCGATGCCCAGGCTGGTGCCGTAGAGCGCGGCCTCGATGTCATGGGTGGCCAGGGCGTTGCCGGCGAACAGTACGTCGACGAAGCCGGCCCGGACCATCGCCACCATCGCCGGGGCGGCTCCGGTGTGCACGACGCCCGGACCACCTACCCACAGCAGCTTCTTTCCAGCCGCCCGCGCCTCCCGCATGCCGTCCGCGACCTGCCGCACCAGCACCGCCTGGGGCTTCTCCGAGGAGACGTCGGACTCCATGAAGCCGAACGCCTCGTCCCCCTTCGCGACCTGCGGAACCTGGACCCGGACGCCGGAGGCCCCAGTCACGACGCCCATCCCGGCCCGGACGTCGGACATCGGGAGGGTGACGATGCGGATCGCGCGGTCATCGGTCTCCACGACCAGGCCGCAGTCCATCTCGGGGTTCACGACGGCGTACCAGCGGCCGTCGAGGCGCACCTTCGTGGGCAGGTTGGTGGTGGAGTAGAAGCCGTCGGGGAAGACTCCGTCGAGCTCCGCGGTCGTCACGGCCGCCTCGCCCGGGTCCACCTGGTTGACCCCGCGCGTCTGCAGCCGCATCAGCAAGCGCTGGAGTGCTTCGTCGTCCTCGGCGGTGACGGTGATGGTGGCCCGGGAGGAGTCGTCGGCGCCGTGGCCAACGTCGAACTTGTCGATGACGTAGTCACCGCCGTACTCGCGCACGTCGGCGAGGATGCGGCCCAGGATGCCGCTGTCCATCAGGTGGCCGGTGACCTCCACGGTCTCGCTGATGCCCACGGCCGTCAGCCTAGTCACGCCGCCCGGGGCGGGCTCAGACCCGGGCGCCGTCGTCCCAGGGATCCCGCGGCCCTCGGTCCATGTGGAAGACGAGGTAGACGAAACCGCCCACGAACCATGCCACGAGGCCCTTGGCGACCCACCCCGGCAGAGGAAGGGCCAGCACCATGTCGAGGAGCAGGAGAGCGGGAGCCCCGAAGACGCCGAGCCAGGCTGCGAGGCGCACCGGCGTGGGGTGGGGTAGCGGCGGCGGTGGGGGCGGAACGAACTGGTCGTCGCGGTCGCCCCAGTCATCGGGATCGTCCCCCTCGCGGAGGTGATCGAGGTCGTCGGAGACAGTCTCGCTCGCCGTGTCGGGCTCGTTCCCGGACGGCGCGGGATCGAGCTCGGCCCGCTCCCCGTAGTTCTCAACGATGGACCGCCAGGCGGCGTCGTCCTCGCTCTGTCTGCTCACGATGCCACGGTACGTCAGGAAGTCGCGCGGGCGATGAACGCAGCCGACTCCTCGAAGATCATGGGGGCGTCGTGGTCGAGGGTCGCGACGTGGTAGCTGTCGTGCAGCGTCTGCTCGACCAGGTCGGTCGACGAGACCCGCTCGGCGATGAGCGGGACGGTGGCGTCGTCGACGACGTGGTCCTCCTCGGAGTGGAAGACCAGCAGGGGAGCGGTGATCCGCGGCAGGTCCCGGGCGAGCACCCGCCCGGCCCGGAACATCGAGTGGGCGGCCTTGAGCGGCGTCCGGGTGTAGCCGTGCTCCTCCACCCCGGGCTTCTTGATGTCGTTGGTGATCCCGGGAAACGACGGCACCAGCCACTTGAGCAGCGGGAGGGCGAGCACGTCCTTGCGCCGGGTGATCACCATCGGGTTCACCACCACGACGGCCGCGACGCGGCCGGGATGGTCCGCGGCCAGCCGGAGCACCAGGCCGCCACCCATCGACAGACCGCAGGCCGCCACGACGTCGTTCTCGGTGAGGGCCTTGTCGAAGGCCCGCGTGACCTCGGCGTACCAGTCGTCCCAGGTGGTGATGTTCATCTGCTGCCACGTCGTCCCGTGGCCGGGAAGGAGGGGCAGCTCCACGGCGTACCCTCGCTCGGCGAGGGCTTCGGCCCAGGGCCGCATCGACGCAGGCGAGCCGGTGAAGCCGTGGCTGAGCACAACGCCGATCCGTCGGCCACCGGTGAGCTCGGGCCGGGCGGGGACGCTGAACGGGGCCGTGGGGGAGTCGGTCGTCATGGCGCGATTGTGCCGTCCGCCGAGGGTGTGGGGAACCTGGCCCCGAGGGTCTAGGCTTCGAGCGTCCCGGTCGCGCGGGGGAAGGCTGGTGAGGGAGCGTTGTTCTACTGGTTCCTGAAGTGGATCGCCATCGGTCCGGTGCTGCGGGTGGTGTTCCGGCCCCGGGTCGAAGGTGCCTCGAACGTCCCCGCCGAAGGCCCCGCCATCCTTGCCAGCAACCACCTGTCCTACGCCGACTGGCTGTTCATGCCGCTCACGCTCCCGCGGCGCGTCACCTTCGTGGCCAAGGCCGAGTACTTCACCTCCCCGGGGCTCAAGGGCTGGTTCCAGCGGAAGTTCTTCTCCGGGGCGGGACAGGTGCCGATCGACCGCACCGGCGCATCGGCCGCCGAGGGCGCACTGGCGTCGGCCCGCAAGATCCTCGAGGACGGTGAGCTGTTCGGGATCTACCCGGAGGGCACGCGCTCCCATGACGGTCGGCTCTACCGCGGCAAGACCGGCGTGGCCCGGCTCGCGCTCGAGACGAAGGTGCCGGTGATCCCGGTTGCCGTGCTCCGTACCGACGTGGTCGCGCCCCCCGGCAAGAAGTTCGGCTCCCTCACCCGCCCCGGGGTCCGCTTCGGGAAGCCGCTGGACTTCTCCCGCTACGAAGGGATGGAGAACGACCGCTACATCCTGCGGTCGATCACCGACGAGATCATGTACGAGATCATGCGGCTCTCCGGCCAGGAGTACGTCGACATGTACGCCAGCCGGGCCAAGGAGGAGGCCAAGAAGGGCGCGTCGGGCAACGACGCCCCCGCGGCCGAGCAGAAGCAGGCGTCCTGACCCGGTTGAGGCTCTGGACGCGTCCGGCCCTGGCGGTCGAGGACCGGCTGTTCCGGGCCCTCGGGATCCTGCGCGTGATCCTGCTCCTGAACGCGATCGCCCTCAACATCTACCGCTCCGACAACTTCGACCATCGGGTCGCCGGCGTCGTGGTGATGGCCGGGATGACGGCGTGGACCGCCTTCGCGGTGTGGGCCTACGCCGACCCGGTCCGCCGTACCCCGGTCCTGCTGTTCGCGGACCTGGCAGTCGCGCTGGCGGCCATCCTCGTGTCGCCCATCGTGAAGGGTCCCGACATGAATGCGACGATCCCCGGGTTCTGGGTGATCGGCGCGCTGATGGCCTGGGCGATCCAGTGGCGGTGGCAGGGCGGCCTCATCGCCGGCGTCGCGCTTTGTGCCGCCGACCTGGGCGTTCGAGACGAGGTCACCCAGGCCAACTATGGCAACGTCTTCCTGCTCGTCATCGGCGGTCTCGTGGTCGGCTTCCTCTCGGAGTCGCTCCGGCTGATGGAGGACGAGCGCGACGTCGCCCTGCGCGCGTCGATCGCCGATGCCGAGCGGGCGCGACTGGCGCGGGCGGTGCACGACGGGGTGCTGCAGGTGCTGGCGTTGATCCAGCGCCGTGGCCGCGAGCTCGGGGGCGAGTCCGCCGAGCTCGGCCGGATGGCCGGGGAGCAGGAGCGCACGTTGCGGGCGCTGATCCGGCAGCAGGACGCCGTCGCCGAGCCGACCGACGAGCTGGTGGATCTCGCCGGCGAGCTGAGTCGCCTCGAACGATCCGCCGCGGTGACGGTGGCGGCCCCCGCAGAGCCCGTCCTCCTGCCCGGCCCGGCGGTTGCCGAGCTGGTGGCGGTGGTTCGGGCCTGCCTGGACAACGTGGCCCACCACGTCGGGTCGGAGGCACCAGTGTGGGTGCTGCTGCAGGACTTCCCCGACCGCGTGGAGCTGTCCGTCCGGGACGAAGGTCCGGGGATTCCGGCCGGCCGCCTCGAGCAGGCCGAGGCGGAGGGCCGGCTGGGCGTCTCGGAGTCGATCCGCGGGCGGGTGGCCGACCTCGGGGGCAGCGTCGAGCTGGTCACCGGCTCCTACGGCACCGAGTGGGAGGTCACCGTCCCCCGCCGTACTCTCGCCCCGTGACGATCCACGACACCCACCCCTTCCTCGATCCGGAGTCGGAGCGGGACCCGGTCCGGCGGTTCCGGGGACGGCTGGGCGGAGCGGTGACCCTGTGGACCTCGGGGTCGGAGCGCGAACGGGCGGGGCTGACCATCTCGTCCCTGATGGTGGCCGGAGGCGAACCGGCCCGGATCCTGGCGTTGCTCGACCCCGACTCCGACCTTGCGGACGTGCTGCAGGGGACCGGCCGCGCCGTCGTGCACCTCCTGGGGTGGCGGCACCGTGATCTCGCCGACGCGTTCGCCGGGGTCGCGCCCGCGCCCGGCGGCGCCTTCCGGCTGGCCGCGTTCGAGGCCGGGGAGTGGGGTCCGCACCTGGTGGACGCGCCGGCGTGGGCGACGGTGTCGCTGGAGTCGGAGCAGGCCGTGGGCTGGTCGAGCCTGGTCACCTGCGCGGTCGACGGCGTCCACCTCGGGGAGGACACGGCGCCGCTGGTGCACCGACGCGGTCACTACCTGCGGCCGAACGACTAGGGTCCGCGGAATGAGCGACCAAGCGACCCCCCATGGGGCGATCCGGGTGATGGTGGTCGACGACCACCCGATGTGGCGCGACGCGGTCGAGCGGGACCTGCAGGCTGCCGGCTTCGACGTGGTGGGCGTGGCCGCGAACGGCGACGAGGCGCTGGCCCGCTTCCCCGCCGCCCGGCCGAGGGTCCTCGTGCTGGACCTGCAGATCCCGGGGCCCAACGGCGTGGAGGTCACCGCCTCGGTTCTGCAGCAGGACCCGTCGGCGCGGGTGCTGATCCTCTCGGCATCGGGGGAGCAGGCCGACGTGCTCGAGGCGGTCAAGGCGGGCGCGACGGGGTACCTGGTGAAGTCCGCGTCGCGGGAGGAGCTGCTCGACGCCGTACGGCGCGTGGCGGTCGGCGACACGGTCTTCACCCCGGGGCTGGCGGGCCTGGTCCTGGGTGAGTTCCGCCGGATGTCCGAACCGGCCGCCGGCCCGGACCATCCCGAGCTGACCGACCGCGAGACCGAAGTCCTCAAGATGGTGGCCAAGGGCATGTCCTACAGGCAGATTGCCGAGCGGCTGGTGATCTCCCACCGAACCGTGCAGAACCACGTCCAGAACACGCTGCGCAAGCTGCAGATGCACAACCGGGTGGAGCTCACCCGTTACGCCATCGAGCAGGGACTCGATGATGACGAATGAGCTGCTCGGCATCGCCGACGAGCTCTACGGGCTCGCGCTGGGAGACTTCACGCCAGCCCGCGACGCGAAGGCCAAGGAGCTCAAAGGCAGTGAGGTCTCGACCCAGGTCAAGAAGCTCAAGAAGCCGTCCGTGGCGGCCTGGGTCGTCAACCAGCTGGTACGACAAGAGACCGAGCAGGTCGAGCAGGTGCTCGCCATGGGGGAGGCGCTCCGGGCGGCCCAGGCCGGTCTGAAGGGAGATGAGCTGCGCGCTCTGACGCGGCAGCGACGGCAGCTGACGGCCGCGGTCACGACGCAGGCACGGTCGGTGGCCTCCGGCCTTGGCGTGAAGGTGACGCAGGCGGTGGCCGACCAGGTCGAAGCCACCCTGACCGCGGCCATGCTCGACGCGGAGTGCGCCCGGGCCGTGCGGAGCGGGCTGCTGGTCAGCGCACTCGCCAGCACCGGGTTGGGAGAGGCCGATGCCGCCGGTGCGGTGGCGACGCCGGAGGCGCTCGGATTCGCCGCAAGCCCCCGGGCGGCCCAGCCGGTGACCGAGCCCGAGGCGCCGCCCGAGCTGCACGTCGTACCCGACCCCGAGGCGGACCTGAAGGCCCGGAGGCAGGCGGAGAAGGACCTCGAGGGAGCCGAGCAGCGGCTGGCCGAGGCGTCCGCCGCGCTCAGTGCCGCAGGCCAGGAGGTCTCCGACCTCGAGGCCCGCAGCATGCAGCTGCAGGCCGAGATCGACGAGCTCCGCGGCAAGCTGGCCGAGCTCGAAGCGCGCTTCGAGGAGGTCGACGAGGAGCTGGGTGACGCCGAGGACGTCCGCGCCGAGGCCGAGTCGACGCTGGCCGCGGCGACGAAGGACCGCGACGAAGCGGCCGCCGCCCTGGCCAGGCTGGGTTAGATCTCGGCCCAGCCCTTCGAGCGGGAGACGGCCTCGGTCCACCTTGCATGGGCGGCGTCGGCGACCTCGCGGGAACCGGTCGGCTCGAACCGGCGGTCGAGCTGCCAGGTGTGGCGAAGGTCGTCGGTCGAGGACCAGACGCCGGTGCCGAGCCCGGCGAGGAACGCCGCACCCAGCGCCGTCGTCTCGACGATCTCGGGGCGCTCGACGGGGCCGCCGATCTGGTCGGCCTGGATCTGGCAGAGCAGGTCGTTGGCACTGGCCCCGCCGTCGGCACGGAGCGCTGATCCATCCGCGCCGGGCATCGTCTCGAGCACGTCGCGCACCTCGAAGGCGATCGCCTCCAGGGTGGCCCGGACGATGTGGGCGCGGTTGGTGCCGCGGGTGAGCCCGATCAGGAGCCCGCGGGCGTGCGGGTCCCAGTGCGGCGCCCCGAGACCGGTCAACGCCGGGACGAAGACCACCCCCTCGCTGTCGTCCACGCTCTCCGCGATGGTCGCGGTCTCGGCCGCCGAGTCGACGATCTGGAGGCCGTCGCGCAACCACTGGACCGCGGCGCCGGTGACGAAGATGGCGCCCTCCAGCGCGTAGGTCAGCTCACCGTCGGGGGAGCGCCAGGCGGCGGTGGAGAGCAGTCCCGCGTCGGAGCGTTCCAGGCTGGTGCCGGTGTTGGTGAGGATGAAGGAGCCGGTGCCGTAGGTGCACTTGGAGTCGCCGACGTCGAAGCAGGTCTGGCCGAACAGTGCCGACTGCTGGTCGCCTGCCAGTCCCGCGATGGGCAGCTCCAGCCCGCAGAACGACGCCTTGTCCGTGGTGGCGATCTCACCCCAGTTGGGCACCAGCTCTGGCAGGGCGTCCCGCGGCACCCCGAACAGCGAGCACAGCTCGTCGGACCAGTCCCCCGATCCGAGGTCGAGCAGCAGGGTCCGGCAGGCATTGGACACGTCGGTCACGTGCCACGTGCCGCGGGTCATCCGCGCGATCAGGTAGGAGTCGACGGTGCCGATGGCATAGCGCCCGGACTCCACCAGGGCCCACGTGTGGGGGTCGTTCTCGGCCAGCCACATGAGCTTGGTTCCCGAGAAGTAGGGGTCCAGGCGCAGGCCGGTCAGCTCGGTCACCCGGTCCTCGTGCCCCGCGTCGCGCAGGCGGGTGCAGATGTCGGCGGTACGACGGTCCTGCCACACGATCCCGCGCCGGGGTGACCCGAGGGTCTCCCGGTCCCACAGCAGGATCGTCTCGCGCTGGTTGGTGATCCCGACCGCGTGCAGCTCTGAGGCGTCGTACGTCTCGAGGACCGCGCGGGTGGCCTCGAGCGTGGCCTGCCAGATCTCCTCCGGCGCGTGCTCGACCCATCCGGGTTGGGGGAAGTGCTGGGCGAACTCCTGGTAGCCGCGGGCCGCGATCTGGCCGTCCGCCGTGACCACCACCGCAGTGACACCGGTGGTGCCGGCGTCGATCGCGAGCACGCTCATTCTTCGGCCCGGACGATGTCCAGGATCCGTTGGTCGATCCACTCGAGGTCGGGGTCGACGCGCATCTCGTAGTTCTCGGTGCCGACCCAAGCCTGGACGTCGCGGTGACCGCGCTCGGCGGCGAACGCCTCGAGCTCGGCCCGGATCTCCGGTGTCACCGGCACCTTGTCCTCGTCGGTGGAGGCCGTCAGGTAGAGGTCGTTGAGGTCGAGCAGCCGCGCCAGCTCGGTGACCGGCGCCGTGTGGTCGTCGACCCGCAGGTCGACCGCGATGTCGTCGAGGCCGCCGTAGCCGGCTTCCTCGCGCACCACGAGCAGGGCAGCGGACTGGCGGCCGCGTCGATCGCCCCCGGCCTCATCGCCGGCGGCGAGAGCGGCGAGCAGCCGGCGCGCCAGCGGGGTCTCCGGCTCGCTCTCCTCCCAGGCGGCCTGCATCGCGAGCACGACCTCTTCGCCGGTGAGGACATTGCCCTGGATGGCGTAGCCGTCCCCGGTCAGGCTCCCGGCCCATTCCAGGCAGGCCGGGCCGGTGTGGGAGGCGGCCGAACCCTCAGCGTCGACGATGCCGACCTGCCGGTGGTCGCGGCCGGAATCGTCCTCGATCAGCCGCTGCAGCGCGACCGAGGCGGTCGCGCCGTCGTCGAGGTGCGCGAGGGCCTGACCCTTGTAGGCG
>JBJMIQ010000211.1:0-2630 GCA_045806805.1 Nocardioides sp. | reverse complement strand
GTCGCGCCCACGCACGTCCGCAACGGGCTCCGGGGCTCTGCAACACTCCGGCCATGAAGTTCCGCCACGAGCTCTCCTACGACGCGAGTCCTGCCGAGGTCTTCGAGATGCTCGCCGATCCGACCTTTCGGGAGAAGGTCGGCGAGGCTCTCGACGTCGTCTCCGCCGACATCTCCGTGGACCGGGACGGCGACGGCTTCCGGCTCACCAACGACCAGGTGCAGCGCACCGAAGGCCTGCCGTCCTTCGCGAAGAAGATCGCCGGCGACACGACGCGGGTGATCCAGACCGAGGAGTGGTCCTCGCCCACTCGGGGAACACTGCGGATCGACGCACCCGGCAAGCCCACGAGCATGGCGGGCACCATCGAGCTCGTGCCCGACGGGGCCGGCACGGTCGAGGTGGTCGAGCTGGAGATCAAGGCCAGGGTCCCGTTGGTGGGCGGCAAGCTCGAGGGACTGATGGCCGAACAGGTACGGGACGGAATGGACACCGAGCGCGAGGTCGGACGGGCCTGGCTGAAGGGGGACCAGGCATGAACACCCCACGAAACCACTCGCTTCGCTCGCGGTTCCGCAGGGACCCCGCATGAGCAAGCGATTGAGGCACGAGCTGACCTACGATGCGCCGATGACCGAGGTGGCCGAGATGCTGGCCGACACCTCCTTCCGCGAGGACGTCTGTGAGTTCCAGGGCGTCAAGCGCGCGATGGTCTCGATCGACTCCGACGACAACGGCATGGAGGTCACCATCGACCAGGTCCAGGCCGCCCAGGGCATTCCGTCCTTCGCCAGGAAGTTCGTCGGCGACGAGATCAACATCGTCCAGCAGGAGTCCTGGCGCTCACCGACCGAGGGCGACATCACGGTGACGATCCCCGGCAAGCCCGGCGAGATGAAGGGCACCGCGCGGCTCGTGGAATCCGACGGCGTGACCACCGAGACGGTCGACCTGACAGTCAAGGTCAACATCCCGCTGGTCGGCAGCAAGATCGAGGGGCTGATCGCCGACCTGCTGCTCAAGGCCCTCAAGGCCGAGAACAAGGTCGGGCGCGACTATCTCTCCCGCTGACCAGGACGGGACCGTGCTGGACGACGCCTACGCCGCGCTGGCGGCGGCGGTCGCTGCTCTCGACGACGACGCGGCGTGGACCCCGACCGGCTGCCGGGGCTGGTGCGTCCGCGACCTCGTGCACCACCTGCACGCGGACGCCGTACGCGCACTGGTCGCGGTGCACTCGCCCGCTGCCGGCGCCGCTGACTGTGACGCCGTGGCCTACTGGCGTGGCTGGAGCGTCGATCCCCGGCGGGACGAGCTGGCCCGACGAGCGACCCGGATCGAGTCGGGGACGCGGGACTGGCCCGCGCTCCGGTCGTCCTACCTGGAGGCCGTGGCCGCGGCCAGGCTGGCGGTCACCGGGACGGACCCGGTTGCCGTCGTCTCGACCCAGGGCCACGCACTGTCCGTCGCCGACCTCGCCAGCACGCTGGCGGTCGAGGCGACACTCCACCACCTCGACCTGGTCGCGCACCTCGCCCTGCCGCCACCTTCGGGGGCCGGCCTGGAGGAGGTCCGCCGGGTCGTGGAGGCGCTGCTCGAACAGTCGTTGCCGGGATGGAGCGACGAGCGCGTCGCGCTGGTCGGCACGGGCCGCGCCTCGCCAACCGCCGACGAGGTCGGCGACCTCGGCCCGGCCGCCGGCCGTTTGCCCGTGTTCAGCTGACCCGGTCCCGCCGGTCCTCGCGACGTCGTACGGCGATGAGGACCGCCAGCGCCACGAACGGGCCGAAGGCCAGCAGCAGCGTGAGCGCCAGCTCGAACGGGTGCAGGGGACCCATGTGCAGGGGGATCATCGCACGCAATTCTCACATGTGGACGTGCCGGTGACCCCGCCGGTGGGCGGGGTGCGGGGCTTGGTGGCTACTGGTCGGGTGGCGGCGCGTCGGCACGACGGTCGTGGGTGAGGTCGTGGGTGCCGGTGTGGTCGCGCAGGTACTGGTAGCGGTGTGGACTCGACCAGAGGTAGGTGCCGGGTTCGAGGGTGGTGTAGGTCCAGCCGCCGTGGGTCTTGAGCCGGTGGTGTCGCCGGCACAGCGGTGCGAGCTGGCAGGTACAGGTCGCCCCGCCGGCGCCATGGGGGGTGATGTGGTCGCAGTCGCAGCCGTGCTGATCGGGCCGGAGGCGTCGGGCGGGTCGGGTGCACCAGGGGAACACACAGGTGAGGTCGCGCAGGGTGACGGCTTCGGCGATCCGGTCGGGGACCTCGTAGGCCTCGACGTGGACGTGGTCGGCCAGGTCGATCACCGGCTTCACGGTCACCCGGGCGTCGGGGTGTCCGCACCAGGTGCGGATCTGCTCGGCCGTGACCGGTTGGTGGGTGTTCTCCACCCGGCCCACCGGGTTGGCGCCGTCGATCGCGGACTGGTGCAGGTGGACGTACAGCACGATCTGGCGGGCGGGGTTCCGGGGTTTCGAGACAGGCGCCGGGGCGCCTTCCTCAACCACCGGAACGGGGTCCCGGGCTGTGTCCTGGGCGGTGTCAGGGGCGGTCTCGGCGGTGGCGTCGCGGGTGGGGAGGTC
This sequence comes from Nocardioides sp., assembly GCA_045806805.1. GTDB lineage: Bacteria > Actinomycetota > Actinomycetes > Propionibacteriales > Nocardioidaceae > Nocardioides. Next base: position 50 of record JBJMIQ010000211.1, on the reverse strand, counting down.
GAGGGCGAGCTGGTGGCGGGCGATCTCCCCGATCGCGATCGACCGGCGCA
>JBJMIQ010000210.1:0-6092 GCA_045806805.1 Nocardioides sp. | reverse complement strand
CGCCTAGTGGCCTATGGCGCTCGCTTGGAAAGCGGGTTGGGTTAACGCCCTCGCGGGTTCGAATCCCGCATCCTCCGCCAGAGCCGGCGAGCCGGGATCAGAGGCTGGGCTCTTCCGGCGTGGCCAGGGTGAGGACCGCCTCGCGGACATACGACTCGGTCTCCAGCTCCTCCTCGAGCTCCCTCAGCCGGTACGCCACCGACGACTCCGGCAGGTCGCCGTCGAGGTCAACGCTCGCCACGAGGAAGGTCTGGCGCGGGCCGACGAACTCCATCCGCAAGAAGACCACTCGGTTCACGCCCGGCAGTTCCCGGAGGCGCTCCACCGCGATCCGCTGGAGCCTCGGGTCGCTCTCCTGCCCGGTGATGTAGCGGCGATTCTTGTTGATCAGCACGATGGCCACCATGCCCAGGAGGATGCCCACGAGGATCGACCCGGCGGCGTCGAAGACCGCGTTGCCGGTCAGCTGGTGCAGGAAAACACCGATGGTTGCGATCACCAGGCCGGTGAGCGCGGCGGCGTCCTCGGCGAAGACCGCGCGGAGCATCGGGTCCGAGGTCCGCATCGCGTGCTCGAGGACGTCCCGCTCGACCTGCTTGGCCTCCCGCCGCGTCTGCCGGAAGGCCTGCGCAAACGAGATGCTCTCGAAGATGAAGGCGATGCCCAGCACGACGTAGGCCCATGTGTAGGAGATGTCCTCCTCACTGGAAGCGCTCAATTTCGAGATGCCGTTCCAGATCGACACCACCGCGCCAGCAGTGAACAGCCCGAACGCAGCCATCAGCGACCACATGTAGGCCTCACGCCCGTAGCCCAACGGGTGCGCCTCGTCCGCCGGTCGGCGCCCCCGCTTGTCGCCGACGAAGAGCAGGATCTGGTTCCCGGTGTCCGCCCACGAGTGCGCCGACTCGGCAAGCATCGATGCGGATCCAGTGACCATCGCGACGACGGTCTTGCCGATGGCGATGGCGGCGTTGGCGAAGAACGCGATGACCACGGTGGTCGTTGACTCACCGCCGCTGGAGGACCCGCTGCCGGGGTTGTCCGTCGGCCTCGACTCGGACGTGGGGCTCATCGAACTTCGCGAGTCTCTCCGTGCACGAACGGAGCATGGCATGAAAGGCGTGGACGTCGACCCACGACCGCAGATCCGGTCTCACCACAGCCCGCCGAATGGTCACGAACCTCGCGAATGCGAGCTCAATTTCTGGTGTTTGTGACCACTCGACGCCCGAGCGCGCATCTCTCGACTCGCCCTCAACTCGTCGTCGTCCCAGTGTCGAGCGGTAGTGGGACGGTCAGCGGACGCCGGTCTGAAAACAGGGCCCGATCCGGAGTAGCGTTTGGACCCAGCGCGCCGCGGCCCTGAGGAGCCACCGATGTCGGTCCTGACACCCCTCCGAACCACCCTGCTGACTCTGGTGCTGCTGGCGTCCGGTCTCGCGATGGGCGCCGCCTCCCAGCCGGCGTCGCCGGCCGCCCACCCCCCTGCCGCGAAAGCCCCAGCATCGGCGCGGCTCCTCCCGGCGGGCTTCAGCCAACGCACCGTGGTGCGCGGGCTCGCCCGCCCTACTGACATGGCGTTCGCGCCCGACGGGCGCCTGTTCATCACCCTCAAGAGCGGCGTGCTCCGAGTCCGGCGTACGAACGGCTCGATGGCGACGCTGCTGGACTTCAGCCGGAAGGTCAACGACGCCGGCGAACGCGGCCTGCTCGGCATCGCGGTGGATCCACGCTTCGGCACCAATCACCACCTCTACCTCGTCTACACCCATCGGGCGACCGGCACCCAGCCGATCCACAACCGGCTGGTCCGGGTGACGGTCCGCAACGGCGGGCTGGCGCCGGGCAGCGAACGGACACTGTTCCGGTGGAACGCACTAGGCGCCACCAACCACGAAGGCGGCTCGGTCCAGATCGGCCCCGACGGAAAGCTGTACGCCTCCCACGGCGAGAATGCCCGGCCGGAGCAGGCGCAGTCGCTGCGCACGCTGCTCGGCAAGATCGTGCGGCTGAACCGGGACGGCTCCATCCCTGCAGACAACCCGTTCTTCAACCGGACCACCGGCCGCAACCGCGCCATCTGGGTCCGCGGGCTGCGCAACCCCTTCAAGTTCGCCTTCGAACGCGGGACGTCGCGCGGTTTCATCAACGATGTCGGGGCGCAGACGTGGGAGGAGATCAATCGCCTGGGCAAGGGGAGGAACTACGGCTGGCCGATCCAGGAAGGCCCGGAGAATGTCCCGCGGTTCACGCCGCCGCTCTTTGCCTACCGGCACGGAGGCACGCAGACCACCGGTTGCGCGATCACGGGCGGCGAGTTCTACCGCCCGGAGCGCCGGAACTTCCCGGCCCGCTTCATCGGCGACTACTTCTTCTCCGACCTCTGCAACGGGTGGGTACGCCGCTACGACCCCCGCACCGACCGGGCGACCGGCTTCGCCACTGGTCTCGGTTCACCGGTGGACCTCGAGGCCGGTCGCGGTGGGGCTCTCTACGTGCTGGTCACCGGCAGCCCGGGCCGGCTCGTGCGGATCCGGTTCAACGGGTAGTAAGTCCGCGCCCCGCGCGACGGCCGGACGGACGCCGCGCGATGAGCTGCACGACTGGGCTGGTCCACCCGGGGCGACACCCACCGCACGGGCCATTGACCCCATCCGCCCGGTTCCGGCTTGATGGAGACATCGACATTGCATCGGTCCCGGCGGCCATCTCCCTGCCCAGGCGATGCGGCTGGGAGTGACCTCATGAGTGCGGTGACCAACGAGATCCTGCGCGCCGGCCGGTTCACGCCGACGGCGTCGTACCAGAGGTTCGCGTACGCCTGCGCAACCGTGCTGCTGATCAGCGGCGCCTTCCACGGGCTGGTGTTCCTGATCGACGGCGGGTCGTGGGAGGGACCGGTCTCGTGGCGCAAGCCGATCGTCTTCGGGCTCTCGTTCGGCATCATGCTGATGACGGTGACCTGGATCGTCGGCCTGATGCGGATGCGGAAGGTCACCGGCTGGATCGTCCTGGGCGTCCTCTCCCTGACTTCGGTCGCGGAGGTCTTCCTGATCACGATGCAACGGTGGCGGGGCGTGCCCTCACACTTCAACGAGTCGACGCCCTTCAACTCGGCGGTCTTCAGCCTGATGGGCTTCCTGGTCATGTGGGTGGCGCTGGCCACGATCGTGATCACCATTCGCTCGTTCTGGCCGATGGATGCGCCGACGAGCCTGGCCTGGGCGATCCGGATCGGCCTGGTGCTGCTGCTGGCGAGCCAGGCAGTCGGCGTGCAGATGATCGCCGAGGGCGGCAACACCTTCGGTGCCGCCGGCGCCCTGAAGGTGCCCCATGCCTTCACCATGCACGCCCTCCAGGTGCTGCCGGCGCTGGCGCTGCTGCTGGTGATCGCGGAGTTCACCGAGAGCCAGCGGCTCGAGATCATCGCCCTGGCCGGTGCGGGCTACGGGCTCCTCATCGGGTCCACGGTGGTGCAGGCGTACGCCGGTCTCGCCCCACTTGATCCCAGCAACCTCGCCACTGCGCTTGCCGCCTCCGGCCTGGTCATCCTCGTCGTGTGCCTGGGCCTCACCGTGCGAGGCATCGCCCACCACGTCCACCCGCCCACGCGGCCGCGTCACCTCCCCGGCCCGGTAACCTGACCCGCGCGACCCGGATCCACGTACCCGGAGGACCCTTCCTCGGCCAGGCTCGGCGACAAGGTTCGGGTGACTGCGGCCCCCGCCAACAGAAGAACGGCGGACGCGACACCCGCGACGATGGTGCGTCCGGTCCTGGGTGGTTCGATCGCGCCTCCGGCCGGTGCTCCCGAGATGAAGGCGGTGACAAGGCGGCGTCGGTTGAAGGAGTAGGCCTCGACGAGGTCCCGTCGGGTGGTCATCATCGGATCAACCCCGTACTGCTGCGAAGAGTCCGGTTGCCAGCACGAGCAGAGGCAGCAGGGCGAGCAGGGCGGCGCTCTCGACGAGATCACAGGCTCTGCCCCACCGCGCTGAGGGGGACGGGGGCAGCAGGGTGACCGCGAGCACGGCCGCGCCGGTCGCGAGCAGGGTGACGGCCGTGAAGGGACTCCACCCCGGGTGCACAAAGACCACCGAGATCGCCACCGACGACACCCCGGCGATGCCGGCCACCAGCCCGACGAGCACCTGCGTGCGCGCGCGGTGCCGGCGCAGGCGCAGAATGAGAACCAGGCAGCTGCCCACCGCCAGCGCCGTCCCCGAGAGGCCGAGCGACACCTCCACCGGGGCGATTCCCACCAGAAGCAGTCCTGCGGTGGCCCACACCGCAAGCAGGATCTGGTGTGCCACGCGGACGTCTGTGCCGAGTCGCTCCAGTTCAACGGGGTCGACGGCGCCGGTGATGTCGCGGATCGACCGAAGCTGTGGGGCCTTCGTGCCGGTTGCTCCCAGCGCGAGCGAAGGGAGAGCGCCGCCGAGCACGACGACGAGCGTCAACCCTGCCGTGAGTAGTTGGGCCCAGCCGAGGGGGGTCGCGCGATCGAGCAGGACGCTCGCCAGTAGGAACGCGCCAACCACCAGGGGCGGTATCAGCAGGGGGCGGCCCTCCCGCAACCCGACGAGCGCGACGCCCCCGGCGATCGATGCCCCGGCGCCTGCGTAGGCCGTGGAAAGGCCGAGGCCGGACCCCTCTCCGGCGAGCGGCAGGGCCGCCACCGTCGCGTAGGCCGTCCCGAGCCAGGCCATGACCACGGCCTCTGTCTCGCGCTGGGCACGCGACACGACGGCCGCGCCGATGGTCAGGAGAAGGGCGACGACACCGGCGGCCGCACCGGCGGACCTGCTTGGCTGGAGGAACAGGGCGACGGCTCCAAGGGCCATCAGCAGCGCGGCCGCCATCAGCGCCGTACGCCGTCCCGAACCCGGCTCCCAGGGCACGAGGTCACGTTCGACGACGTGGGCCATCGCCTCCACCACGTCGTCGTAGACGCGGCGCGGCATGTCCTCCACACCCGCGGTCACCGTGAGGAGGCCGCCGTCGGCAACGCCCTGGGCAAGGAGCCCGCTGTCGCCTGAGAGCACCCTGCCGTCGGTGGTCACGAGCCGGTGACCGCCGTGAACGGTCTCCGGGTCGAGCAAACCGACACTCCGGACGAGCTCCGGCACCAGCTCGGCGACAGGAACGGCGCCCGGCAGCATCAGATCGACACTGCGGGTCTGGGACGCGACGGTGACGCTGACCAGGCCGGAGCCGCTCATGCGAGTTCAGGCCCCGAACGAGGCGGCCCCGCGGCGATCGGCTGCCATGTACTCGGCGTTCGACTGCTGGACGTTCCGGCTCGTCTGGTCGAGCAGGTCCTTCATCTCCAGGATGGCGGTGTCCCACCTGGCCTTGGCGGTCGTGTAGGCCTGCTGGGCGTTACCGACCCAGTCGCTGCGGAGAGGGGCCAGCTCCCTCTCGAGCCGGTTGAGGCGTTCGTCGATCTCCTTGACCGTGGCGTGGAGATCCTGGGCGGCGGTGTCGAGACCGGCGTGGTTGACGCGAAGTCCGTCGAAGCTCATTTCGTTCACTCCTCGAGTCCGGGTGGGTCAGCCGAGACGACTGGTCGTGCGGGCGTAGCCGGCGGACTGGGCCTCGTCGGTCGAGACGTTGTCGCGCTCCGTGCTCGTGAGCGCGCTCTGGAACTCGTCGAGCGCCTGCACGATGACCTTCTGTCTTTCGGTCCACGCCTGGTGGAGCGTGAAGAAGGCCGTCCCGCCGGCGCCCTGCCAGCGACCACGCAGGCCCTGGATCTGGCCGTCGAGCTTGCTGCTCATGCGGTCGAGGTCGACCTTGGCGTCGGCCACTAACGCGGCCCCCTTGCTGAGGGTGCCCACCCCCTGGCCCATCTCTGCTGCAGGCATCTCCTCTACTCCTTCCTCAGTGGCGGCACGTCGCCGCTCGGTGGCGATCTACCCGCACCACCAGGCCGCAAACTCCGGCTTCGACGAGCTGTGGAGACCGGTCGGAGGTTTGTCCACAGCACTGCGATCGGAGGTGGCCACGCCCACTCGGCCGGCCTACCGTCGGGCGAATCATCGACCCACGGGGGCAAGCTTGAGTACGACGCTGCGGGGGCCACGGCT
>JBJMIQ010000209.1:0-9022 GCA_045806805.1 Nocardioides sp. | reverse complement strand
GCCACGTACGTCCCAGCCAGAACCTGACTCACAACTGACGTACGTCGGGGCTCCCGCCGTCCGGTCAGGCGGGAGCCTCGGCGTGCCAGCCGCTCAGGCCATCAGCGGGCGAAGTTCTGGACGATGAACCAGGTGCCGGTGGCGCTCCTGGCCGCCCCCAGCCCGATCACGCGCGGCCGGGTGGACAACAGGTTGTGGCGGTGTTCGGCCGAGTGCATCCACGCCCGCACCGTGCGTCTTGCAACCTGCGCGGCGGTCATGCCCGAGGACACGGGGTACTTGGCGAGGTTCTCGCTGACGTAGGAACGGTTGCACCGGCTCAGGACCCGTCCCAGCCTGCGGTGGGTCAACGAAGTGGTCTCGGCGAGGTGGCGGGCCCAGCTTTCTGCCATCCGGTCCACGCACGCATTGCCCTGGACGGCTCGCCGGTCCCGCTGCACCCTCGCATGATTGGTAGCGACGATCACCGACGACTCCATCCGGTCCGCATACGTGGATCCAGCCGAGGCCGGGGCACTGCCCATGAGGCATAGGCTGGCGCCGGCGCCGAGCAGAATGAGGAGGGCTGTGAGGGGGTGCGAGACCAGCTGCATCGGAGCTCCCAGCAAGTGGCGGTATCGGAACCGTGCACCCGGGCGTCAGAGCCGGCTGCCCCCTGCTGGACTGCCGCGACGGGTCGGACGTCTCGACCCGGACGGCGTCACGACGGGCAGGATTCCCCCGGCCCGGGCCCGTCAAACCCCTCATGTCTCGCCGTCGGACCGGATGTGCGGTGTACGCGTCACTCACCCGCAACGGGGGAGCAGGCGAAAGGGGGTCGGACGCCATGCTTCCTGCCATGGCGAGCACGAAGCGACCTGCTCGGCGCTGGGCGCTGCGCTGGGGTGACCTCGCCCGCGCGGGTATCGCGCTGATCGGGGCGGCACTGGGACTCCTCCTCGCGTCGTGGATCGTGCCGGACTTCCACGTCGGCGGGCCCGAGCAGGCGCTCGTGGCCGCGTTCCTGATCTTCCTGATCGGGGCCATCCTGCGACCCATCCTGGTCATCATCGCGGCGCTCCTGGGTTGGGTCGGAGCGATCCTGATCGGCCTGTTCGGCCAGGCATTGGTGATCTGGCTCGTGCTCTCGGCAATTCCGGACGACGAGACCACGCTGTGGTCCGCCTTCATCGCATCCTGGATCGTCTCGGCAGTAGCCACCCTGTTCGTCTGGGTCGCGACCGCGGGCACCGACGACGCGGTGACGGCCAGCCTGCTGCGCGGGGCGCGACGCAAGCGTCCGCCCGTGCTCGAGGACGGGGAAATCCCGGGCGTCGTGTTCGTGCAGGCCGATGGGGTGCCCTACCCGGTCCTCGAGTGGGGGGTGCGCGCCGGCACCCTGCCCACCCTGTCCCGGTGGATCCGGGACGGATCGCACCACATGGCGGAGTGGCGACCGAAGCTGCCGGCCACCACGCCCGCCAGCCAGATGGGAATCCTGCACGGGACCATCGAGGGGATCCCAGCCTTTCGTTGGGTCGACCGCGCCGAGGGACGGGTCTACGTCGCGAACAAGCCGGCGGACGCAGCGGTGATCGAGGCGACCCACTCGAACGGGCGCGGCCTGCTCGTCGACGACGGCGTCTCGGTGAGTAACCTGTTCACGGGCGACGCCCCGGCGGCCTTCGCGACGATGAGCGCTGTCCATCGCACCCGGGAGACCCGTCACGCGCGGGTCACCATCTCGCGGTTCCTGGCCCGGCCCGGCGGCCTGGCCCGCAGCATGGCTCGGACGTTCAGCGAGATCGGCCGCGAACGGTTCCAGGCCTCCCGGGCGCGCAGGCGCGACGTCCGCCCCCGCGTGCACCGCGGGTGGAACTTCACCCTCGAGCGGGCTGCGCTGAGCGGGGTTCTGCGTGACCTGAACACCACGCTGGTCGCCGACGCCATGCTGCGCGGCAGGCGGTCGGTCTACGTCGACTACGTCGACTACGACGCGATCGCCCACCACGCGGGCATCTCCCAACCCGAGTCGCTGGCCGCGCTCGAGGGGATCGACGCGGTGCTGGCGCAACTGGAGTCGGTGGCCGAGGTGGCACCGAGGAAGTACCACTTCGTGGTGCTCTCCGACCATGGCCAGTCGCAGGGCGAGGTGTTCGCGGACCGGTACGGCGAGGACCTGTCCGCCCTCGTGCAGCGACTGTCCGACACCGACGTACTCGCGGCCGCGTCCAACGAGGAGGGCAGCGGGTCGCTGAACTCGATGATCGCCGCCACCAGTGACGCCGACACGGTGATCGGTCGGGCCCTGGGGAAGGCGTCGGACCGGTTCACCGCCCAGAAGTTCGAGGCCGCGGACCGGGCGGCGGCCAGTGAGCGGGATAAGAACGACACGGAGGAGACGGCGGAGCAGTTCCTGGTGTTCGGCTCGGGGAACCTCGGTCTGATCTATGTGGCCGGCGAGTCGAGGCGGCTGACCGTGGACGACTTGACGGCGAGGTTCCCGGCCCTGCTGCCCGGCCTGGTGACGCATCCGGGCATCGGGTTCGCCGTCGTTGACACCATCGAGTACGGACCGGTGGTGGTCGGGGCGAACGGGGAGCACCGAGTCCGCGACGGCGAGGTGCTGGGCGAGGACCCGCTGGCGCGGTTCGGGCCGGAGGCACCGGGGTTCGTGCTGCGCGCGGCGACAATGCCCGAGGCGCCCGACATCTACGTCAACAGTCTGGTCGACGACCTGGACGAGGTGGCCGCGTTCGAGGGCCTGGTCGGGTGCCACGGTGGTCTGGGTGGTTGGCAGGACCGGGCGATGATCGTGTGGCCGGATGAGCTTCCCGGTCCGCAGGAGATGGTGGTCGGCGCGGATGCCATCCACCGGTTGCTCGTCGGATGGCTGGAGCTTCTCGGGCACAGGCAGGGTGATCGCGTACCCGGGTCCGTCGATCCTGCGGACGCCGCGGCGCGCACCGCCTGAGGCCACGGGTCGCGAGGCTCAATTGGCCTTGGCGTCCTTGGTGCGGGCCTGGGCCGCCCGTGCGTCGGCCACGGCCCGGATCCGTGAGGAGAGCAGCGCGACCGCCGTGCCGATGAAGACCACGTTGAAGATGATCTGCACCAGGACCAGGGCCCGCGCGAGCTGACCCACCGCATGCACGTCGCCGTAGCCGACGCTCGCCCCGGTCGCCGCCGCGAAGTAGAGGGCATCCAGCCGGGTCTTCATCTCGGCGAACTGGGAGGGGTCACGCACCTCGATGACGTAGAAGCTGAACGCGAAGACCGTCATCACCACCGTGATCGACACGATCAGGCCGTCGACCCTCTGGTCCGCAATGTCGAGCTGGCGTCGGAACTGGCGCACGACCCCGGCGGCCAACAGCACCACCATCAGGATCGCGGCCAGACCGCGGATCACCGTGTTCGGGTCGACGCGCTCGGGGATAGGGACCACGAAGTAGATGACCACGATCGCCGCGAGGATCAGTCCGAGATGTGCCCAGCGTCGCCACCCGACCATCGACAACTCCTCAGCTCTGCACGACCGTCCCACTTCCGGGATGCCGACGGTTCACCCGCTAAGGGTGAGGGATCGCAGGGTTGCCGGCACCACGCTGGTCCCCACGCTGCCGATGGTCGGCAGCCACACCGGGAGGCGGCGCCATGGCCCTCGCCCGAGTCCGCGCTGCGATGAAGCGCGTGATCAAGTCCGCGCAGCGGGTCCTGGACACCGTGCCGGTCGTCCGCAACGCCGTCACGGGGCTGATCCGGATCGAGCTGATCGACCGGTCGATGGCGATCGCCGCGCAGGCGATGCTGGCGTTGGTGCCGATGCTGGTGGTCCTGGCGGCCTTCCTCCCGCCCGAGTTCACCACCCTGGCCCTGGACAGGTTCCGCGACCTGACGGGGCTCGGCCAAGCCGGGGAAAAGGTGATCGACGCCAACGTGAGCGCCGACCAGGTGCGTGCCCAGACCGGCGCAATCGGCCTGTTGATCACGCTCTTCTCCGCAACGAGCTTCGCGCGAGCCGTGCAGCGGATGTACGAGAAGATCTGGGAGAAGCCCCACATCGGTGGCGTGGTCGGCATCCGCCGCAGCAGCCTGTGGCTGATCGGCTGGTTGCTGACATTGCAGATCCTGGCTGCGCTGGGCTTCGTCCTGGAACAGGTGGTGGACTTCGGAGCATTCCGCTACGTGTTCCAGGGGGCGGGCGCCAGCCTCATGTGGTGGTGGACGTCGCGGATCCTGCTGTTCGGTCGCGTCTCCTGGCGGAGGCTCCTGGTCGGCGCGCTCCTCACCGGCTATGCACTGGTGATCTACAGCTGGGGATCGGCGCTCGTCATGCCGGCGTACGTCGCCTCCAGTGCAGCAGCCTTCGGGACTCTAGGGGTGATCCTGGCGATCACCACGTGGTTGGTGGGGTTCGCAGGGCTCCTGGTCGTTGCCAGTGTGGTGGGCCGTGCTGTGGCCGAGGATGAGGAGGTCCTCCGACTCACCCACGCGGTCGCCACACGGGTTCCCGTGCTGCGCTCGCGACTGTCAGGCGGGGTGCCCGGCTGAGGCGGCGGGCAGATCGGGCACGTCGTCGGGAGCCGACGGCCCCCCGGTCAGCAGCTCGATCACGAGCAGGATCAGTCCCGCGACCACGACGACGCCGAGCGTCCAGGCGCCGGTCGGGTGGTCGGCCAGGACGTAGACGAGCACCGCCCCACCGAGGACCACCACTCGCAGCGGGACGTGGTAGCTGTACAGGAACGCGCCGACCGGCCCGGTGCCGAGTCCGGCGCTGTCCCGCCGGTGCCGAACCGCGTCGAGCGCCCGCCCAGCGCCTTCGCGTACACGCACCGGCGCGCCCTGGGAGCCGCTGACCCATGCCACGAACGCCACCGCCAGCGAGATCACGAGCACGGCCCGGAGGTTCAGCCGGATGAACTGGACCAGCTGGTCGAAGATCACAGCAGCGGCGTCCGCGGGAAGGCGGTCGCTCGGGATGGCATCGAGATAGGCGATCCGGAAGAAGTTGAGAGCCGCACCCAGCAGCAACATCGATCCGGCGATCACGATGGCCCCGATCGTGAGCGTGCGCCGGCGCCGACGGGAGACGGCCACTGCCGCGCCCAGCAGGATCAGGGCGATGATCGGCAGCGCACGGGCGGCCGCATCGAGCAGACGGAACGCCGTTTGGGCCTTGGCCAGATCGGCGGACTGGAACAGGGTGATCTCGGTCGTCACCGCCGGGATCCGCGACGCGAGCGTGAAACCGGCATCCACCAGCCGCTGCTTCACGGCGTCGATGACCGGCGCCAGATTGAGCTGGACCGTCCCCCCGGTCACCGAGACGGCCTCTCCGGTCTCGCCGGTGAGGACCGCGACCATCTGGGTGTGCGCCACCCGGTTGGCCTGCTCCCATGCGTCCGCGAACGCCTGCGAGGCGACGAGCCGGCTCACCTGGTTGTTGACGAAGCTCTCGACCCCCGCTGCCAGCGGCGGGGTCAGTGCGGTCAGGCTGGCTACGGCGCGCGGGGGCAGGCCACGCTGCTGGAGGGCGTCGATCGCGTCCTTGGTGACGGCCTGGACGTCGATCAGGCCCACGATCCGGGCGGTGAGCCGCGCGGTCACGGCCGCCTGTACCTCGGGCGAATCGGCGAGGGGGGCGACCGTCTCGACGTATCGATCGGTGTCGGACACCTCGTCGTGCGCCCAGGTGGCCAGGATCGACAACGGCGCCAGCACCCCGACCAGGACCAGGCACACCGCAATGATCGGGACACGCCACCAGCCACCGCCATGGGGCGTGCTGGACGGGGAGGTGGTCGCGTGCAGCTCCCGTTCGAGTCTCGCCACCTCGGCGCGGAGTCGGGCGACCTCTCCGGCGTCGCCGGCGGGCACGGTGCTCATGTCGCCGGCTGGGTCGCACCGGAGACCGGTGCCGAGCTAGTTCGCTTCTCCTCGCCGCGCAGCACGAGCGCCCCGACCACGGCGATGAAGCCGTACGAGAACATCCAGACGGCCACCACGATCACGAGCACGCCGAGCGAGACCTCGGGGTTCACCAGCAGGAAGCCGCCGGCCACTGCGCTGAGCGCACCCTTCGCCAGGTCCCACCCACGCCCCTGCGACTCGCTCGAGCGGATGGCTCCGACGATGTCGATGACGCCCGCGGCCAGCCACCACACTCCGAGGAGCATGCCGATGACCAGGACGGTCTGCAGTGGGGACCTCAGGCAGAGGAGTCCGAGCACCAGGGCAAGCGCGCCGAACAAGGCGGCGAGCGCACGGGTGCTGCCATCAGCCCTCCGGGACGCCACGGCGAGGACCAGGCGGAAGACGCCTGTGATGACGAGCTGGATGCCGATCAGGATGGCCAGCACCTTGAGCGTCTGCTCGGGCCACAGGACGAGCACGAGCCCGAGCCCGATGGTGATCAGGCCGTAGGTCAGCACCAGCCCCCAGTGGTCCACCAGCCTGGTCATGGACTGGGGAACGCCGGTGGGGGCGTCTGACGGAGTTGTGGTGCTCGCGGAGCTCTCGGACATCGTGGCCTCCTGCAGGGCGACTCGACCTGAGGTCACAGTGCGCCAGCGGTACGGCAGCAGCCTCACCTGATTCGGGTGGTCGGGCTCGCCGCTCTTTGAATCAGATCAGGTGCAGGTTGCGGGCTACGGCCAGCGCCTCGCTACGCCGCCCGACCGAGAGCTTTCCGTAGAGGCTGGACACGTGGGTCTTGATCGTGTTCTCGGAGACGAAGAGCTGGGCCGCGATGTCGGCGTACGTCGAACCGCGGGCGAGCTCGTTGAGGACCTCCCGCTCCCGGGGGCTCAGCGCCGGCCGGACGACGGACTCGAGCGTCGCCTGCCGCTCCCGTGGCGTGGCCGTGGTCGGCGCGAAGGCCGAGGTGACGTCAGGGCGGCCGGCCACGGCCCGGTTGAGCTCGTCCACCCAGGGCGTGGATCCGACGCGGTCCAGTGCAGCGAGCAACGACGCCATGGGGGTCCCCTGGTGCGACCATCCGAGGAACGGGACCGCGTTACGCCGGACCTCGGTGGCCAGCGCGGCCTCGCGCAACCGGTCCAGGGCTTCCTCGTGGTCGCCGAGCGCGTCCCGCAGCTGCGCCTCGCAGGCCAGCGCGAGTGCCCGTGTGGCCGGCTGGGAGAAGGTCATGTCGAGGGAGGCCGCGGCGAACTGGTCGACGGCGCTGCGACGATCGCCCAGCAGGTCGTCGCGCAAGCCGCGGGTGAGTGCCGCCTCGCCGACCGCCCCGAGCGCGGTGAGCTCGTCCGAGACTTCCTGCAGGAGGGCGTGGTCGCACGAGAGGCTCCCCAGGAAGGCGCGTTCGAGCAGCACCACCGAGTGCAGGTGGTCGGGCAGGGGCGGAAGGTCGATCAGGGTGTCGAGGGTGTGCTCCGAGGAGGCGACCGACCCGGACATCAAGGCCAGGCGGGCGTCGCGCATCCGCAACCAGAACCGCGTGACCAGGTCAGCAGCGTGCACCTCCTCGCCACCGGAGGCCACCGACTCGGCCGTCTTCCACGGCAGGTCGCACAGCGAGCCCAGCTGGAAGGCCACCGTGGCCCGGGTGTGCGCGTAGTTACGCCAGGGCAGGTCTTCCGACAGGCGGTCGAGTGCCTCCTGGGCGACCTCCGTGCAGGCGCGCTCGCGGCCTTGCATGTAGTGGGTGAACGCGAGGTGGGTCAGCGCGCGGAGCGCCAGGGCAGTCAGATCGCGGGTGTTGCACAGGGCGATGGTGGTGGTGAGGTTGACCTGCGCCTCCGCCAGGTCACCCAGCCAGCTCTGGGTGATCCCCAGCTCGCAGAGCAGCAGTGGCAGCTCCGGGACGTGGTGATCGGTACGACGGTGCGCGACCAGGACCACTCGCTGGGCGTGACCGACGGCCGCGTACATCGGCTCCAGGCCCAGCCGGGCCCGCATCAGGTGCATGGTCGCCGCACGGGCCGACGACGGGTCCCTGGTCTGCTCGACCGGCATCGAGCGGTCCATCCAGTGGGTTGCCGCCGGCATGTCGTTGCCGAACCAGCGCTCGATCGCGATAGGGAACCAGCACGCGGCGTTGGCTTCGACCGCGGTTGGGTGACGAGCGACGAACTCCGCGATGCTCGCGCCACGCCCTTGGGTCGTCAGGGCGACCCCGTGCTCCGCGAGGACAGCCGCGGCCTCGGCGGGCGCGTTGACCGCCATCAGTCTGGACAAAGCCCGCGAGGTGTCCCCGCGCGCGAGGTCGAGCCGGACAGCACGGACCACGGTCGCTCTGGCGCGCGAGACGTCGACACCGCCGGCCACGAGGCGGCGTCGCACAACTTCCGCCATGAGGGGATGGATCCGGTACCGCACTGTCTCCTCGACGCCGTCCAGCCGATCCGCCGGCCGGTCAGCCGGCAGTCGGCTCACGAGGAGCCCCGTGTTCTCCAGGTCGCCGAGGATCTCGTCGGCGCGTGCGTCGTGGGACAGGTGCCTGGCGGTCGCGGTGCTCACGATCTCTTCGCCGGCCAGACAGAGCAGGACGTGACGCGCCGGGGGCTGGAGCGCGGCGAAGACCTCGGTCGCCACCTGGTCCGCGATTGCCACGCCTCCGGCGGCGTACCGGTCGGCCGCCGCGATCGGGTCCGGGGCGGTGGCGATCGCCCTCGCGGTCAGGACGACGAGGGCGCACCAGCCCTGGGTCCTCTCGAACACGGCCCGGAGCACGGCTGGGTCTTCCGTCCGCGCGTGCTCGATGACCAGCGCGGCCGACTCGGCGGGGTCCATGCGGAGGAGCTCCCCGCGCAGGGTCGTGGAGTAGCCGAGGAGCTCCGGCACCAGCTTCGTCAGGGGCAGGTCCCAGCGGGAGAGCAGCAGCAGCCGCATGTCGAGCGGCGCCTCGTTGAGCCGGTTGTCGATCATCCGCAGGGTCGACGGCGGAAGTTCATGGGCATCGTCGATGACGACGAGTCGTGGCGAGGGAGTCGTGTCGTCATCCTGCCCAGCTGCGGACTCCAGCAGCCTCCCCAGCCGCGCGGGCGTCCAGCGGCGCTCCGCTTGAAGCCAGGTGACC
>JBJMIQ010000208.1:0-3437 GCA_045806805.1 Nocardioides sp. | reverse complement strand
CCACCTTGGCCTCGCACAGGTCGCGCACGGCCTCGCGGACCGCCTGGTGCTCCTCCGACAGCGCGTAGAGCGGAAGGTCTCCCATGCCGGCCAGCCTAGGCTGGCGACGTGAGCGAGTGGCAGCGGCAGGAGTGGGTCGACCTGATGCTCGACGAGTGCGAGACGTGGGCCGTGATCGGGCTCGCGGACCCGCGCCGGACGGCGTACTCCATCGCCGAGCTGCTGCAGCGCAACGGCAAGCGGATCGTGCCGATCCACCCGGAGGCGCCGACTGTGCTGGGCGAGCAGGGCTTCGCCAGCCTCGCGGACGTGCCCTTCCCCATCGACGTGGTGGACGTCTTCCGCCGCTCCGAGTCCGCCGGCGAGTTCGCCGACCAGGCGGTCGCGGTGGGGGCCAAGGGTGTCTGGTTCCAGCTCGGCGTGGTGGATCACGAGGCGTTCCGCCGTACGACGGAGGCCGGCGTGCCGATGGTGATGGACACCTGCCCCGCGATCGAGTGGGGTCGACGACGCCCGTGACCACGCCCGGACGAGAACTCGAGATCAGCCCCGGCCCGGGTCTGCCGTCGGGGCTGGTGATCCCGGCCGCGGAGCTGGTGGAGCGCTTCTCGCGGTCCTCGGGTCCGGGCGGGCAGTCGGTCAACACCGCCGACAGCCGTGTCGAGCTCGAGTACGACGTCGCGGCCTCGACCGTGCTCTCGGAGACCCAGCGCGCGCGGGCCCTCGCCAACCTGGCCTCCCGGCTGGTCGAGGGGAAGCTGGTGATCGACGCCTCGGAGCACCGCTCCCAGCACCGCAACCGCGTGGCGGCCCGGGAACGTCTCGCCGACCTGCTCCGGGCGGCCCTGGCCCCGCCTCCCCCGCCGCGCCGCCCCACCCGACCCTCGCGCCGGGCCCGGCAGCGCCGGCTCGACGCCAAGCGCCAGCGCGGCGAGACCAAGGCCCTGCGCGGCCGGGTGCGCGACGACTAATCGGCGTCCAGCTCGTCGGCGGTGGGGATGGGGCCGCCGCCGTTCGGGATCCACCGCCCGGAGTCGCGCCAGCGGACGGCCGCATGGAAGCCGTGCGTCTCGGCGAACTCCTGGAACCAGCGGCCCTCCGGCGAGTGGCGGGTGATGCCGTCGAAGAGCGTGGCCAGGACCTGGGTGCCCTGCAGGCCCATGTTGTCGAAGGCCTGGTTGATCATCAGCTTCTGCATGGCCAGCTGGTTGATCGGGACACCGGCGATCCGGTCGGCGAGGCGTTCGACCGCGTCGTCGAGCTCGGGGGCCGGCACGGACTCGACGACCAGCCCCCAGTCCGCGGCGGTCGTGCCGTCGATCGTGTCGCCGGTCAGAAGCATCCGCTTCGCCCGCTCCGCACCCAGGCGGTAGACCCACATCGCCGTGGTCGGGCAGCCCCACACCCGGGAAGGCATGTAGCCGATCCGGGCGTCGTCGGCCATCACCACGAGGTCGCAGGACAGGGCGATGTCGCTGCCGCCGGCAACCGCGTGCCCGTGCACCTTCGCGATGGTCGGCTTGAGCGAGCGCCACAGGGTGAAGAAGCTGTCGGTGTTGCCCTTCATCAACCGGTAGTCCTTGATCGGGTCCCACACAGGCGGCTGGAAGCCGTCGCCCTCCTCGGCGTAGAGCTTGAGGTCGTAGCCGGCGCAGAACGCGTCGCCGGCTCCCTGCAGGACGATCACGTGCACGTCGGGGTCGTCGTCGGCCGCGGCGACCGCGAGCGGAATCTCCCGGGCCATCTGCCCGGTGATGGCGTTGAGGCGCTCCGGCCGGTTGAGCGTGAGGTAGGCCTTGCGGTCCCTGGTCTCGTAGGTGAGCGTCCCGAACGTCGTTGTCTTGGGGTCCTGTTCCCTGGCAGTCACGCCCGAGAACGTTTCACAGATCCACGGCCTCGTCACCCGCGCAGGGCAATCCGGTCCCATGCCGTCACTCGGCGCGGCGTACGCCCTCGGCCGCGCGCGCCGAGGTCGACGTGACCACCCACTCCAGCGGCCCGCGTCGCCGGCCGTAGACGTAGAGCCCCCCGATCGTCATCAGCGCGACCACGTGCAGCGGGAACGAGGACGGGGTCTCCTCGGGCAGGACCGCCGGCGTCCGCATCACCACGTGAAGCGTGTAGAGCGTCAGCGTCATCGTCCCGGCCCCGAATGCGATCGCCACGGCTCGACGCCGGCTCGCCGGCACGAGTCCGACGAGCAGCAGCGAGGCACCGATGACGAAGTACGACGTCCCGATGGTGTGGGCGAGATCGAACGGCGTCCCGCTGTGCGGGGCGACCACCAGCATCCACTCCCAGGACCCGCCGGTCGGCGTGGTCCCGAACATCCCGCCGGCGATCTCCGTGAGCAGTCCGGAGCCGGTGGCGGCGGGCGCGCCCCGAGTGCCGGCCAGATCGTCGGCGACCCCCAGCGGCCCGGTCAGGATCCGCGAGGTCGCGAACGTGACGGTGGCCAGGACCGCTCCGCCCACGGTGATCCACACCTGGACGCGCCGGTTCGCCAGGTCGAGACGTCCTACCGCCATCCCGGCGAGCAGATAGGCCAGCCACGGGATGACCGGGTAGTAGCCGGTGAACATAAGCTCGCTGAGCAGGTGCCCGGGCGCTGAGAGCTGGTCGAAGGTCGGGCTGGCGAAGCCTCGCGGCGGGAGCTCGGGACGCACGACCTGCGAGAGGAGCGGCGTGAGGACGAGCCAGGCCCCGGCCACGGCGAACAGTGCTGGTGCTCGCAGGCCGACGAACGGCAGTCCGAACAGGAACAGCAGGCCGTAGTAGGTGAGGATGATCGCCAGGCCCGAACCCAGGCCGCCGAGGTAGAGGCCCAGGAACGCGATCAGCAAGGCGCGGACGGCGATCCCGGCCGACCGGGCCGCCCGCTCCCGGCCCGTGACCGGTTCACGGCGCCCGGTGATCAGAGCCAGCGTCACTCCGGCGAGCACGGCGAACAGCGCTGCGGCGCGCCCGCCGGCGATCGCGTGCGACACGGTCAGCCCGCCGTCGTGGTCGCGGTCGAGCAGCACGTGGGTGGCCACCATCCCGAGGAGCGCCAGGCACCGGGCCACGTCGAGGCCGACCAGACGGTCGGCGGAGAGCTGCCGCGCCGTGGCGAGAGTGCTGGTCACAGGGCGGATGAGGTAGCTCAGAACCCGATCCGGTGCGACCCGCCCGACGCGCTCTTCACGGCCTTGCCCTTCTCCTCGGCCTTGTGCCGCAGCTCGGCCTGGAACTCGGTCATCCGCTCCTGCAGCGCCGGATCGGTCGCCGCGAGGATCCGCACGGCCAGGAGACCCGCATTGCGCGCGTTGCCGACCCCGACGGTGGCCACGGGGACGCCCGCCGGCATCTGCACGATCGAGAGCAGCGAGTCCATGCCGTCGAGGTACTTCAGCGGGACGGGTACGCCGATCACGGGCAGCGGCGTCACCGCGGCCAGC
>JBJMIQ010000207.1:0-5248 GCA_045806805.1 Nocardioides sp. | reverse complement strand
AGCCGGGTCACCGACAGGTGCGGATGCTCGGGCCATGGGCGCTCGGTGGTGGCCGCGCCGCCGGTCGTGGCGCGCGCCTCGAGGACCACGGTCCGCAGGCCGGCCCGTGCGAGATACGCCGCGCAGACGAGACCGTTGTGGCCGCCTCCGACAACGATCGCGTCGTACTCGTTGGTCATGGCGCATCCGATCGCTCGACGATCCTGACTGACTGTTCAGTCTATGGCCATGCTACGGTGCGCGACAAGAGTGCCCGGGGGCGGTTCGGGCCCGGATCCAGAGGGTGTCGGTGGCGGTCAAGGAACAGAGCGAGGCGGTCGCGGACGTCCGCCGGGAGGAGATGCTGGCCGCGGCAGCGCGGCTGATCGCCGAGCGCGGGTTCTCCGAGACCCGGATCGCCGATGTCGCGACGCGCGTCGGCGCCAGCCCGGCCCTGGTCATCTACTACTTCGGAACGAAGGACAGCCTCCTGACCGAAGCGCTGCGCTGGTCCGAGCGGACGTTCTACGCCTCGGTCGAGGCGATGCTCCAGGAGACGCCCGCGTTGCGTGAGCGGATCGAGAGCCTCGTCGACTGGTGCCTGCCGGACGCCCGGGAAGTGCCCCCCGACTGGGGGCTCTGGTTCGACCTGTGGGCCCAGGCCTTCCGGCACCCCGAGGTCAAGAAGGACCGGGCGGCACTGGACCAGCAGTGGCGCGACCTGGTCACCCGGGTGGTGCAGGCCGGGGTCGACGACGGTGAGATCGGACCGGTTGACGTGGAGGCGTTCACGATCGTGTGGACGGCGCTCCTCGACGGACTGGTCGTGCAGGTCGCGCTCGAGGACCCGGTCGTCGACGGGGCGCGTGCCCGGTCTCTGGCGCTCGACATCGCCAGCCGGGAGCTCGGGCTGTCCTGAGCAGGGTCC
Organism: Nocardioides sp.; assembly: GCA_045806805.1. GTDB lineage: Bacteria > Actinomycetota > Actinomycetes > Propionibacteriales > Nocardioidaceae > Nocardioides. The sequence continues at coordinate 4,341 of JBJMIQ010000207.1, read as the reverse complement.
GAACCAACCGTGGCGCCGGCATCAGGCCCTGGCGCCGAGCCGGGTGGCGAGGTGGTCGCAGTTGGCCACGAACCGGTCGACGTCCTCGTCGGTGTGCTGCACCGAGAGCAGCCACTGCTCGACCTTGCCCCACGGCGGAAGGAAGACGCCCCGGTTGTGCTGCACCAGCCAGTGGGCGTGGCCGTAGCGTCCGTCGATGGCGAGGAAGCCACGGAAGTCGTGGATGGGGTCGGGCAGGAAGGACAGGCAACCCTTGGCGCCGGCCGTGACGACCCGCCAGGGCATCTGGTGGCGGTCGACGACCTCTTGCAGGCCGACGGCCATCCGGTCGCGCAGTGCGTCGAGCCGGGCGTACGAGGAGGGCGTGAGCACCTCGGTGAGCATCGCCCGGGCCGAGGCCATGGCGAGCGGGTTGCCGTTGAAGGTGCCGACCTGCTCGTAACGGCCGTCGGCGACCAGCGACATCACCTGCTCGCTGCCTCCGATCGCGGCCGTCGAGACCCCACCGCCGATCGCCTTGGCGAGGCAGACCAGGTCGGGAGTGACGCCCACGAGGCCCGAGACTCCGGACGGGCCGACGGTCAGGCCGGTCTTGACCTCGTCGAAGGCCAGCAGCGCGCCGTGACGGTGCAGCAGGTCCACCAGCCCGGGGAGATAGCCGTCGAGAGGGTGGATGATCCCGGCGTTCATCATGATCGGCTCGAGGATCATGCCCGCGATCTGCTCGGGATACTCGGTCAGCGCGCGCTCGACGGCGCCGAGATCGTTGAACGGCACGACCGTGACCAGGTCCATGATCGCGGTGGGGATGCCGCTGTTGTCCGGGACGTTGTGCGGCCGGTCGGCCGGTCCGATGTCGTCGTCTGCCTCGGGCAGCACGGAGACCACGACCGAGTCGTGGTGGCCGTGGTAGCAGCCCTCGACCTTGAGGATCCGGTCGCGACCGGTTGCCGCGCGCATCAGATGGACGGCATCCATGGTGGCCTCGGTGCCGGAGTTGCCGAAGCGCCAGAGTGGCTGGCCGAAGCGCTGGGCGAGGTTGTCGGCGACCGCGATCGCGTCCTCGGTCGGCTGGGCAAAGTGGGTGCCCCGGCCGACCCGGTCGGAGACGGCCGCCACGATCGCCGGATGGGCGTGACCGGCCAGTGAGACGCCGTACCCGCCGTGGAAGTCGGAGTACTCGCAGCCGTCGACGTCGTAGACCTTCGACCCCTGGCCGTGGCTGATCCACACGGCCTGCGGCTCGGCGATCTGCCAGTTGGAGGTCGCGGCACCAGCCAGGCGGCGCGCGCGGTCACGGAAGGCGCGGCTCTCCGGCTGACGATCGACGAAGGCCTGGGTCTCCTCCTCGATGACGGCATCGAGCTCTTCGGACAGCAGGGTTGCGGTGAGGGTCATCCGGGCTCCTCGAGGCATTGACTGATTGTTCAGTCTACGACAGGCGCTGCGACAGCGAGCAAGGGTTCTGCCGCATGACGAGTGGCGGAAGTCGGATGCGACGTGGACGCCGCACCTCGAGGCGCAAGGGCTCGACACGCGGGGGGTCGGGGAGTAAGAATGCAGGCAACTGGCTGAACCATCAGTCAACCCGATCCTTCGTGCGGCCCCGCGATGTCCTGGCTCGCCCGTGAAGGAGTGGCATGACCTTCGACCCGGCAGATCCGGCCCGGCGTCGGCGGCGCCCCGGGCCGCAGCTCGGCCGCCGTGACGTACTGCGGGGAGGCCTGTGGATCGGGATGGGCCTCGGGGCCTCGCAGCTGTTCGGTGCCTGTGGAGGGGACGGCACCGGGCAGGTGCAGAGCGGCGCCGCGCCCTATCCGCTGGCCCGGCCGGACAGCCCGGTGACCTTGCCGATCAAGGACAGCAACCCGCCCATCGATGACGGACTCGATCCCGAGAAGGGCGGCGCCTTCAAGATCCTGAACTACGACGCCTACATGGCGCCGGGAATCATGAAGTCCTTCGGTGAGCAGCACGGCGTCGACGTCCAGGTGACGCCGTACAGCAACTACGACGAGATGCTCGCGAAGATCCGCGCGTCAGGGGAGTCGTTCGACCTCGTCTTCCCCGGTCCCAGCGTGATGAGCAAGATGGTCTACACCGAGCTGATCCAGCCGCTCAACCACTCGTACGTGCCGAACCTCGCCAATGTCTGGCCGGAGTACCAGGATCCCTGGTACGACCAGGGCTCGCGGTACACCGTGCCCTACACGATCTACACCACCGGCGTGCTCTACCGCGCGGACCGGGTGTCGAGCGTCCCGGAGAACGGTTACGACCTGATCTGGGACAAGCAGTACGCGGGCAAGGTCTACCTGCTCGACGACATGCAGGAAGCGCTCGGCATGTCGATGCTGCGCAACGGGATCACGACGGACATCAACACCAGCGACCCCGAGCTCGTCCACAAGGCCGCGGACTCGCTCACCGAGCTGATCGACCTGGTGAAGATCCAGGCGAACGTGAACGCCTACTCCGAGGTCCCCGAGGGCACGGCGACCGTCCACCAGGCCTGGTCCGGGGATCCGATCGCCGGTCAGTACTACCTGCCCAAGGGCGAGACCACCGATGTCCTGGCGTACTGGCGCCCGGAGGACCCCGCGGAGCGGGTCATCGGCAGCGACAACATCGCGATCCCCAAGAGCGCGAGCAAGCCCGTGCTGGCACACATGCTGATCAACGACCTGCTCGACAACGAGATCGGCCTCCGCAACTTCGGGTGGAACGGCTACCAGCCGCCGCTGACGAAGCTCTCGGCGCGCTACCTGATCGACCAGGGCTACATCCCGGAGAACCTGATGGACGCCGTGGTGGTCCCCGGCGACTTCGCGGACGGACTCACGTTCTACGAGGTTGCGCCGAGCACCGAGGCGCTCTGGCGGCAGTCCTGGTCGGAGTTCAAGGCCGGTGGCTGAACCAGAAAGGGGCCATGACCGCGCAACACGGCGGCTGTGGCCGGCCCTCGCATTCCCCGGCACCTTCTGGCTCATCGCGTTGTTCCTCGTGCCGATCTACGCCGTCATGGCGGTCGCCTTCAGCGGCAACATCAACCTCTTCGGGGAGCCGATCCCGGCCTGGAACCCACTGGACTGGCAGTTCGCCACGTTCACCCAGGTGATCTCCGACTCGCTCTCCGGTCCCTACCGGGCGGTGTGGATCCGCACGGCGATCTACACCTTCTGCGCGCTGGTCATCTGCGTCGCCGTCGGCTACCCGGTGGCCTACTACACGGCTCGCCTCGCCGGGAAGCGCCGCGGCCTGGTGCTGGCGCTGATCCTGGCGCCCTGGTGGATCAACTACATCACCCGCATGCTCGCGTGGGTCAACCTGCTGCAGGACGACGGCTACGTGAACAAGGCGATCGGCATCTTCGGCGTCGCGCCGGTCTCCTGGTTGGCCGGCAACCCGTTCACCGTCGTGATCGCGCTCGCCTACGGCTACCTGCCGTTCTTCATCATTCCGCTGTTCGCATCGCTGGACAGGATCGACCAACGGCTGCTCGAGGCATCGCGCGACCTCGGAGTGGGCTCGGTCCGCACCTTCGTGCACGTGACCCTGCCGTTGTCGAAGCTGGGGTTGATCACCGCGATCGTCATCACGGCTCTTCCCCTGGCCGGTGACTACTACACCAACACGATCGTGTCCGGATCGCCGAGCACCACCATGATCGGGAACCAGATCGAGCTGTTCCTCCTGCAGGGCCCCCTGAAGAACTTCGGCGCCGCCCTCGTGCTGCTGCTCTCGCTCGTCCTGATGTTCTTCATGGGCTATTACCTCGTCCTGACCCAACGCGCGAGCAGAGATGCCCGATGACGCTCACGGAGGTCCCCCGCAGCGCCGCCACCAGACCTGCTCCAGCCAGGAAGTGGGTGCCCCCGTGGCGTAATCCCTGGCGCCGTCCCTATGTGCTCGCCACGCTCACGTGGCTGTACATCTTGTGGTCGCTCCTGCCCGTCTTGATCGCGGTGCAGTTCTCCTTCAACGACGGACGGTCGCGAAGCACCTGGCAGGGCTTCTCCACGCAGTGGTACTGCTGCGCCGAGGGGTCCGTCGGGGAGGACCCCAGCTTGCTGCTTGCCCTGCAGAACAGCCTGATCCTCGGTCTGGCGACGGTCCTGGTCGCCACGCCCCTAGGAGTCATGCTGGCGATGGGGCTCACCCGATGGCGGACGCGGAGCAGCAAGGTGGCCAACGGCATCGCCCTGGTCCCGCTGGTCACCCCGGAGCTGGTGGTCGGCTCCGCGCTCTACCTGGTGATGGTCAACCTCTACCAGTTCGTCCCGCTGGGGCGGCCGGCCATGCTGCTGGGCCACGTCACGTTCTCTGTCTCCTACGTGCTCG
>JBJMIQ010000206.1:0-5229 GCA_045806805.1 Nocardioides sp. | reverse complement strand
GACCTGGTAGCCCCAGGACCCGCCGAAGGGGTGCTCCATCACCGGCAGGAACTCGACGTGGGTGAACCCGAGGTCGGTCAGGTACGGGACGAGCTCGTCGGCGAGCTCGGTGTAGGACAACGTCTCCCCGCCGCGCTTGCGCCACGACCCGAGGTGCATCTCGTAGACCGACATCGCCTCCTGGACCGGCTTCCGCGAGGGACGCGCGGCCATCCACTCCTCGTCGCCCCAGGTGTAGGTCGACTCGTAGACCACCGACGCCGTGGCCGGGGGGATCTGGGTGTGGAACGCCATCGGGTCGGCCTTCTCGCGCCACTCACCGTCGGCCCCGAGGATGTCGTACTTGTAACCGGCTCCCGAGCCGACGTCGGGCACGAACAGCTCCCAGACGCCCGACGCTCCGAGCTGGCGCATCGGGTGGGACCGGCCGTCCCAGCTGTTGAAGGTCCCCTTGACCCGGACGCCACGCGCCGACGGCGCCCACACTGCGAAGGAGGTGCCGGAGATTGTCCCGCCCAGAGGGGTCTCGTAGTGGTGCACCCGGGCCCCGAGGACCTGCCACAGCTCCTCATGCCGGCCCTCGTTGATCAGGTGCAGGTCGACCTCGCCCAGCGTGGGCAGGAAGCGGTAGGGGTCGTCGACGACCATCGGCTCCTGGCCGTAGTCGACGTGCACCCGGTAGTCGGGCACGTCCACCTGCGTGCCGTTCTCGCCAGCCGGCAGGACGCCCACCCAGACGCCGGCATGCTCGTGCTCCAGCGGCACCGACTCGTCTCCATAGACGATGTTGACCGACGACGCCAGCGGCTTGAGCACCCGGACCGTGACTGCGCCTTCGTGCAGGTGCGGGCCGAGCACGCCGTGTGGGTGGCCGTGCCCGCCGCTCACGAGCTGTTCGAGCTCCGCACGGGAAACGGGCCTGGTTCCAGTCACGACTTCTCGATCCTCCTGATGGCCTCCAGCGGGATCTCCACCCAGCCGGGCCGGTTGCGGGCTTCGTAGACGACTTCGTAGACCGCCTTGTCTGCGACGTAGGCGGACAGCAGGGTCTCCTGGTCCACGGTCAGGTCGCCCCGGGCATAGGCCGAGAGGAATGCACCACGGTTGCGGTCGGCCCACTCGGCGGCGCGGAACTTTCGTTGCTCGGCGCCGACGTACTCGCTCTCATGGGCCGTCCGCTCGACCACCCGCGGCGCGTAGTCGAACGACCGCAGCATCCCGGCCACGTCGCGCCAGCGGGAGTCCGGGAGCAGCCGCTCGGAGAGCGGCTTTGCCGGCTCGCCCTCGAAGTCGACGATCTTCCAGCCCTTGACGGTCCGCAGCGTCTGACCGAGGTGGAGGTCGGCGTGGATCTGCTGGACTGTGAGGTCGCGGATCCGCCGGACGTGGTCGTACGTCGTCCGCAGCCGCTCGGCGTGCTCCGCGAGCTCGGGTACGACGTCGAGCGCCGCATCGAGCCGTCGGTGCATGCCGTCGACCAGGGCGGTGATCTGCTCGGTGGACCACTGCTCGGTGGGGAAGTGCTCCTGGAGGCTGGCGTGGGTCTCGGCCAGGGCCACACCGAGTCGCGACGACTCCCCGGCGAAGTCTCCGCCCACCTCGTCGGCGTGCAGGTCGGCCTCGGCGAAGAGGTTGCGGACGCTGGCGAGCGCGAGGTCCCAGCCGTCGCTGGCCGTGCGCAGGAACTGCTGCAGCATGCCGAGCTGGAACAGCTCGTCGCCCTCCTCGACCTCCAGCCAGCCGTAGAGGTGCGCCACGTGCTCCGAGCCGGCCCGCGTGAGCACCTCGTGGACGGAGATGTCCGGGTTGACGCCTGGCGTGATCTTCCGGAAGACCTTCAGCAGCGAGTCCTCGCCGAACCGCACTGAGGAGTTGGACTGCTCCCCGGAGAACAGGGTCGAGTGCGCATTGAGGTCGAACTCGTGGCCGGGGAGGCGACGGAAGCGGAGTGGCTCCTCGCACGGCTCGGCGAAACAGCTCAGCCAGTGGGCCATGGCACGGCGGTCGTGGACTGCGTCGTAGACGTGGCTGGGGCCGAAGTCTTCGTCCTCCCAGGCCCCGATCAGGGCGTGGCTCAGGTGTTCCTGCGGCTCGTCGTAGAACGCCAGCGGCAGCTGGTACATCTCCGGTCCGCCGGCGGAGTCGGCGTACTCGACGGTGACGAGGTCGATGGCCGCTCGGGGTCTGCCCTGCTCAGGGTCGGCTTCCCTGCCGCCGGGAACCTCCCCCAGCCGACGCCGACCGGCGAGCGTGAAGGGTCGTCCCTTGCCGCCGAACCAGCGCGCACTTCCGACGTAGGCCGCGAGCAGCTCGAGAGGGTCTGCGATGGGATTCGTCATGGGGCGGTGAGGTCCTCCGTTGCCGGGGTCGTCAGCCGGAACCAGTAGAAGCCGTACCCACCGAGCGTCAGGAGATACGACAGCTCTCCGATGGGCGGGAAGGGTACGCCGCCGAGCAGCTCGACCGGGATCATCCCCTCCCACGGGCGCAGGTCGAGCTCCACCGGCTGGGGGAAGCGGGACAGATTGTTGACGCAGACGATGACGTCGCCGTCATGCTCCCGAGCGTAGGACAGGATGCTGGGGTTGGAGCCGCCGAGATCGGTGAACGTGCCGAGACCGAACGCGGGGTGCTGGCGACGGGCGTGGATCATCCGCCTCGTCCAGTGCAGCAGTGATGAGGAGTTCTCCAGCTGCGCCTCGACGTTGACGCTCTGGTAGCCGGTGACCGGGTCCTGGATCAGGGGGAGGTGCAGCTTGCCCGGCGTGGCCGAGGAGAACCCGGCGTTGCGGTCGGAGGTCCACTGCATCGGGGTGCGTACGCCGTCGCGGTCACCGAGCCAGATGTTGTCGCCCATGCCGATCTCGTCGCCGTAGTAGATGACCGGCGACCCGGGCAGCGACATCAGCAGGGCGGTGAACAGCTCCATCCGGTTCGTGTCGTGGTCGAGCAGGGGGGACAGCCGGCGCCGGATCCCGATGTTGGCCTTCATCCGCGGGTCCTTGGCGTACTCGTCCCACATGTAGTCGCGGTCCTCGTCGGTGACCATCTCGAGCGTCAGCTCGTCGTGGTTGCGCAGGAAGATGCCCCACTGGCAGCCGCTGGGGATGGCGGGCGTCTGCTCGAGGATCTCCGAGATCGGGAACCGCGACTCGCGCCGCACCGCCATGAAGATGCGCGGCATGACCGGGAAGTGGAAGCACATGTGGCACTCGTCGCCGCCCTTCTCGAAGTCGCCGAAGTAGTCGACGACGTCGGACGGCCACTGGTTGGCCTCCGCGAGCAGGACCCTCCCCGGGTAGTTGGTGTCGATGAACTCGCGCACCTGGCGGAGGAACTCGTGGGTCTCGGGGAGGTTCTCGCCGTTGGTGCCCGGTCGCTCGTAGAGGTAGGGGACGGCGTCGAGCCTGAACCCGTCCAGCCCCATGTCGAGCCAGAACGCGAGGGCGTCGAACATCGCCTGTCGGACCTTGGGGTTGTCGAAGTTGAGGTCGGGCTGGTGGGAGAAGAACCGGTGCCAGTAGTACTGCTGCCGGACCGGGTCCCAGGTCCAGTTCGACGGCTCGGTGTCGACGAAGATGATGCGGGCTTCCTGGTAGAGGTCGTCGGTGTCGGACCACACGTAGAAGTCCCCGTACGGACCGTCGGGATCCTCCCGGCTGGACTGGAACCATGGGTGCGCGTCACTGGTGTGGTTCATGACGAAGTCGATGATCACGCGGATGTCGCGCTTGTGGGCCTCGTCGAGCAGCTCGTGGAAGTCGTCCACCGTCCCGCACTCGGGCAGGATGTCGGTGTAGTCGGCGACGTCGTACCCGCCATCTCGCAGCGGCGAGGTGAAGAAGGGCGGGATCCACAGGCAGTCGACACCCAGCCACGCGAGGTAGTCGAGCTTCTCGATCAATCCCTTGAAGTCGCCGGTGCCGTCGGCGTTGGAGTCCCGGAAGGAGCGGACCAGGACCTCGTAGAACACGGCTGTCTTGAACCACTCCGGACCGTGATGCGCTGCCTCGGCCGCCTCCTCGACGGACCTGGAGGTGCTCAACCCAGCCTCCGCACGGCCAGCACGTGCGCCGGTTCGTCACCGGGATCCAGCCGCACGTAGTTGTGCTGGCCCCAGGTCCAGGTCTGGTCGGTGAAGGCGTCGTGGACCAGGAAGGAGTCGTGCCAGTCCATCCCGAGCGCAGGGAGGTCGAGGTGGACCATCGTCTCCCGGGCGGCGTGCGGGTCGAGGTTGATCACCACGATCACGAGGTCCCGTTCACCGTTCGGGAGGTCCGCCTGCTTGCTGTAGACGAGGATGTTGTCGTCGTCGCTGCTGTGGATCGTGATGTTCCTCAGCAGCTGGAGAGCCGGGTGGTCCCGGCGCAGCGCGTTCAGCCGGCGGATGTACGGCGCGAGGGTGCGGCCATTCTCGGTCGCGCCCTCCCAGTCCCGGACCCTGATCTGGTACTTCTCGGAGTCGAGGTACTCCTCGCTGCCCGGCTTGACGGCGACGTGCTCGAACAGCTCGAAGCCGGAGTAGACCCCCCAGCTCGGCGAGGAGGTGGCCGCCAGCGTGGCCCGCACCTTGAACGCGGCCGGCCCGCCGTACTGCAGGTAAGCGTGCAGGATGTCGGGCGTGTTCACGAAGAAGTTCGGCCGCATGATGTGGTCGGTCTCGCGCGACAGCTCGCGAAGGTAGTCCTCGATCTCGCCGCGGGCGGTGCGCCACGTGAAGTAGGTGTAGCTCTGCTGGAAGCCGATCGCGCCGAGCGCGCGCATCATGGCCGGTCGGGTGAACGCCTCGGCCAGGAAGATGACATCGGGGTCGGTACGCCGGATCTCGGCCAGCAGCCACTCCCAGAACGCGACCGGTTTGGTGTGCGGGTTGTCGACGCGGAAGATCCGGACGCCGTGCTTCATCCAGAGCTTCACCACCCGCAGGATCTCCTTGGAGATGCCCTTGGGGTCGTTGTCGAAGTTGAGCGGGTAGATGTCCTGGTACTTCTTCGGCGGGTTCTCCGCGTAGGCGATGCTGCCGTCCGCGCGGGTGGTGAACCACTCTGGGTGCGTGGCCACCCACGGGTGGTCCGGAGCGCACTGCAGGGCGAGGTCGAGGGCGACCTCCAGCCCGAGCTCCCCCGCGCGCGCCACGAAGGCGTCGAAGTCCTCGAGAGTGCCGAGGTCCGGGTGGATCGCGTCGTGACCGCCGTCCTTGGAGCCGATCGCCCACGGGGAGCCGGGATC
>JBJMIQ010000205.1:0-2908 GCA_045806805.1 Nocardioides sp. | reverse complement strand
TCCCCGCGGCCCGCGAACCTGTGGACGCCCGGACCGGGTAGTCCCGGACAAAGTGGTTGCGCCATGCAGTGTCGAGCAACCATTTCGTACGGGACTATCCCGCATCGGCGCCCGTGTCCACGGGCCCACTGCCGTCAGACTGGGCCACATGTCCTGGCTGGCGCTGCTCCTCGGGATCGCGGCACTTCCTGTGATGGGCCGCGGGCTCCACCTCATCCTCGAGGGCCGTCGGCGGGGTCGGCTGGCCGACGCCGACGCAGACGCACGGGTGGTCGCCAGCCTGCGGGTGGTGGCCGGCTTCAAGTTGCTCAACCGGGGTGCGGTCCTGCTCGTGCTCGCGCTGGTGCTCGTGGTCGCGTTGTGACCGCGCCGCTGGCCTCATCACCCGGGCTGTTAATGGCCTGGATCGGTCCGCGCGCTGGCAGAGACGGCCACATGGGTCCCATCGATCCCACACCTCAGCGGATCCATGCACTTCTCAGCCGTTGCAACAGCCGAGAAGTGCCGGTTTCCCCGGCTCACCGGGGAAACCGCCCGCGACCCACACCGCCTACTGCGACCGCTCGCCCCCGGGCACCCACAGCACGTCGCCCTGCTCCCGGTTGGCGTGCCGGGCCAGGATGAACAGCAGGTCGGAGAGTCGGTTGAGGTACTTGATCGCGAGCACGTTCATGGTCTTGCCGTGCTCGGCATGCGCCGCCCACGCGGACCGTTCGGCGCGGCGTACGACGGTGCGCGCGACGTGGAGGTGGGAGGCGGCGGGGACGCCTCCGTTGAGGATGAACGAGCGCAGCTTCGGCAGCGACTCGTTGTAGTGGTCGCACCACCCCTCGAGCCGGTCGACGTAGTCCTGCTCGATCCGCAGCGGCGGGTACTCCGGGTCGGCGACCACCGGCGTGCAGAAGTCGGCGCCGACGTCGAACAGGTCGTTCTGCACCCTGGTCAGCACCGTGACCACGTCGTCGTCCAGACCGCCGGCGGCGAGCGCCACTCCGAGGTGGGCGTTGGCCTCGTCGACATCGGCGTAGGCGTGCAGCCGCAGGTCGTTCTTGGTGGTCGTGCTCATGTCGCCGAGCCGGGTCTCCCCGCCGTCGCCGGTGCGGGTGTAGATGCGGGTGAGGTTGACCATGCGCCGAGCCTAGTGGTCTCGACCGGTGCAACCTTCAGGAGCGTGGGCGAAGTCGTTGAATCCAGAACGACGCCCAATAGATGGGAAATGTGCAACGAAATCGCCCCTCGTGACGTCATAGTGACTGCCAGGGCGGGGATCCAGGGCGGCGGGGATGCCGAAAGGATCAACATGCAGATCGAGACCGACGGACCGAATCTTGTGCTGAGCGGCGCCTTCGACGTGCGCAGCACGGGGCAGGTCCGCCAGGCCATCTACGACCACCTCGACCGCGAGGAGGACCTCGTCGTCGACCTCACCGACGTCGACAGCATCGACCTCACCGCGCTGAAGGTGCTGGCCGTGGCCACCCACCGGGCCGCGCGGCTCGGTCACCACCTGGTCCTGCGCGGCTGTGGGCCGGCCGTGCGCCGGTTGCTTCACCTGTCCCGCTTGATCCGCCTCGTCGAGGTCGAGCGAGCGCCCGCAACCGCCTGAGCCCAGGTGCTACCGAGTGTCGGGATTGCCACACCGAGACGCGTCCACCCACGTCTGCGCACGCAATACGCTCGGTCCATGAGCGAGAAGGACCGTCCCTGGGTGATGCGGACGTACGCCGGCCACTCGACCGCCGCGGCGTCCAACGCTTTGTATCGCGGCAACCTGGCCAAGGGACAGACCGGTCTCTCGGTGGCCTTCGACCTGCCCACCCAGACCGGTTACGACCCGCAGGACCCGCTGAGCAGGGGCGAGGTCGGCAAGGTCGGCGTACCGGTGCCACACCTCGGCGAGATGCGTCGCCTCTTCGAGGACATCCCGCTGACCGGGATGAACACCTCGATGACGATCAACGCGACCGCGATGTGGCTGCTGGCGATGTACCAGGTGGTGGCCGAGGAGCAGAACCCCGAGCTCGACCCCTCCGAGGTCGCCCACCAGCTGGCCGGCACCACCCAGAACGACATCATCAAGGAGTACCTCTCGCGCGGGACCTACGTCTTCCCGCCGGAGCACTCGCTGCGACTCATCGCCGACGTCATCTCCTACACCGTCCACGAGATCCCCAAGTGGAACCCGATCAACATCTGCAGCTACCACCTGCAGGAGGCCGGCGCGACCCCCGAGCAGGAGCTCGCCTACGCGCTCTGCACCGCGATCGCCGTCCTCGACACGGTCAAGAACTCAGGCCAGGTGTCCGAGGAGGACTTCGAGAAGGTCGTCGGCCGGATCTCGTTCTTCGTCAACGCGGGCGTGCGCTTCGTCGAGGAGATGTGCAAGATGCGCGCGTTCGTGGAGATGTGGGACGAGATCACCCGCGACCGCTATGGCGTCGAGGACCAGAAGATGCGCCGGTTCCGGTACGGCGTCCAGGTCAACTCGCTGGGCCTGACCGAGGCCCAGCCGGAGAACAACGTGCAACGGATCGTCCTCGAGATGCTCGGGGTCACCCTCTCCAAGAAGGCCCGCGCCCGCGCCGTGCAGCTGCCGGCGTGGAACGAGGCGCTCGGCCTCCCGCGCCCTTGGGACCAGCAGTGGTCGCTGCGGCTCCAGCAGGTGCTGGCGTTCGAGTCCGACCTGCTGGAGTACGACGACCTCTTCGACGGCTCGCCCGTCGTCGAGGCAAAGGTCGCCGAGCTGGTCGAGGGCGCGAAGGCGGAGATGGACCGGGTGCAGGCGATGGGCGGCGCGATCGCCGCCGTGGAGTACATGAAGCAGGAGCTGGTCTCCTCGCACGCCGCCCGCCGGGTGCGGATCGAGTCCGGCGAGGAGGTCATCGTCGGGGTCAACAAGTACGAGACC
>JBJMIQ010000204.1:0-7293 GCA_045806805.1 Nocardioides sp. | reverse complement strand
CGTGCCGGACGGGTCAGAGGCGCTCGACGACGGTGGCGATGCCCATCCCTCCACCGACGCAGAGCGTGGCCAGGCCGTACCGGAGGTCACGGCGCTCGAGCTCGTCGACGAGGGTGCCGAGGATCATCGCGCCGGTGGCGCCGAGCGGGTGACCCATGGCGATCGCGCCGCCGTTGACGTTGGTGATCTCGTGGGAGATGCCGAGGTCGCGCATGAACCGCATGGCGACGGCGGCAAAGGCCTCGTTGATCTCGAAGAGGTCGATGTCCCCGACCGACAGGCCGGCCTTGGCCAGGGCCTTCCGGGCGGCGGGGGCCGGGCCGGTGAGCATGATCGTCGGGTCAGCGCCGGAGACGGCCGTGGCCAGGACCCGGGCTCGCGGGGTGAGGCCGAGGTCGGTGCCGACCTGCTCGGACCCGATGGCGACCAGCGCGGCGCCGTCGACGATGCCAGAGGAGTTGCCCGCGTGGTGGACGTGGTCGATCTTGTCGACCCAGTGGTACTTCTCGAGCGCGACGTCGTCGAAGCCGGCCCGCGCGCCGATGTCGGCGAACGACGGCTTGAGCCCGGCCAGTCCCTCGACGGAGGTGTCGGGACGGATCAGCTCGTCGTGGTCGAGGACCGGTAGGCCGTTGAAGTCGGTGACCGGGACGACCGAGTCGGCGAAGTAGCCGTTGGCCCACGCCTTGGCGGCTCGGTGGTGGGACTCGGCCGCGAACGCGTCGACGTCCTCGCGCCCCCAGCCCTCGAGGGTCGCGATCAGGTCGGCCCCGATGCCCTGTGGCACGAAGCCCGTGGTCAGCGCGGTGGCCGGGTCGGATGCCCACGCCCCGCCGTCGGAACCCATCGGCACCCGGCTCATCGACTCGACGCCGCCGGCGAGGATCAGGTCCTCGAACCCGCTCCGGACCCGGGCCGCAGCCTGGTTGACGGCCTCGAGGCCCGAGGCGCAGAACCGGTTCAGCTGGACCCCGGCGACGGTCTCCGGGTAGCCGGCAGCCAGTGCGGCGGTCTTGGCGATGTCGCCCCCCTGTTCGCCGATCGGTGAGACCACGCCGAGAACCACGTCGTCGACCCGGTTGGGGTCGAAGGTCGGGTTGCGAACCTTGATCTCGTCGAGGAGGCCGACGGCGAGATCCACCGGCTTGACCTCGTGCAGCGAGCCGACCTTCTTGCCCTTGCCCCGCGGCGTACGAACGTGGTCGTACACGAATGCTTCTGCCATGACCGTCCTGTCTGAATCGTGCTTGTCGAGACCCCTACCGATTGTGACACCATTACTGTCACCATGGTCAAGGTGGCCGCACCGTGGTCCGGATCACCTGGTGGGCGAGCTGAGGAGGCGCGGCGTTGGAAGAGTCGGTCGAGCAGCTGCGGGGGCTGCTCACCCTGGACGAGCTGACCAACCGCGTCGGCATGAGCGTCCGCAACGTGCGCTTCTACACCACCAAGGGCCTGATCCCGCCGCCGATCCGGCGCGGACGTTCCGGCTACTACACCCCCGACCACATCGCCCGGCTCGAGCTGGTCCGCGAGCTGCAGAGCCATGGCTTCACGCTGGCCGCGATCGAGAAGTACGTCGCGGGCATCCCCGCCGACGCGACGCCGGAGGACATCGCGCTGCACCGCACGATGCTGGCGCCCTGGCAGGCCGAGATGCCGGTCGAGATGACGAAGACCGACCTCGCCAAGCGCACCGGCCGCCGACTCAGCGACGAGGACCTCGCCACCCTGTCCGCGTTGGGGATCGTGCGGCCCGCCGCCCGGGGCCGCTACGAGGTGGCGGTCTCCCAGCTCACGGTCGGCATGGGCCTGCTCGACCTCGGCTTCCCGACGGAGGCGGCGACGGCCTCCTCCGAGGTGTACGCCAAGCACGGGCGGCAGATTGCCGAAGAGCTCTACGAGGTGTTCCGGACCATGATCTGGCCGGTCTACAAGGAGGCCGGGATCTCGCCTGACCGGCTCCAGGAGATCGTCGAGCGCCTCAAGCCGCTGTCGGTCGCCAGCCTGGTCGCGGCGTACGAGTCGGCCATGGACGAGACCAAGCGCGAGGGAATCGCCCGCCGGACCCGATCCAGCTAGGCGACCCGCCGCCCACCGGCGGACGCCACGCCCAGCCAGGTGTGGGGGTTTCCGTCCCAGCACCACCCCAGCTTGGGCGCGCCCTGGCTGATCCACATGGCCGGGACCCGACGGTCGTTCCGCCGGGACCCGGAGAGCATGAAGCACTTGTTCTTCTCGAGCAGGTGCGGCGCGTGCGTGACCACGGCAACGCCCTCGTCGATCGTCAACGGTGTCCGCCCGCGACTTCGGATGACAGGTAGTGCGTCCTCGGGTCGGACGTTGCAGAACTCCTCACCCCGCTGGATGCCGGTGAGCAGGTAGGCCTTCGGCGGGTGGCCACCGTCGAGCACGTCGAGTCCCAGCTCCGGCAGCGGCTGGTACGTCGCGAGGTCACCCGGAGCGTGATTGCGGTCCACGACGCCGGGCGTCCGTCCGTCGACCAACCGGAGCAGCGGGACGGTGTCCTCGGGGCGCACCAGCTCCCGGGTGACCACGACGACGAAAGGTACGTCGTCCTGCTCGGGCACCCCGGCCACCGGATCGGCCAGGGGTGAGAGCAGCTCTCGAAAGGCCGACTCGTCGAGCCCACAGAGTCTGGGGTAGCCGAGCTCCACGAGTCGGTGGACCTGGCGCTCGAACAGGTGGGCAGGGTCGTAGGGCACGGGCTGCTCCTGAAGGGGGTGTGGGGTTCAACGCCCACCAGGCGTCGTTGGTTCCCGCGCGGACGCCCTAGTGGCCCGCCCCGGTCGCGTGGCCGGACCAGGACTTCTCCGTGCGGATCCTGAGATCGGTCACCACCGCCTCGAGCGTCCCCTCTGCCTCGAACGTCCGCCGCTGCCGGGTGGCGCCGCCGCCGCGCGACAGCAGCCGCTCGAGGAGGTCTTCGACGAGTGCCAGGTCACCCGCGTCGTCGAGGGCGTCGCGAACCTGGTGCACGAGGGACTCCACGACGGCTCGGGCCGGCGCCAGCTCCAGGGTCGCCGGGTCGACCAGCTGCGCGGCCAGCCCGTAGCGGGACGCCCGCCAGGACGCGGCCCGCATGAGGTCGGACCGCCACTCGGGTGACCGCAGGTGCGAGGAAGGATTGGCGGCGGTGGTCACCAGAGCCCGGGCGAGGGCCGCGAACAGGATGGCGTCCTCCGGATCCGTGCAGACGTCCGCCACCCGGATCTCGACCGTCGGAAAGCTCCTCGACAGTCGCGCGTCGAAGTAGACCATCGCCTCGTCCAGTGCGACGCCCCAGTCGACGAGCCGGCGGGCGACTTCGTCGTACTCCTGCCGGGACGCGAACGGCTCGGACGTCCCGTTGCTCGGCCAGCGGGTCCAGATCTGGGTGCGCCAGCTGGCGTAGCCCGTGTCGTGCCCCCGCCAGTACGGCGAGTTGGCGCTGATCGCGAGCAGGACGGGGAGCCAGGGACCGATGTCGCCAAGGAGGACCGCACCGTCCTCCCCCTCCTCGAGCCCGACGTGGACGTGCATCGCGCACGCCAGCGACGTCTTCGCCAGCTCGCCGAACTCCTCACGGATCCGCTGGTAGCGAGGCTGAGGGGTGACCGAGGCGTCGGTGTCGACCATGACCGGGGTGGGTACGGCGACCACGGCCGCACCGGCGTCCAGCGCCAGCTCGCCGATGGTCCGTCGCGCCTGACGAAGCTGCCGGTCCAGCTCGTCGATGGTGTCGCAGGGTGGCGTCGTGGTCTCGATCTGCTGCAGGAACAGCTCGGCCTCGACGCCGGACCCTTCGAACTTGCCGTCCAGCTCAAGGCGGTCCTCCGCCTCCGCCTCGGCCCGGGCCCGCAGGGCTCGCTGCGCCACGGCGGTGAGCCGGCCGGTCTCCGGATCGACCAGCATCAGCTCTTCCTCGACGCCCACGGTTCGTGCAGTCACACCACCCGGTGCCCGCTAGCGCCGCGGCCATGCCCCCGGGCACGGGTCGGAAGTGTCCGACCACTCCTTAAGGTGTCCCAATGAGAACCACCCCACGGAACCGCTCGCTGCGCTCACGCTTCCGCGGGGACCCCGGATGAGCGAGCCCCTCACCGTCCTGGTCACCGGCGCGACCGGTTTCATCGGGCGCCGCCTGGTGCCAGAGCTGGTCGAACGCGGGCACACCGTCCGGGCCATGACTCGCCGCCCCGAGAAGTACGACGGACCGGGCGAGCCCGTCGCGGGCGACGTCTTCGACCGCGCCTCCCTCACCGGCCCGCTCTCCGGGGTCGACGTGGCGGTCTACCTGGTCCACTCGCTCGACGACCGGAACTTCGAGGAGAAGGACGCCGACGCCGCACGGACCTTCGCCAAGGCTGCCGTGGCGTGCGGGATCAAGCAGATCGTCTACCTGGGCGGGCTCGGGGCCGATGACGACGACCTTTCCCCCCACCTGCGCTCCCGCAGGGAGGTCGAGGAGCTCCTCGGTGAGACCGGGGTCCCGGTCACGGTGCTGCGGGCCGCGATCGTGGTCGGGGCGGGCGGCATCTCCTGGGAGCTGACCCGCCAGCTCGTGAAGAACCTCCCGGCCATGGTGGTGCCGCGCTGGGTCAACACCCGGACGCAGCCGATCGCCGTCGACGACGTGATCCGCTACCTCGCCGGAGTCGTGGGCGTGCCCGAGGCCTTCGACCGGACCTTCGAGATCGGCGGGCCCGAGCAGCTCACCTATCTCGAGATGCTCCAGGTGGCCTCGGAGGTGAAGGACGGGCACCGCCTTCCGATCGTGAAGGTGCCGGTGCTGACACCCAGGCTGTCGTCGTACTGGCTCGCCTTTGTCACCGACGTGGACGCCACGACCGGCCGGAACCTCATCGACTCCATGGGGACCGAGGTGGTCGTCACCGACGACTCGATCAAGGAGCTGGTGCCCGGTGAGCTGCTGCCGTACGCCGAGGCGGTGCGCCGCGCGCTGGAGGACCACCAGCAGGACTGACGGGCAGGGCTCAGCCGAACAGCGCGGGCAGGGCGAAGAGCATCGACAGCGACCAGGTGACGTGGGTGAGGATCGGAGCGAGGATCCCGCCCGACGCACGCCTCTGGAGGCCCACGACGAGCCCGAGCAGGGCAGCCGCAAACCCCAGCATCAGGTTGCCGGTGGCCAGGGTCGCAACCGTGTAGGCGAGCGTGGTGACCGGTACCGGATACCGGGTCACCGCGGCGTAGACCGCCCCTCGGAAGAAGAGCTCCTCGGCGACGCCGTTGACGACGGTCACCAGCACCAGCAGTCCGACCGAGCCCTCGTCGGCGTACGCCACGACGGAGCGGACGAAGCCGTCGAGGACGTCGATCTCACGAACCACCAGCGCCCCCACCACGAAGACACCCGCGAGGCCGAGGCCCACCAGGATCGGCGCCACCACCGGCCGGACATAGTGGCCCGACGGATGGACCTCGCGACCCAGGTGCAGAGGTCCGGAGGCGAACGCACCGACCGTCCAGACCAGCGCCAGCCCGAAGGTGGCGGGGTAGAACCAGGCGCTGCCGGGCTCGATCCGCAGCGAAACACCGAGCACCGCCCCACCGAGGACGACGAAGGCCAGCGTCACGAGCTGGCGCCGTCGCAGCTGCGCCGGGGTCTCCCGATGGTCGCGGGGTACGACGTCCCACAACCCGCGCTGGACCCACGCGCGCACGGGAACCAGGTTCATCGGCGCGAGCCTACGTGGGAGGCGACCGCTAGCGACCGGCGCTGAAGCCCGCGGCGCTGTGTCGGTTGCCGCCCGATGAGCCGGACCGGCGACCGGACCCGGACTGGCCGCCCCGTCGTCCCGCCTTGCCGCCGCGGTTGCCGCCGGGGTTGCCGTTGCGAGCGCGGCCACCGCCACCGCCGCCTCGGCGGCGCCCCCGCGACCCGCCGTTGCCGCCACCAGCAGCCGGGCTCTCGACGACCATGCCGCCGGGGACCTTGATGCGCTCGCCCGGCGCCAGCTCGGCCAGGACCGGGTGACCGGCGCCGTCGAAGCGGGTGGTGCGGGCCTTGATCCCGGCGGCCCGGGTGAGCTGGCGGACGTCACCGACCTGCTCGCTGGTCATCAGCGTGACGACCGTGCCGCGGGCGCCGGCTCGGGCGGTCCGCCCGGAGCGGTGCAGGTAGGCCTTGTGCTCGACCGGCGGGTCGGCGTGGATGACCAGGGCGACGTCGTCGACGTGGATCCCGCGGGCTGCGATGTCGGTAGCGACCAGCGTCTGGGCCTGGCCGCTGTGGAAGGCATCCATGTTGCGGGTGCGGGCCCCCTGGCTCAGGTTGCCGTGCAGCTCCACCGTCGGCACGCCGCTCCGGTTCAGCTGGCGGGCGAGCGCTTTGGCGCCGTGCTTGGTCCGGGTGAAGACGAGGGTGCGACCGGGCGCGCTGGCCAGGTCGACCAGGATCGGCAGCCGGTGGTCGCGCGAAATGTGGAGGACGTGGTGGTCCATGGTGGCCACCGGCGACTGCGCCGAGTCGGCCTCGTGGGTGACCGGCGAGCTCAGGAACCGCTTGACCAGGACGTCGATCGCCTTGTCCAGGGTGGCCGAGAACAGCAGTCGCTGGCCGTCGCGCGGAGTCTTGTCGAGGAGCCGCCGGACGGCGGGGAGGAAACCGAGATCGGCCATGTGGTCCGCCTCGTCGAGGACGGTGACCTCGACCGAGCCGAGCGAGCAGTGTCCCTGGCCCATCAGGTCCTCGAGCCGACCGGGACAGGCCACGACGATGTCGACGCCTCGGCGCAGTCCCTGGACCTGGGGGTTCTGGCCCACGCCGCCGAACACGGTCCGCGTGCTGAGGCCGGCTGCCTTCGCCAACGGTGCGAGAGCCTGGTCGATCTGTCCGACCAGCTCGCGGGTCGGCGCGAGGATGAGCGCGCGGGGTGCCCCCGGGCGCCGGGTGCGGCCCGAGGCCACGAGCCGGGCGACGAGAGGGAGCAGGAACGCGTAGGTCTTGCCGGAGCCGGTGCGGCCCCGGCCGAGCACGTCGCGGCCGGCCAGTGAGTCCGGCAGCGTCGCTGCCTGGATAGGGGTCGGGGAGACGATGCCGAGGTCGGCGAGCACGTTCGCGAGGTTCGCGGGCACGCCGAGGTCGGTAAAGGAAGGTGTTGAGGACAAGAGGAAGTCGCTATCGCTTGGTGTGTCTCACCAATGCCGTCCCCCGCCGGCGGCGGAGGTGGAAAGCAGTGACTCGCCGAGGCGAGCGGCGCGTTGTCGCGCGGAACCCGAGGCTAGACTGGACGGGTCGGTGGGCCCCAACCAAGGGGGTGTGGGCCA
>JBJMIQ010000203.1:0-6372 GCA_045806805.1 Nocardioides sp. | reverse complement strand
CGAGCACGTAGTGCCGGTCGCAGGCCTCAGCCACGGCAGGGTCGTGCGTCGCGACCACCACGACGGCGCCGCGCAGGGCTTCTTGCCGCAGCTCCCCCAGCACCAGGCCACGGTTGACCTCGTCGAGCTCGCTGGTCGGCTCGTCGGCCAGCAGGATGTCGGACCCGACGACGAGCCCGCGGGCGCAGGCGACCCGCTGCATCTGGCCACCCGAGAGCTCCTCGACCTGGCGGTCGGCGAGATCAGCGATATTGAAGCGGGCCAGGGCGGCCTCCGCCCGCTCGTCCGCCTCCCCCGGGCTGACGCCGCGTGCGCGCAGCGCCACCGAGACGTTCTCCTGGGCGGACAGAATCGGGATCAGTCCGTAGACCTGGAGCACGAAGGCGACCTCGGGCCGCGGGTCGCCGGTTCCCTGCCACATCGGGCGGCCGGCGTACGTCGTCGTTCCCGTCGTTGGCTCCAGCAACCCGCCGGCGATGGACAGGAGGGTGGTCTTGCCCGAGCCACTGGGTCCGGACAGCGCCGCGAGCTCCCCGGGCCTGAACTCCAGGTCGATCTCGTGCAGGAGGGTGCGCGAGAGGGTGTAGGAGACCCCGGAGATCTCGAGCGCGCGGTTCACTCTTCTTCCTCCTCCTCTCCCTCGTGCATGTCGCTGGGCCGGGAGACGACGAGGCGGTCGGCGTCCTCGGGCTCGATCCGGACCAGGGTGCCTTGCGGCCACTCCGCGGCCAGGTGCGTCGGCAGGTGGACCACGCCTTCGGCTCCGATGACGACGTACTCGGCGCCGTGCCGGCCTTCCGCGCCGACGCGGCCGCCCTTCATGGTCACGGTTCGCGGAAAGGTGGCCGCCACCTCGGGCTGGTGGGTGACCACGACGATGGTGGTCCCGAGGTCGTCGCCGAGCTCGTGGATCAGCTCGATCACGTGGTCGCGGTCCTCGTGGCTGAGCTGGCTGGTCGGCTCGTCGGCCAGCAGAAGCTGCGGCATGGTCGCGACGGCGCAGGCCAACGCCAGCCGCTGCCGCTGCCCGCCGGACATGGTCGAGACGACCTGGTCGGCCTGCTGCTCCAGCCCCACCTTGCCGAGCAGGTCGAGGGCCGGGACCACCTCGCGGCGCTCGGAGCTGCTGAGGGCGAGTCTCGCGAAGCCGAGGTTCTGCAGGGCCGTTGCGTATGACAGCAGGTTGCGGGTCGAGCCCTGCAGCATCGTGCTCACCCGGCGCGCGCGGATTCGGGCGAGGAAGCGTTCGCCGAGGCGGGAGATCTCGTCCTCGCCGAGGAAGATGCGGCCTGCGCTGGGCTTCTGGATGCCGCCGAGCAGGGTGAGCAACGTCGACTTGCCCGAGCCGCTCGGGCCGAGGAACGCCACGCGCTCCCCGGCGTCAATGTCGAGGTCGACGCCCTGGAGCGCGACGACGTCGTGGCCCTCGAAGGTGCGATAGAGGTGGACGACGCCCTGGCAGCGGACGCCGACCCCGCCGGGTCGGCCCAGCTCGCCGATGTCGTACGCGACGCTCACGCGCGTTCCCCTCTCCTGCCAATGGCTAGGAGAGCGTACGGCCATCGTGGGCGTGAACCCGGGACCGGGCAGCGCTTCGTTAGCGGCCCGTGACGTGGACCGTACGTCGGGTTCGGTACCCGCCACGCGCAGCTTTGGTGTCGTTCCTTGCGCTTCGTGGTGGTTGCAACGCCCCCAAACCGTGGGGATCCCCGCCTGGGCGGGGATCGCGACGCAACCAGCCCGCTCACCTCTAGCTCATGACTACCGTGGCTTCATGCGGAGGAGGGTGCGCTGGGCGGCAAGCCTGGTCGGGATCGTGTCGGCCACATTGTTGCTGACCGCGTGCGCCGGCTCGTCGCCGAGCGCTGGCCCGGAGCCGTCACCGTCGTCGTCCATCTCGACGCTCACTGCGCTGCCGATGCCGGACATGGGGCCACCGCCGGGCAAGCTCGTCGCCGACCTTCGCCAGTCGTCCCGGGACTCGGCGCTCGACCAGTTCCAGGTATGGATCGGCAACGGGTTGCGTCACGAGATCAACCCCACCTCGATCCGCTATCTCGACCCGCGGTTGCGAGCGCCGATCCCCGGGGAGCGGCTGCGGGCGAACCCGTCCGACGCCGAGCGCGGCTACCCACTGGCCCTGCCGACCCGGCCGAGGTGCGGCGTCAGCACCGGTGCCGCACCGGGCCGTGTGGCCATCACCTTCGACGGGAGGCGGGCGACCATCCCGGTCGAGGACGAGGCCGACGTCGTCGCCCGGTACGTCGCCTCGCGCTGCCTCGAGCTGGCGGTCTCGCAGGTCGCGGACCTGTCCTTCGCCGACGAGGTTCCCGTCGACGGGTCGGGCGAGGGCAGCGTCGCGACGCTGGTGCTCGTCGCGAAGCCCACCGGTCGTCCCGGCCGGGTCCTCACGATCGAGACGGTCGGCGGGACCCCGGTCCTCACGGCCAAGGGGTCAGGCGTGTGGCGGCCCCGGGCGAAGGTGCGCGGCGACGGCCCGGTCCAGCGCATCCGGCTTCCGGTGGTGCCGAACCGGTGCGACGACCACGCCTTCCTGGAGGCGGGCGGCGCGACCGCGTTCATCGTCCACCTGAGCCTGGGCGACCGGTCCGGCGACCTGCTACTCCGCATGTCCGACGAAGGTGCGGCCAACGCCATCCGCTTCGCCCGCGACTCCTGCGGCCTCGACTGACGACGTACGGCGCCTGGGCGTGCCGTTTGGTACCAAACGGCGAAGATTCGGACCCGCCGCCTGCCGTTTCCCACCAATGGCGGGGGTTCCGAGACCCCGACCTCGCAACCCGCAGCGTCAGCCCAGGCGTTCCTCGAGCCGGACTGTCACCACGTCGCCGGCCTGCTTGCCGAGTGCCCTCCGGACCGTGGCGTTGACCGGGAACTTGTGGGTGCCGTCGCCGAGCGCCATGAACGAGGTCTGGATCGGTTCGCCGTCGACGGTGCCGCGCACCTTCACCAGTCCCCTCGTGCCGAAGTAGCTCACCGACTCCGGCCACACCAGATAGGTCCATCCGCCTGGGTTGGGGCTCTTCTGCAACGTCGCCGTGAACGACACGTCGAGCTTGGTCATGACTACCTCCACTTTCGTCCGCCCATACAGACCGGAAACGTCACCCCGACTCATCGTCACCCACGGGGGCTTGCGCGATCCGCATTCCCATGGTTGTATTCAACGTATCAGTTGATCAACGTAAGGATTGAATAAATGCCTGGGCCAGCCGTCGACGAAGAGCGGATGGACCGTGCCTTCGCCGCCCTGGCCGACCCGGTCCGCCGCGGGATCATCGCCCGCCTCAGCAGGGGACCGGCAACGGTCAACGAGCTGGCTGAGCCGTTCGAGATCACGCTCCAGGCCGTCTCGAGGCACATCGCGGTCCTCGAGCAGGCCGGGCTGGTGACCCGGACCCGCGAGGCCCAGCGCCGGCCCGTCCACCTCGACGCCGCGGCACTCGAGGCGCTGACCGCGTGGATCGACCGTTACCGGCTGGTCCACGAGCAGCAGTTCCGCCGCCTGGACGACGTACTGAAGAAGGAAAACAAGGAGGGAACGTCATGACCAACGCACTGACCGTCACCGCACCTGACGGACTGCCCTACATCGACACCGAGCGCGAGTTCGACGCGCCGGTCGACGCGGTCTTCCGGGCCTACCGGGACCCGGACCTGCTCAAGCAGTGGCTGGGACCGGACAGGTTCGAGATGGAGATCGAGCGGCACGACTTCGTGACCCAGGGTGGATTCCGGTGGACCCACCGCGCCGAGGACGAGGAGTACCGCTTCAACGGGGTCTTCCACACCGTCCGCGACAACGAGCTCGCGATCCAGACCTTCGAGTACGACGGCGCCCCCGACCAGGTCTCGATCGAGTTCCTCACGTTCACCGACCTGGGCGAGGGCCGCAGCCGGCTGAGTGGGCACGCGGTGTACCCCTCGGTGGAGGCGCGCGACGCCATGGTCACCAGCGGCATGGAGGGCGGCATGGCGGAGGGCTACGACAAGCTCGACGAGCTGCTCGCCTCGGTGGCCGGCGCGCGATGAGCATGGACTGGACGCTCGAGGTCGTGGTCCTCCCGGTCAGCGACCTCGACCGCTCGATCGCGTTCTACCGGGACCGGGTGGGCTTCGCCCTCGACCACGACACGCACAACGAGCACATGCACGTCGCGCAGCTGACCCCGCGCGGCTCCGGCTGCTCGATCGTGGTCGGTGACCTGCCCGCGCAGAGCCAGATGGCCCCGGGCTCGATGCGTGGGCTGCAGCTCGTGGTGGCCGACGCCGAAGCCGCCCGGACGGAGCTCGTCGGGCGCGGGGTCGAGTGCGACCAGATCCAGGTCTTCGACGAGCGGGACGGCGGCACGTTCTTCGGCTTCGCCGACCCGGATGGCAACACCTGGGCCGTGCAGCAGCTCAGGAGCCGCGCCGAGACCCCACTGATCCCGCATGACCACCGGGGCAGGTTCGACGAGGAGTGAGCCGGCCCCTTCCGTTTGCTCGAGCTGGTCCTGGGAGGGATGTCGGTGGTGGGTCCTACGATCACCGGCATGGGAGCCGACCTCGAGGAGCTGCTCGTGCCGGATGCCGCCGGGTGGCGGGCCTGGCTGACCGACCACCACGACTCCTCCCCCGGTGTGTGGCTGGTGCTGCACAAGAAGGGCGGCGAGGTGACCACACTCGACTACGAGCAGGCCGTGTGCGAGGCGCTCTGCTTCGGCTGGATCGACGGCCAGGGGCGACGGCGCGACGAGGGCAGCTCGTTCCAGCGGATGACGCGGCGTGGACCGAAGAGCCGCTGGTCGCAAACCAACGTCGCCCGCGTCGCCCGGCTCGAGGAAGCCGGGCTGATGCACGAATCCGGCCGCGCCGCGGTCCGGGCCGCTCAGGCCGACGGCCGCTGGGAAGAGGCCTACGCCGGCCCCGCGTCCGCCGAGGTGCCGGCCGACCTCGCCGAGGCAATCGCTGCCAACCCCGACGCGCAGGCGATGTTCGAGGTCCTGACCTCAGCCAACCGCTTCGCCCTGATCCACCGGCTCGGCGCGGTCAAGCGGCAGGAGACCCGCGAGCGCAAGATCCGGCAGTTCGTCGAGATGCTGGCCCGCCACGAGACGCCGTACCCGCAGCAGCGTCGGCCCAGGGACCGATGAGTTCGACATCCGGTGCTGGTCTCCACTCTGGTCCACGTCCGGACCCCCTACCCCAGGAGGCGTGATGCTCAGGGAGAGCAAGGCGTTCAGTGGCTTCTCGGTCGACGACCTCGAGGCGGCGCGCGGGTTCTACGGAGACACCCTCGGCCTCGACGTCACGGTCCTCGACGAGTCGATGGGCCTGCTCGCCCTCGACCTCACCGGCGGCGGGCGGGTGATGGTCTACGCCAAGCCGGGCCACCAGCCGGCCGGCTTCACCATCCTGAACTTCCCGGTCGACGACGTCGACCGGACCGTCGACGAGCTCGCTGCCCGCGGCGTCGCGTTCGAGCGCTACGACGGCTTCGACCAGGACGAGCGCGGGATCGCCCGCGGACCCGGCCCCCGGATCGCGTGGTTCACCGACCCGGCCGGAAACGTCCTGTCGGTGCTCGAGGAGCAGTGAGCGAGAAACCAGTTCGACCCGACTTCACGGGCCGTGGAAGAGTGGCCGCGCCGGGGTGGTTGACCGGCGCCGAGGGGACGGAGGGACACCCATGACAGACGCGATCCTTGCCGAAGGGGTGGTCAAGCACTACAAGGAGATCACCGCCCTCGACGGCATCGACCTTCGGGTCCCCGAGGGAAGTGTGCTCGCGCTCCTGGGGCCCAACGGCGCCGGCAAGACCACGGCGGTGAAGATCCTCACCACCCGGGTCGCGGCCGACGGTGGCCGCGCGGAGGTGGCCGGGATCGACGTCGCGGCCGACCCGCGCGGCGTCCGGCGCAAGATCGGCGTCTCGGGCCAGTACGCCGCCGTCGACGAGTACCTCACCGGCTACGAGAACCTCGAGATGATCGGCCGTCTCTACCACCTCGGACGTCGCGCGAGCGCCGAGCGGGCACGAGAGCTGCTGGTGCAGCTGCGCCTCGACGACGCCGCCGACCGGCCGTCGAAGACCTACTCCGGCGGCATGCAGCGGCGGCTCGACCTCGCCGGCGCCCTGGTCGCCAACCCGCCGGTGCTGTTCCTTGACGAGCCGACCACCGGCCTCGACCCCCGCAGCCGGACCGAGATGTGGGCCCTGCTCCAGGAGCTGGTCTCCGGCGGCACCACCCTGCTGCTCACCACCCAGTACCTCGAAGAGGCCGACCTCCTCGCCGACAACATCGTGGTGATCGACCACGGCAAGGTGATCGCCGAGGGCACCGCCGACCAGTTGAAGTCCCAGGTCGG
>JBJMIQ010000202.1:0-7492 GCA_045806805.1 Nocardioides sp. | reverse complement strand
CGAGACTTCTCGGCCCGGCGGACGTGCGTTCGCTCGCCGCCTCCGTCGACCTGCGACCCACCAAGCAGCGGGGGCAGAACTTCGTCATCGACGCCAACACCGTGCGCCGGATCGTGCGCGCCTCGGGCGTCACGCCCGAGGACGTGGTGATGGAGGTCGGGCCCGGGCTCGGGTCGCTGACCCTGGCGCTGCTCGGGGCCGCGAAGCGGGTGGTGGCGGTCGAGGTCGATGACCAGCTGGCGGCCAGGTTGCCGTCCACGGTGGCGTCGCACGCACCCGACCACGCCGACCGGTTCGAGCTGGTCCACGCGGATGCGCTCCGGCTGTCCGCGCTGCCCGGCCCGCCACCAACCGCGCTGGTCGCCAACCTCCCCTACAACGTCTCGGTCCCGGTGCTGCTGCACCTGCTTGCGCTGCTGCCATCCCTGGAGCGCGGGCTGGTCATGGGGCAGGCCGAGGTGGCCGACCGCCTGGCGGCCGGGCCCGGTTCGAAGGTCTACGGCGTTCCGTCGGTCAAGGCCGCCTGGTTCGCCGACGTACGCCGCGCGGGTGCGGTCGGTCGGACGGTCTTCTGGCCGCCGCCCAACGTCGACTCCGGTCTGGTCGCGTGGACCCGGCGCGAGCCGCCGGCCACGACCGCCTCCCGCGCCGAGGTCTTCGCGGTGGTCGACGCGGCGTTCGCCCAGCGACGCAAGGCGTTGCGCGGTGCCCTGCGCGGTCTGGCCGGGTCGCCGCAGGCGGCCGAGCAGGCGCTGGTCGCCGCCGGTGTCGACCCGGTGTCGCGCGGTGAGGTGCTCGACGTCGAGGCGTTCGTGCGCATCGCCGAGGCGCTCCACGGGGTCGGGGTCGAGCCGTGAGCGCCGTGCGTGCCCGCGCGGCCGCGAAGATCAACCTCCACCTGGGCGTGGGCGCGGTCCGCGACGACGGCTACCACGAGCTGTGCACCGTCTACCAGGCGATCTCCCTGTTCGACCAGGTGACGGCGACTGCCGCCGACAGCTGGCGGGTGGGGACCCGTGTCGAGCCCTACGTCGACCGGTCCGCGGTCCCGGGTATGGGCGACAACATCGTGACCCGGGCCGGTGCCCTCCTCGCCGAGCTGCACGACATCGAGCCGAAGGCCGAGCTGCGGGTGGAGAAGGCGATCCCGGTCGCCGGCGGGCTGGCCGGTGGCTCGGCCGACGCCGCGGCGACGCTCGTGGTGCTCGACGAGCTGTGGGGTCTGCGCACTCCCCTCGACCAGTTGATCGAGCTCGCGGTGCAGCTGGGCAGCGACGTCCCCTTCGCGCTCCTCGGCGGTACGGGCCACGGCGCCGGGCGAGGCGAGATCGTCGAAGCCGTTCTCGATCCGGGGGAGTGGTGGTGGGTCGTCGTACCCCAGCGGCAGGGGTTGTCCACCCCGGCGATCTACCGGCACTTCGACGACATGGTTCCCGACCCCGGTGCGCCGGCGTCCTCCGACAAGGTGATGGCCGCGCTCGACACGGGTGACCCCCGGGAGCTGGCGCGGGCCCTGCACAACGACCTGCAGCGACCCGTCTTCGACCTGCGGCCGGACCTGCGCAACCTGATCACCCTCGGTGAGTCCGAGGGTGCCCTGCGCGGCCTGGTCTCCGGATCCGGACCCACCTGCGTGTTCCTCTGCGACTCCGAGTCGGACGCCGCCGCGGTCGCCGACGGGCTCCGCTACACCGGGCACGTCACCGCGCTGACCGCGACCGCTCCGGCCCCCGGCCCGCAGGCGGACACGGTGGAGTGATGGCGAACCTGCTCAACCTGGAGCGGGTCTCCAAGGCGTACGGCGTCCGCGCGCTGCTCGACGACGTCTCGCTGGGGATCTCCGCCGGTCAGCGGATCGGGATCGTCGGCCGTAACGGTGCGGGAAAGACCACGCTGCTGGAGGTGATGACGGGTCTGGAGGAGCCGGACTCCGGCCGCGTCTCCCGGTCACGCGGGCTGACCATCGGGTACCTCCACCAGGGCGACGCCCTCTCCGACACCCACAGCGTCCGCGAGGCGGTGCTCGCCGGCCGTTCCGACCACGAGTGGGCGGCCGACCCTCGCACCCGCGATGTCGTCGACGAGCTGCTGGCCGGGATCAGCCTGGACCGCGCAGTGCTCGGCCTGTCCGGGGGTGAGCGCAGACGGTGTTCGCTGGCCGCCCTGCTGCTCGGTGACCACGACCTGGTCGTGCTGGACGAGCCGACCAACCACCTCGACGTCGAGGCCGTGGCGTGGCTGGCCAGGCACCTCGTCGAAAGGCCCTGTGCCCTGGTCGTGGTCACCCACGACCGGTGGTTCCTCGACGCGGTGTGCCAGGCGACCTGGGAGATCCACGACGGGGTCGTCGACGCCTATGAGGGCGGTTACGCGGCCTACGTCCTGGCCCGTGCGGAACGGCAGCGTCAGGCCGACGCCACCGAGGCGCGCCGGCGCAACCTCGTCCGCAAGGAGCTGGCCTGGCTGCGCCGCGGTCCTCCTGCGCGGACGTCGAAACCGAAGTTCCGCATCGATGCCGCCAGCGCGCTGATCGAGGACGTGCCCCCGCCCCGGGACCCGCTCGAGCTCCAGCGGTTCGCAACCCAGCGGCTCGGCAAGGACGTGCTCGACGTCGAGGACGTCGATCTCTCCCGCGGTGACCGGGTCCTGCTGACCCACGCCACGTGGCGACTCGGTCCGGGGGACCGGGTCGGGATCGTCGGCGTCAACGGGGCCGGGAAGTCGTCGGTGCTGGCGCTGCTGACGGGGGAGCTGGCACCGTCCGCCGGGCGGGTCCGGCACGGACGCACCGTCGCGCTGCAGCATCTGACCCAGCACGTCGAGGACCTCGATCCCGAGGCGCGGGTGCTGGAGACGGTGGAGTCGATCCGGCGGGTGACCCGGACCGCCGACGGCGAGATCACCGCCACTGCGATGCTGGAGCGGTTCGGCTTCACCGGCGACCGGCTCACCGCCCGGGTCGGCGACCTTTCCGGCGGTGAACGGCGCCGCTTCCAGCTGCTGCGCCTGCTGCTGACCGAACCCAATGTGCTGCTCCTCGACGAGCCCACCAACGACCTCGACATCGAGACCCTCAACGTGCTCGAGGACTTCCTGGACGGGTGGCCCGGCACGCTGGTCGTCGTCTCCCACGACCGTTACTTCCTGGAGCGGGTCTGCGACTCGGTGTGGGCGCTGCTCGGAGACGGCCAGATCTCGATGCTGCCCCGCGGCGTCGACGAGTACCTCGAACGCCGAGCGAGCGAGCAGCGGGGCGCGAAGGACGAGCGCCGCGCGTGGGCGAGCGAAGGTCGAGCAAGCGACGCGGGCGAGGAACGAGGTCGCGCGAGCGGGTCGAGACCCGGTGAGCCGAAAGCAAACCCCAAGCCCGGCAGCGCGCACGAACGGGCGGCCAGAAAGACCCTCGCCCGCATCGACAAGCAGCTGGCCCGCCTCGCCGAGCAGGAGAAGGCCCTGGACACCGAGATCGCTGCGCAGGCCCACGACCACGTGCGGCTGGCCGAGCTCAGTGCCGACTACGCCGTCGTACGGGCCGAGCGGGATGCCCTGGAACAGGAGTGGCTCGAGGCCGCCGAGCTGCTCGAGTGAGCCGCGTCATCCGTGACGTTCGAGCTGTGGAGACCGCCCGTCGACCGCTCGATCGTCACGGACGGCGGTCAGCTGAACGGCGCGAGCAGGGTGCGCAGCAGCCCGGCGAGCCGCTTGCGGTCGCGCACGGGCAGGCCGGCGAGGAGCTCGGTCTCGGCGGCGAGCAGGGCCTCGAAGGCGCCGTCCACCGCCTCCTTGCCCTCCGCGGTGAGCCGGACGATGACCCCGCGCCGGTCGTCGGGGTCGGGGTAGCGCTCGACGTACCCACGGGCCACCAGCCGGTCGACGCGGTTGGTCATGGTCCCGCTGGTCACCAGGGTCTCGCGGAGCAGCCGGCCGGGGGAGAGCTCGTAGGGCGCCCCCGTGCGGCGCAGGGCGGCCAGGACGTCGAACTCCCACGACTCGATCCCGTGGGCGGTGAACGCCGCGCGCCGGGCGAGGTCGAGGTGGCGGGCGAGCCGGCTGATCCGACTGAAGACCGCGACCGGCGCCAGGTCGAGGTCGGAGCGCTCGCGCGCCCACGCCTCGGTCAGCTCGTCGACCTCGTCCCGCATGCCGCCAGTCTAGACCCATGTCGAGAATCTTGACATCAAGATAAAAGCGAGGCAGGATCGGCTCATGCCGCACACGTGGGACCCGGACCGCTACCTCGCCTACGCCGACGAGCGAGGGCGTCCGTTCCTCGACCTCGTCGTCCGCATCGGCGCCGACTCACCCCGCACGGTCGTGGACCTCGGCTGCGGGCCAGGCAACCTGACCGGGCTGCTGGCGCAGCGGTGGCCGGACGCGGACGTCCTCGGCCTCGACTCCAGCCCGGAGATGATCGCGAAGGCCAAGGCTCCGGGCGTCCGGTTCGAGGTCGGTGACCTGCGCGACTGGATGCACCAGCAGGACAGTCCGGTCGACGTGCTGGTCTCCAACGCGACGCTGCAGTGGGTGCCCGGGCACCTGGAGCTGCTGCCTCGTCTGGTCGAGCGGGTGGTCCTGGGCGGATGGCTGGCGTTCCAGGTTCCCGGCAACTTCGACGAACCCAGTCACACGATCCGGCGCGACATCGCCGACCTGGAGCCTTACGCCGTGCACACCGCCGGAGTGGCAGTGCCCGACAGCCACGATCCGGCGACGTACCTCGAGGTGCTCGCCGAGGCCGGCTGCGCGGTCGATGCCTGGGAGACCACCTACCTGCACGTGCTGACCGGTGAGGACCCGGTGTTCACCTGGGTGTCGGGCACCGGCGCCCGACCCACCCTTGCGGCCCTGCCTGCGGAGCTGCGGGAGGAGTTCGAGGAGGAGTTCAGGGCTCGGCTGCGGGCGGCGTACCCGCAACGTGACTACGGCGTGGTGCTGCCCTTCCGGCGGATCTTCGTGGTGGCGCGGGTCGGTTCGGCATGAGGCTCCACCACGTCCAGGTGGCCTGCCCGCCCGGCGGCGAGGACGCCGCCCGCCGGTTCTACGAAGACGGCCTCGGCATGACGGAGGTCGAGAAGCCCGAGGACCTGCGCGGTCGTGGCGGCGTGTGGTTCAGGTCCTTCGCCGACCGCGCGGTGGTCGCGGAGCTGCATGTGGGGGTCGAGGACCCGTTCCGGCCCGCGCGCAAGGCCCATCCCGCGTTCGTGCTGGCCGACGTCGCCGAGCTCGAGGCGGTCGGCGCGAGGCTGGCGGCACTCGGGTACGAGGTCGACTGGAGCCAGCGCGAGAGCTTCCCGGGCTTCCAGCGGCTCCACACCTTCGACGGGCACGGAAACCGGGTCGAGATCCTCAGCCCCGGGCACTGACCGGCCCGCCGGCCCGGCGCCGGTAGCCTGCCCGCCATGCCTGCCGTACTGGACCTCTGGCAGAAGGCCAGCCGCCTGCCCCGGGGGAAGCGGATCTTCTCGATCGCGTTCGCGAGGAAGGCGCCGTACTTCGCCACGATCCGTCCGCGCTTCGTCGACCTCCGGCCCAACTACGCCGAGCTGGTGATTCCCAAGCGCCGACGCGTCCACAACCACATCGGGACCCTGCACGCGATCGCGCTGTGCAACGGCCTCGAGGCAGCCATGGGCGCGCTGGCCGAGGCGACGATTCCGCCCGACAAGCGCTGGATCCCCAAGGGCATGGAGGTCGCCTACACCGCGAAGGCCGACTCCGACGTCACCTGCATCGCCGAGACCGACCCGGAGCAGTGGACCGACGACTCCCTACCCGCCTCGGGGGGCGATCTCACGGTCCGGGTCCGCGGTGTCCGCCGCGACGGCGAGGTCGTCATCGAGGGCGTGATCCGGCTCTGGGTCACTCCCAAGACTCGTTGAATTGGGCCTCGCTCAGCGTTGAGCTGGGCCTCGCAGTACGTCGAACCGGTAGGCGGGCCCAACTCAACCGGTAGCCGGGCCCAACTCAACGGGTTCAGGTCCCCCTGTGGCACATGGCCCGTCCGCGGACCCAGCCGGGCGATTGTCCGGCCCGGCCACGACGGCCATCCTGAGACATCGGCGAGCGGGTGGAGACGACCATGATGACCACGCCGGGTCGAATGCTTCGGTGGGCACCGGGCCTCCTCGTCCTGCTGCTGGCCGGCTGCGCCGGCTCCGCGGGCCAGCGCGCCCCGGGCGACGCAGCAGCCGAGCTGGAGGCCGGCGCCCCCCACGGGAAGTACGCGGCGACATACGTGCTCGAGTCGTCCAACGTTCCAGGGGCGAAGGAACGCGCCACAGCGACCAGCATCTACGCCTTCACCGTCGACCACTGCGACGACGCGCAGTGCAGCGGATCGGTCAAGGCGCCGGCCGAGGGCAGCTTTACCTGGGACGGCACCAGGCTGGTGGTGACCTTCGAGGACATCGCGAAGAAGGACAGCTGCACGAGCCGGGACGGCCGGCCGATGAAGGGCTCGACCTTCTGGAGCAACACCAGGCACTGGGCGAGCCTCACAACTGCGGGGGCGCCCGCCAGGCTGCAGGGGACCTACGAGCAGGAAACCGTGTTCAGCGACTTCAGGAACGGCTGCCACCCCGCCGGCGCGGACCGGCAGCGGGCGAGGTTCACGCTCATGCTGGAGCGCGAGTAGTCCCCACGGTTCTCGGCGCGGGGCGGCGCCGCCGTACCCTAATGCGGTCATGACTCGCACGTATGAGGTCCGCACCTACGGGTGCCAGATGAACGTCCACGACTCCGAGCGGCTCACCGGGCTGCTGGAGGACGCCGGGTACGTCGCCGCGCCGGGCGACGAGCCGGCCGACGTGGTCGTGTTCAACACCTGCGCGGTGCGCGAGAACGCCGACAACAAGCTCTACGGCAACCTCGGCCACCTCGCGCCGGTCAAGGCCACAAAGCCGGGCATGCAGATCGCCGTGGGCGGCTGCCTGGCGCAGAAGGACCGCGCCGAGGTCACCCGCCGGGCGCCCTGGGTCGACGTCGTCTTCGGCACCCACAACCTCGGCTCGCTGCCGGCGCTCCTCGAGCGGGCGCGGGTGCAGCAGGAGGCGCAGGTCGAGGTCCTGGAGTCCCTCGAGGACTTCCCCTCGACCCTGCCGACCAAGCGCGAGTCGGCGTACGCCGCCTGGGTGTCGGTGAGCGTCGGCTGCAACAACACCTGCACGTTCTGCATCGTCCCGAGCCTGCGCGGCAAGGAGAAGGACCGCCGCCCCGGCGACGTCCTCGCCGAGGTCCGCGCGCTCGTCGACGACGGCGTCAGCGAGGTGACGCTGCTCGGGCAGAACGTCAACGCCTACGGCGTCGAGTTCGGCGACCGGCGGGCCTTCAGCAAGCTGCTGCGCGCCTGCGGCGAGATCATGAGGAAGGCGCCGTGGGTCGACGTCGTCTTCGGCACCCACAACATCGGCTCACTGCCGGTGCTGCTGGAGCGAGCGCGGTTGCAGGAGGAGGCGCAGGTCGAGATCCTCGAGTCGCTCGAGGTGTTCCCCTC
>JBJMIQ010000201.1:0-2815 GCA_045806805.1 Nocardioides sp. | reverse complement strand
CTCGTCACCGCGCGCCCGGCTGGTCTGCTCGACCGACGCCAGCTGGTCCTCGAAGATGCTCTTGGTGTCGTAGAGCAGCCGGCCGATCAGCGTCGACTTGCCGTCGTCGACCGATCCGGCGGTGGCGACCCGCAGCAGTTCCATCAGAAGTACCCCTCACGCTTGCGGTCTTCCATCGCCGCCTCGCTGGCCCGGTCGTCGGCGCGCGTGGCGCCGCGTTCGGTGACCCGCGTGACCGCGACCTCGTCGATGATGTCCTCGACCGTGGTGGCGGTGGACTCCACGGCTCCGGTGCAGGTGACGTCCCCGACGGTCCGGTAGCGGACCGTCGCCTCGAAGGTCTGCTCGCCGTCGAAGAGCGGCACGTGCTCGTTGGGCCACAGCAGCATGCCGTCGCGCCGGACCAGGCTGCGCCGGTGGGCGAAGTAGATGGCCGGCAGCTCGATGCCCTCCCGGCCGATGTACTGCCAGATGTCCAGCTCGGTCCAGTTGGACAGCGGGAAGACCCGGATGTGCTCGCCCTTCTGGTGCCGGCCGTTGTAGAGGCTCCACAGCTCGGGGCGCTGGTTCTTGGGGTCCCACTGGCCGAAGTCGTCGCGGTGGGAGTAGACGCGCTCCTTGGCGCGGGCCTTCTCCTCGTCGCGGCGCCCGCCTCCGAAGGCGGCGGTGAAGCCGTTCTCCTCGATCGCGTGCAGCAGCGTGCCGATCTGGTGCCGGTTGCGACTCGTCTTGCCGTCGTCGACCACGATGCCGTTGGCCAGGGCCTCCTCGACGCTCGCCACGATCAGGCGGGCGCCGAGCCGGTTCACCCAGTTGTCGCGGCAGGCGAGGACCTCGGGGAAGTCGTACCCGGTGTCCACCTGGAGGACCGGGAACGGGATCTTCGCGGGGTAGAACGCCTTCTCAGCGAGTCGCATCATCACGATCGAGTCCTTGCCGCCCGAGAACATCAGCACCGGCTTCTCGAACTCGGCCGCGACCTCGCGGAAGATGTGGATCGACTCGGCTTCCAGCTGGTCCAGCTGACTCAGCTGGTAGTCGACATGGGTCGGGGGTGCGGTCATCTGTGGTGTGGCCTCTCCTCGGGACAGCGCCTCATGCTAACCGCCTGCAAGCGACGCGCTGAATCGCGGCCGCAGGGTGTCGCGTGCGTCACGGAGCGGATCGATCGGCCCGCGGTGCGCCGCCCCGCTTCATCCCCACGATCCCGGGCCGGTACGCCGGATCCTCAAGCTGGGCGACGGTGGGAGCGCCGAACATGGGCAGTCCCTGCCCCCGCCGAAGCAGTCCCCAGACCAGCGGGACCAGCACGATCATCACGACTCCGACACCGGCGACCAGGATTGGGTGGGTGTCGTCCTCGCCGGCACCCAGGGGCGCCCAACCCGCCTTGTCGAGCAGCGCCACGCCGGACATGGTCAGCACCACGACGATCCCGCGGCGGATGAACGACTGCGGCACTCGGGGAGCGATCTTGGATCCGAGGATGCTGCCGGGCACCGAACCGATCAGCAAGGGGATCAGGATTCCCCAGTCGAGGCCGTGCAGGGCAATGTTGGAGATCGCCGCTGCCAGCACGAGAGGCACCGCCTGGACCAGGTCGGTGCCGACGAGCCTCACCGCGGACAGCCCCGGGTAGAGCATCAGCAGAGCGATCATGATCACCGACCCCGATCCGACACTGGTCACACCGACCAGCAAGCCGCCGAGCGCGCCGACCAGGAGCGTGGGGATCGGACGGATCCTGGGGTTCTCATCTCCGGTGGAAGCGCCGCGGCGGACCCGGCGCAGGTTGACGTAGAGCCGAAGGGCATACGTGAGCGCGGCCAGCAGCAGCGCGAAGCCGATGCAGAGCTTCAGGACGAGGTCGAGCTCCTCTGGACTGTCCGTCAACCCGGCGACGAGGTGCGGTCCCAGCAGGGCCATCGGCACCGAACCGACGATCAGCCACTTCGCCAGCGTCAGGTTGGGCGAGCCCTCGCGGTGGTGGACGATCGCGCCGCCTGTCTTGTAGACCGCCGCCGCGGTCAGGTCTGCGGTCACCACCGTCGCCGCGTCGCCGACGCCGAGGAAGATCAGCGCCGGGGTCATCAGCGCGCCACCACCCATGCCGGTCAGGCCGACGACCACCCCGACGAAGAACCCGGCAGCGAGGATCGCGAAGAAGCTGGTGGTGATGAGGTCGCTCATGAAGAGATCATCCTCGGTCGGGTCTCGGACGGGTCGTCGGCGCGCAGATCCAGATGGCCGGATTCCTCCAGCGCTTCCAGTACGTCGTCGAGGGCCTCTTCGATGCTACGGCCGGTGGTGTCCACACGCACGGCCGCATCGGTGGGCTCCTCGTAGGGGGAGGAGATGCCCGTGAACTCCGGGATCTCACCACGCCGTGCCTTGGCATAGAGGCCCTTGCGGTCGCGTCGCTCACACTCCTCGAGTGGGGTGGCGACGTGGACGAGGAAGAAGGCGCCCCCGGCATCCTCGACCATCGCCCGAACCTGACGACGGGTCGCGTCGAAAGGGGCGATGGGGCTGCACACCGCGACCCCTCCGTGCCGGGATATCTCGGCGGCCACCCAGCCGATCCGCCGGATGTTGGTCTCGCGGTCCTCGCGGCTGAAGGTCAGCCCCGCCGACAGGTTCCGGCGGACGACGTCGCCGTCCAGGCTGGTGACGGTGCGCTCGCCGGACTCGAGCAGCGAGTCGATGACGGCCTGAGCAATGGTCGACTTGCCACTTCCGGAGAGGCCGGTGAGGAACAGCACGAGACCGCGACGGCCCGGCGCGGGCTGGTCGGAGTCGACGATCGCCGCGATGT
>JBJMIQ010000200.1:0-4718 GCA_045806805.1 Nocardioides sp. | reverse complement strand
CGCCGAGGACGACCGAGCCGACCACGAGGCCGCCGCCGGCAAGCGTCAGCGGCGGCAGCGCGTCGTCGTCCTGAGCGGAGATGACGAAGTGCGAGGCGCAGCCGACCATCGCGCCGAGCGCCCAGAGAACGCCGACCGGCGACAGCTCGGCGCCGGAGACGAGGTCCAGCACGAGCACGAGCCCGGCCGCCGCGAGAGCCGCGCCGACGACGGTGAGGCGCCCGGGGCGCTGTCCGTGGCGCAGCCACAGCCAGACGACCACCGCCGCGGGGGCGGTGTACTCGATGAGGATGGCCGGCCCCACCTGCATGTGCTGGATGGCGGCGAAGTAGCAGAACTGCGCCCCGGCGACAGCGAGGGTGCCGTAGACGAGGACCAGGCGTGCGTGGCGCCGGAGCAGCGACCACCGCCCGCGGAGCGCCACCACCCCGACCGGCCCCAGCACGGCTGCGGCGACGCCGACGCGCACGAGCGTCACGGCCCCGGGCGTCCAGCCGGTGTCGAGGAGCCCGCGGGCCAGGGCACCGGAGAGGCCGAAGGACACCGCGGAGACGACCGCGAGCAGCAGCCCGGCCCCGAGTCGTGACGGCGCAGCCGGCGTGCCGACTGGGGCGCTGTCATGGGTCATCGTGCTCATGGGTCATGACGCTAGGTGAGCACGTAGTAATGTGTCAACGTGGTTTTCACTCATGACACCGAGCTGTCGCTGGGTGCCGCCGTGACGCTGGCCAACAGCGCGCTCGAACCGGACACCCTCGAGTCCGTCGAGGACCTGGACCGCGTGTGGGAGACCTTCAGCTACTCCGGCCGCCACGAGCGCACCCGTGCCGAGCTGGACGCCGTGCGCGCGATCCGGCCGCGGCTCCGCGAGGTCCTCATGGCGGACCGCGACCGCGCGGTGGTCCTGGTCAACGAGATGCTGGCGGAGGCGCGGGCCGTCCCGCAGCTCGTCGAGCACGGTCGCGCCCTCGGCTGGCACATCCACGCGATCGACCAGCAGGCCCCGCTGGACGTGCGGATCCTCGTCGAGACGGCGATGGCGATGGTCGACGTGATCCGATCCGACGAGATGTCACGCCTCTCCACCTGCGCGGACGACACGTGCGAGGGGATCGTGCTCGACCTGTCCCGCAACCGGTCGCGGAGGTTCTGCTCGACCACGTGCGGCAACCGCAACGCCGTGGCGGCGTACCGCGCACGCCAGCGCTGAGCCCGGGACGCACGAAGGGCCCCCGCGCACGGCGGAAGCCCTTCGGAACGTGTCCCCACGTGGTCGGGCTGACAGGATTTGAACCTGCGGCCTCCTCGTCCCGAACGAGGCGCGCTACCAAGCTGCGCCACAGCCCGAACATGCTCTGGACTCGGTCCCCACCGCAAGGCGGGCGCCACCGGGCCAGGGCACGGTGAGCATACCGGAGCGGTCCGGCCCTGCCCCAATCGCGTCTGGGCAGGGCCTCAGTCGTGCGAGGTCAGGGTCAGCAGCGTCGCCTCCGGACGGCAGGCCACCCGGATCTGGGCGTAGGGGCTGGTGCCGAGACCGGCCGAGACGTGCAGCCAGGCGGAGCCGCGATCCCCCGGTCGTGAATGCGCGGGGTGGCGGTGCAGGCCCTTGGCCCGGGCCGGCTCCAGGTCACAGTTGGTCGTGAGGGCGCCGACGCCGGGCACACACACCTGGCCGCCGTGGGTGTGGCCGGCCAGGATCGCGTCGTAGCCGTCGGCGGCGAACTGGTCGAGCACCCGCATGTACGGCGCATGGGCGACGCCCAGTCGCACGTCGGCGTCGGCGTCGGCAGGGCCGGCCACCTCGTCGAGGCGGTCGTAGCGCAGGTGCGGGTCGTCGACGCCTGCAAACGCGAACCTTGTGGCACCCACCTTCAGGGAGGCCCGCTGGTTGGTCAGGTCGAGCCAGCCAGAGCCGGTGAACAGCTCCTTGAGCGCCCGCCAGGGGAGGAGCGGGCTGTCGGTGTGCCGCTTGCCGCTGTCCGGGAAGAGGTAGCGCAGGGGGTTGCGCAGGGTGGGGGAGTAGTAGTCGTTGGAGCCGAGCACGAAGACGCCGGGCAGGTCGAGCAGCGGTCCGAGGGAATCACGCAGCCGTGGGATGGAGTCACCGTGAGCGATGTTGTCGCCCGTGTTGACCACGAGGTCCGGCTCCAGCGCGCACAGTCCTGCCAGCCAGTCCTGCTTGCGCCGCTGCCGGGGGGTCAGGTGGATGTCGCTGAGGTGGAGAACGCGCAGGCTCGGCTGCCCCGGCGGCAGCAGCGGAACTGTCACGTCGCGCAGGCAGAAGGCCCGTGTCTCCCAGACGGCGTAAGCGGTGAGGCCGGCACCGGCGGCCAGCCCACCCGCCGCCAGGGCGCGCACCATCGGCGGGAGGACCATGCGGCAAGGCTGCCACAATGACGCCCATGAGTGCTCTCAAGGACCGACTTCGCTCCGACCTCACCGCGTCGATCAAGGCCCGTGAGGAGATCCGGTCCTCGACCCTGCGGATGGTCCTCTCGGCCATCACCAACGCGGAGGTGGCTGGGAAGCAGGCGCGGGAGCTCAGTGACGACGACATCGTGGGCGTGCTGTCCACCGAGTCCAAGAAGCGCCGGGAGGCCGCCGGCGCCTTCGAGGACGGCGGTCGCCCGGAGATGGCCGAGCGTGAGCGGGCAGAGGCGGCGGTGATCGCCGACTACCTGCCCG
Organism: Nocardioides sp.; assembly: GCA_045806805.1. Lineage (GTDB taxonomy): Bacteria > Actinomycetota > Actinomycetes > Propionibacteriales > Nocardioidaceae > Nocardioides. The sequence continues at coordinate 2,030 of JBJMIQ010000200.1, read as the reverse complement.
AGCCGCTGTCCGATGCGGAGATCCAGGAGATCGTCACCGAGGCGATCGCCCAGACCGGTGCTGGCGGTGAAGGCATGCGCGCCATGGGCAAGGTCATGGGCGTGGTCCAGCCGAGGGTGAAGGGGCGCGCTGACGGAGCCGTGGTCGCCGCGGAAGTACGACGCCAGCTCGCGGAGTAGTCCGGACCGGGTCAGCCCCGGCCGTGGCCGCCTCCGTTGCCGTTCCCGCCTCCGTTGCCGTTGCCGTTGCCGTTGCCCGGTGGCGGAGCGTTGCCGCCGCCACCTCCGCCGCCGCCGCCACCTCCGGCGGGGGCCGGGGCAGGTGGTGGGGGAGGAGGCGCGGGCACGTAGCTCAGCGAGGGGTAGATCGTGACCACATCGCCCTTCGAGGCGACGTCGTCAGCGCCGGGGCTGGTGTAGGCCACGGTCCCGGCGGGGTAGTTGGAGGGGACCTGGTCGCCAGCGGTCAGGACGACGAAGCCGGCGTTCTCGATCGTCTGGGTCGCGGCGGCGACGCTCATCCCGTAGGTGTCCGGCACAGAGGTAGTCGCACCCTCCAGCTGCTCGAGCGAGGGAGGTGTGAAGGTCGCGTCGTCGAGCCACTGCTCGATCACCCCCATCGCGTCCCCCCACATCGGTCCGGCGATGCCGGAGCCGGTGGCGGTCGCGATGAAGGAGCCACCCACGGTCTGGCCGGCCAGCGGAATGGGCTGGCCCTGCTGGTTGGCACCGGCAATCATCGCGGCCGTGGCGAGGTTGGGGGTGTAGCCCACGAACCACACCGACTTGCCGTCCTGGGTGGTTCCGGTCTTGCCGGCGTCCGGCTGGACCGTCGAGATCGCAGACCCGAATCCGCCGGGCTCCATGACGCCCTTGAGGATGTCGTTGACGGTGTTGGCGACGTTGGCCTCGAGCACCTGGGTGCACTGCGTCGGGTACTCCTTGAGGAGATTGCCGGCGGAGTCCTCGATGGCGGTGATCGGGCGCGAGGCGCAGTGCTTGCCCTGCGCGGCGAAGGTGGCGTAGGCCTCGGCCATCTCCAGCGGGCTGGTGTTGACCACGCCCAGGGTGAACGACGGCACCCGTTCGCGGTCGGGGTCGGTCAGGTCGATGCCCATGCTCCTGGCCAGCGCGTAGGGCTCGCAGAGCCCGGTGAGCAGCTCGAGGTTCGCAAAGAACGTGTTCACCGAGTGCTGGGTGCCGGTGTAGAGGTCGAACGTGCCGGCACTTCCGTCGAAGTTCTGCGGGTCCCAGATCGCGGTGCTGGTGTAGGGGCCGTCGCACGTCCGGTAGTCGTTCATCGGGATGAACTCCTGGGACGGCACGGTCAGCGTGGTGTGCGGGTCGATGCCCTTCTTCAGGGCAGTGGCCAGGACGAACGCCTTGAAGGTCGAGCCGGCCTGGAAGCCGGCGGAGTCGCCGTACTTCGTGGGCACGAGGTAGTTGAGGTAGGTCTCACCCTTCCCCTTGTCGCGACCCATGGGGCGGGACTGGGCCAGGGCCTTCACATTGCCGGTGCCGGGCTCCACCATGGCGAGGCCACCCAGAGCCTGGTCCGTCGGGAACACGTGGTTGCGGACGGACTTGTCCGCGGCCGCCTGGTAGCGGAGGTCGATGGTGGTGCGGATGGTGAGACCACCGGACCGGATCAGCTTGTTGCGCTCCTCGGGGGTCTTGCCGAGCGACTCGTCGTGCATCAGGACGTTGAGGACGTAGTCGCAGAAGAACGGGGCACGGGAGAAGACACAGCCGTTCTGCGCGGGCTGGACGTCGAGTCCGAGCGACTTCTCCTTCACCTTGGCTACCCGCTGACGGGGGACCACGTTGAGCTCGGCCATCCGGTCGAGCACGACGTTGCGGCGGCGCGTGGCCTCGAGCGGGGAGTTGGTCGGGTCGTAGCCGGTGGGGTTCTTCACCAGGCCGGCGAGCAGCGCCGACTCCCGCAGGTCGAGGTCCTTCGCGTTCTTGTCGAAGTAATGGCGAGCGGCCGCCTGGACCCCGAAGGCCCCGTCGCCGAAGTAGGCAAGGTTG
>JBJMIQ010000199.1:0-7974 GCA_045806805.1 Nocardioides sp. | reverse complement strand
CGATCCGGTGGACGTAGGTCTTCTCGTCCTCCGGGCAGCTGTAGTTGATCACGTGCGAGACGCCCTGCACGTCGATGCCCCGGGCGGCGACGTCGGTGGCCACCAGGACCCTGAGCTTGTCCTCGCGGAACTTGGTGAGGGCCTTCTCGCGGGCCACCTGCGCCATGTCGCCGTGCAGCGCGCTCGCGGCGAAGCCGCGCTCGGCCAGGTCGTCGGCAACCCGCTGTGCCTGGCGCTTGGTGCGGGTGAACACGATGATCTTGTCGGCGCCCTCCGCCTGCAGGACCCGGCCGATGATCTCGGGCTTGTCCAGGTCGTGGGTCTGGTAGATGAACTGGGCGGTTGCCGGCACCATCTCGGTGTCTGCGGAGGACTCCGCGCGGATGTTCATCGGGTGCCGCATGTGGATCCGCGCCAGGCTGACGATCGCGGAGGGCATGGTGGCCGAGAACAGCATCGTCTGCCGAGTCTCGGGGGTCATCGAGATCAGCTTCACGACGTCGGGCAGGAACCCGAGGTCGAGCATCTCGTCGGCCTCGTCGAGGACGAGTGCGTGCACGTGGGAGAGGTCGAGCGAGCGGCGGTTGGCCAGGTCGATCAGCCGGCCGGGAGTGCCGACCACGATGTCCACTCCGGACTTGAGTGCCTCGAGCTGCGGCTCGTACCCGACCCCGCCGTAGACCGTGAGGACGCGCATTCCGCGGTCGGCACCGGCCAGGTGGATGTCCTTGGACACCTGAAGGGCGAGCTCGCGGGTGGGGGCCACGACGAGCGCCTGTGGTTTGCCCTGCGGGATCTCGGAGTAGTCGGGGTCGTGCGGCGCGATGCTGCGCTGCAGGACGGGAATGCCGAAGGCCAGGGTCTTGCCGGTGCCGGTGCGGGCCTGACCGATCAGGTCGGTGCCCATCAGCGCAACGGAGAGGGTCATCTCCTGGATCGGGAACGGCTTGGTGATGTTGGCGCGCTCGAGCGCGTCGCAAATCTCGGGGAGCACCCCGAGCTCTCTGAAGGTGGTCAGTGTTCTCTTCGCTTCCGTGAGTTCCAGTGCGGCGGACCGGGAGCTGGAACTCCGAGAGATGTCTGCCGCGCACATGCGGTCGGGGCCTGACCGAGTAGTGACGCCGTGGTGGCGGCGACGGGTGAAGCACCCGAACGCCGCCAGTCTATCGGTAGGGTTCGAGCATGAGTGAATCCCCGGCCGCGGGCGAGGCGTCCCTGGCCCTGGAGGACCCTCACTACCGCGCTGCCGTCGTCGACCTGCTCGGCGCCATCGCCTACGGCGAGATCTCCGCATTCGAGCGGCTCGCCGAGGACGCGAGGATGGCGCCCACGCTCGAGGACAAGGTCGCGATCGGGTCCATGGCGTCGACCGAGTTCGGCCACGTCGCAATGCTGCTCGAGCGGCTCAGCCAGCTCGGTGCCGACCCCTACGCGGCGATGGCGCCCTTCCGCGAGCCGATCGACCTGTTCCACGCCCACACGGCGCCGGCGGACTGGTACGAGAGCCTGATCAAGGCCTACGTCGGCGACGGCATGGCCGCCGACTTCTACCGCGAGATCGCCGCCTACCTCGACACCCGGACCCGCGACCTGATCGTGGCGTCCCTGACCGACGCCGGTCAGTCCCGGTTCGTCGTGGACCGGGTCCGTTCGGGCATCGCCGCCGACCCGCGCCTCGGCGGCCGCCTGGCGCTGTGGGGCAGGCGGCTGATGGGAGAGGCCCTCACCCAGGCGCAGCGCGTGGCGGCCGAGCGCGACGCGCTGTCCGCGTTGCTCGCCGGCGGAGTCGACCGCCCGGGCCTTGACCTGGCCGCGATCGGCCGGATGTTCAGCCGCATCACCGAGCTCCACGCCGCCCGGATGGATGAGCTCGGACTGGACTCCTGACCCGGGCTGCCCAGTTCAGACTCGAGTGCGATTTCGGCCGGTGATCGTGGAGGCGATCACCACCAGTACCGCAGCGGTGAGCACGGCGACGATGCCCTGGGTCCAGTCGAGACCGGGGGACCCGTTGCCACCGAAGGCTTGGTAGATCACGCCACCGATGATCATGCCGCCGATGCCGCAGACGATGGTGAGCCACAGCGGGATGTTGTCCTTGTCGCCGGGCGCGAAGAACTTGCCGAGCAGACCGACGATCGCGCCCACGATCAGGTAGAAGAGAATTGTTCCGATCATCGGACTCACCTTTCCGGGCCCGTCGCATAACGGGCCTCACCCCCAAGTTTCCACCAGCCAGGGACGGAACACAACGACGACACGGCCCATCGGTCCGGCGGTGTCATTAGGCAGCTCAGTGCCGAAAACCCACCTGGCCGATGTGGATCCCGATCTCGACGAAGGCGAGCTTGGCCGTGGGCACGAGCACCTTGCGACCCTTGTTGTCGGTGAGGGAGAGGACACCCTCCGACTCGAGGGCCTCCCCGACCAGCTTCTCGATGGTCTCGGCCGACTCGTCGGTCTCGATCACGAGATCGCGGGCCACGTGCTGGACACCGATCTTGACCTCCACGGTGGGTTCCTCTCTCTGCTTCAGTTCGGGGTTTCGCGGCGGACCCTGGGACGGCGGGTCAACCGCCGGGTGGGACGTCGTCGGTGAGCGGGTAGCCGCGGATGCCTCGCCAGGCCAGGCCGGCCACCAGCGCCGCAGCCTCGGACTTGCCGATGCCGTTGCCCTCCGCCAGCCAGAACCGCGCGCTCACCTGGGCCATTCCCACCAGCGACACCGCGAGGAGTCGCGAGGCCTCGTCGGGCAGGCCGGTGTCGTCGTGGATCACGTGGGCGATCATGGCCGAGCACTCGTTGGTGACCCGCTCGACCTGTGCGCGCACCGCGGGCTCGTTGTTGAGGTCTGACTCGAAGACCAGCCGGAACGCTCCGGTGTCGCCGGCGACGTACTCGTAGAACGCGGCCATCGTCGCCTCGACCCGCTGCTTGTTGTCGTGGGTGGAGTCGAGGGCCTTGCGGCAGTTGTCGATGATCAGGTCGCAGGAGATGTCGAGCAGCGCGAGGTAGAGGTCGAGCTTGCCGGGGAAGTGCTGGTAGAGCACCGGCTTGGAGACCCCGGCCCGTTCGGCGATGTCGTCCATCGCCGCGGCGTGGTAGCCCTGGGCCACGAAGACCTCGAGCGCGGACTCCAGCAGCTGTGCCCGACGCTGGCCGCGCGGCAGCCGGACGCCGCGCTGCCGCACCTGGTCGAAGCCCTGCTCACTCATCGCGGGCAGCCTACCGGTCCCCAGTCGCGTGCCCGGTCCCGGAATGACGAAGGGGCCCCGCGGTGTGCGGGGCCCCTTCGGTGGTGCAGCAATGCGGTACGGCGCTAGCGCCGCGGTCGGCTCACGGAGTCGGCGTGGCCGCCGGGTTGGCGACGTTCACCGTGATGTATCCCGTGTCGGCGTTCTCCGCCGTCACCGTGGCCTTGACGCCCAGACCCGAGACCAGCGTCGAGTTCGACGGGTTCGCGGAATCGTAGTACCGGTCCGCCTTGGTGTCGTCGAACGTCGGCACGCCAGCCAGTGAATCCTGACAGGCCGACACTTCTTCCCAAGCGGTGCCCTTGCGGTTCGTCGCCACCTCCTTGTGCAGGCACACCTTGTCGGTCGCCTGCAGGCCGAAGGTCGCGTCGAAGGGCTCACGCCGGTTGCTCGGGCTGCTGCCGTCCGGGTAGGTCAGCGAGTTCGGCCGCAGGTCGACCGGCAGCGCGTACCCGTGGCCCGGGTGCTTGCTGGTGTTGTTGTCGGCGTAGGCGTTGTCGACCAGCCAGACGAGCATGCCGTTCTGGAACGGGAAGTGCTCGACCTTGTCGGGAGCCGAGAAGGCGTACGAGAACTGGTACGGCCCGGTCTTGAGAGTTGAGTCGTACCCGACGTACTGACGGTTCTCCAGCAGGTAGTAGCGGTCCGTCGTCTTGCTCTCGGTGCCGGTCGAGATGCTGAAGCCCTTGGGGTCCCAGCCGTTGTTGCCCGACTCGGCGCCGTCGGTCACGACCTTCTTGCCTGCGGCCACCGCGATGTTGTCGATGAACGCGCCGGCCTCGTTGACGCCACCGTCCGTGGTGTAGCGGAAACGGAACAGCGAGGGCTGGCCGTTGGCACGGTAGGCGTAGGACAGGCTGGCCCAGGCGCCCTTGGCGGAGTTGCCGGTGGTCGGCGCTCCCGCCGACTGCCAGGTGTCGCCCCCGTCGAGGGAGTACTCGCCGTAGAGGTAGTCGAAGCCCTCCTCGATCTGGTACCACGAGCTGGCCTTGACCGTCACCCGGCTGGCCGCGTCCACGGACCGGGTGAGCGTGGCGTTGTAGCTGTCACCGCGACCGGTGTACCAGGCGTGGGTCCCCTCCGGGGGCGTCGTGTAGTTCGTCTCCGTGGTGACATCGGGCAGGTTGACCTTGACCGCCTGGTCGGCATCGCTGTAGGTGTGCTGCGACGGGCCGAGCGTGAGCGTCTTGTTCTCGCCCGCGTTCACGTCGGAGTACTTGAGCCAGCCGAGGTAGAGCTTCTCCTCGGGACCCATCAGGCCGGGCTTGGTGCCGATGTCCTGGGTACCGTCGCCGAGCCAGGAGCCCGAGGACATCAAGGTCCAGAACGCCGTGCCGTTCTCACCCGCGTTGGTGTCGTAGTAGTCGGGCAGACCGAGGTCGTGGCCGAACTCGTGGGCGAACACGCCCAGGCCGCCGTTCTCCGCCTCGACGGTGTAGTCACCGATGAAGATTCCGGAGTCACCGATCTGGGTGCCGCCGAGCAGGTTGGCCTGCCCGCCGACTGTCGGACCGGACTGACCCTGGGAGCCGTAGGCGTACCAGCGGTGCGACCAGATGGCGTCCTCGCCCTGCGCACCGCCTCCGGCGTCCTCGCCCTCACCGGCGTGCACCGCCTGGAAGTGGTCGATGTAACCGTCCGGCTCGTTGAAGTTCTTGTCACCGTCGAAGTCGTAGCGGTCCCACACGTCGAACTGGGACAGGTACGCCTTGATCTGCTCCGGCGTCTTGCCGGCAGCGATCTGGGCGTTGTACCAGGCGTTGCCGGTGTCGCGGATGAACGCCCACGAGCCGCCGTTGTCCTCGACGGTGTTGTCGCCGTAGGTCGAGGCGTTGCCGGGCACCTTCACCCAGTCCTCGACGGTGTTGGTCGCGGTGTAGCGGCCGCTGGAGAGCTGGCGGTAGTAGTCCTTGAAGGAGTCGCCCGCGCCGTTGAACATCTCGTTGTAGTGGGCTGTGTTGAAGTCGCGCACCCACGCGGTGGAGTTGTTGACCGAGCGGTCGGGCTCCGGGATCTCGTTGTGCAGCGGCCCTGGCGTGGTACCGAGCTTGCCGGACCCCTGGTCGCCGAACTCGGACAGGATCGTGAAGACCTTGTCCTCCTTGTCGATCGGGAACTCGACGGCGGTCCCGTTGGACAGCTCCACGGTGGAACCACCGCCGGGCTGCGCCTTCAGCTTCGCGCTGCCGCTCTGGAGCATGGCCAGCGCCTTGGTCCGCAGGCGCTTCTGCTGCTTGGTCTTGGGGCCGGGACGGTTGTCCGGCTTGCTCTTGACCGCCGCGTTGCCCTCGTGAGGCGAGCGGACGGACGGGTTCGCCTGGGCAGGCTGGAGCACGGTGATGCTCAGCGCCAGGGCGGCGGTTCCGGCCAGCAGGCCGGGTGCCAACTTCTTCAAGGATTCGCCCCTCCATGTGGATAAATGAGAGATGACCCGAACGGACTAGCCCGTTTGGGCACCAAGGCGGTACTTCACCCCAGGGCGGTAAGTAAAGGCAAGAGTTTCGCCGACTTTTTCGCCGATGATCCGGAAATCGTCCGGATATCGCCGCCTCTTCGGGACGTTCCCGGCCGTGTCCACGCGAGGTCCGGATGGCGGGACCCCGCGGACGCCCCTGCACGCCGGGAGGGAACATGGAGAGCCCGTCCGGAGTTGTGGCGGATACCTGTCGCCCTCACGAGGAGTTTCCGTGTCGTTTCCCGCGTTGGTCGAGCCAGCCACCGAGCTGACCATCGACGAGGTCCGTCGCTACAGCCGCCACCTGATCATCCCCGACGTGGGCATGGCGGGTCAGAAGCGGCTCAAGAACGCCAAGGTGCTGGTGATCGGTGCCGGCGGCCTCGGCAGCCCGGCGCTGCTGTACCTGGCCGCGGCCGGAGTCGGCACCATCGGCATCGCGGAGTTCGACGAGGTGGACGAGTCGAACCTGCAGCGCCAGGTGATCCATGGGCAGTCCGACGTCGGTCGACCCAAGGCCGAGTCCGCGAAGGACTCCATCGCCGAGGTCAACCCGCTCGTGGACGTCGTCGTGCACAACGAGCGCCTCGAGAACGACAACGTGCTCGGAATCTTCGAGGGCTATGACCTCATCGTCGACGGCACCGACAACTTCGCCACGCGCTACATGGTCAACGACGCGGCGTACTTCCTGAAGATCCCCTACGTCTGGGGCTCGATCTATCGCTTCGACGGCCAGGCCTCGGTGTTCTGGCCGACGGCGCCGGGCGGGGAGGCCCCGTGCTACCGGTGCCTCTACCCCGAGCCGCCCCCGCCGGGGATGGTGCCCTCGTGCGCCGAGGGCGGCGTGCTCGGCGTGCTCTGCGCCAGTATCGGGTCCATCCAGGTCAACGAGGCGATCAAGCTGCTCACCGGCATCGGTGAGCCGCTGGTCGGCAAGCTGATGATCTACGACGCCCTCGAGATGGAGTACCGCAAGCTCAAGGTCCGCAAGGACCCGAACTGCGCCCTGTGCGGCGACCACCCGACGGTCACAGAGCTGATCGACTACGAGACGTTCTGCGGTGCGGTCTCCGACGAGGCCGCGGACGCCGCGGCGGGCGCCACGATCTCGGTGATCCAGCTCGAGCACATGCTCAAGGAGCGTGACGAGGGCGCCCGGGACTTCGTCCTCGTCGACGTCCGCGAGCCCAACGAGTACGAGATCAACCAGATCCCGGGCTCGGTCCTCATCCCGAAGGGCGAGTTCCTCAACGGCAACGCGCTCGGTGAGCTCCCGAGCGACAAGCAGGTGGTCCTGCACTGCAAGTCCGGAGTGCGCTCCGCGGAGTGCCTGGCGGTGCTCAAGGGCGCCGGCTTCGCCGACGCCGTGCACGTCGGGGGTGGGGTCGCCGCCTGGGTCAGCCAGGTGGACCCCAGCCAGCCGTCCTACTGAGGCGCGACACGCCGGGCGCGTAACCCTCGTCCGGTCCCTTCGTTGTGCAGGTCACCACGGTTGTCGGCGACCCCTGAGCCGGCACCACGACCGGAGGGACACACGCATGACCTTCGCTTCGTCGAAGTCCAGGCGCCGGCTGACCGGCGCACTCGCGATCCTGATCAGCGCCCTTCTCGGGGCAGCACTGGTCACCGCGCAACCAGCCGCAGCCGCCAAGGGTGGCAAGGGCGCCAAGACCAGGAGCGTCGCCGTCGCATGGGCGCCGGCCGACACAGCAGCCATCACTCCGGGCGTCCAGACCTACACCGAAGGCGCCCAGTGCACGGCCAACTTCGTGTTCACCGACGCCGCCGGCACCGTCTACATCGGGCAGGCCGCCCACTGCGCCGGCACCGGCGCTGCCACCGACACCGATGGCTGCGACTCGGGCTCACTGCCCCTCGGCACCCGCGTCACCTTCAACCGTGGAGGCTCACTGGTGAGCGACGGTGAGCAAGTGGGCGCGGGCACGATCGTGTACTCCTCATGGCTGACCATGCAGCAGCGCAACGAGTCCGATGCCAACACCTGCGCCTACAACGACCTCGCGCTGATCAAGGTCGACGCCGCCGATGTCTCGAAGGTGAACCCGACCATCCCGTTTTGGGGAGGGCCGGTCGGCCTCAACACCGCCGGCACCGCCGCGGGCGACAACGTCTACTCCTATGGCAACTCCAGTCTCCGTGGCGGCGTCGAGGAGCTCTCGCCCAAGCAGGGCACCAGCCTCGGCACCGACAGCGACGGCTGGAACCACCCGGTCTACACCGTGACGCCGGGCATCCCCGGCG
>JBJMIQ010000198.1:0-2532 GCA_045806805.1 Nocardioides sp. | reverse complement strand
TGGGTCGGTGGAGGAAGGGGTGGAGCGCCGGAGCGATCGTATCGGTCGCCCGCCTGGGGAGGCCTACGCGCATGCGGGTGCCCGCTCGCGGCCGGGATATCCTGCGCGATGTCGCGGCGGCGTCCCACGAAGCCAGCCACTCCCCGATCCCCTGGAGGTCGAGTCCATGCTCGAACACCCGCCGGACGAGGCTGTCCGCGAGGACACCCTCACCGAGGGGGACCTCAGTGTCGCGGCGGTCCCTGAGCCCGCCGACACCGACCGTCAGATCGTCTTCGTCGCAGGGCCGGGGCGGAGCGGAACCAGCCTGATGTCCGGGATCCTCAAGCACATGGGGCTCAACGTGCCCGAGCCCGAGGTGGCCGCCGACAAGACCAACCCGAAGGGGTTCGGGGAACCGGAATGGGTCGTGAACTTCCACGACGAGCTGCTCGAGCGGGTGCACGTCGACCCTGGTGACGCCCGCCCGGGCGCCTGGTTCGACGCCGGCCGGGCCTGCATCCAGGAGATGAACCGTTCTCGGCTCGCCGACTGGCTCGATCCCCAGTTCGAAGTGGCCGATGCGCTGGTGATCAAGGACCCCCGCATCTCCTGGTTCCTCGGATTGTGGCGGGTCGCGGCCGTGCGCGTGGGGGCCTCGACCTCGACGGTGATCATGCTGCGCCCGCCGGCCGAGGTGGTGGGCAGCGCCCATGCCACTGCCGTGGAGCGGCACGACGAGACGAGCGTGGGGCCGCTGGACGACATCAGTCGCCTGGCGGGATGGACCAACGTCATGCTCTTCACCGAGCGAGCGACCCGTGGGTCGAGCCGGGGGTTCGTGCGGTACCACGACCTGCTCACGGACTGGACGAGCACCATCGTCCGCGTCGGCGAACAGCTCGGCCTGGCCGATGTCACGGATGCCGGCACCGGCCGGATGCAGGAGGTGCACCGTTTCGTGGATCCCGAACTCCACCGCAGCCGCACCACGTGGGACGACCTCGCGGTACCGACCTCGCTGCGCGAGATCGCCGAGGCGACCTGGCAGCAGCTCGACCTGCTCGCCGAGCCCGGTGGGGACACCCCGGAGGTCCACGCGCGGCTGGACGCGTTGCGGCGCGACTACGGCGTCCTCTACGCCGAGGCCGAAGCCCTGGCGAGGTCCAGTGTCGACGCCGCCGGCCCGGCCTACCTTGAGGCGAACCGCAAGGCCGCCGAGGCCGAAGCCAGGGCCGCTCAGGCCGACGCGACCGGGCCCCGGAAGGCTTACCTGCGCACCCGCCGGGCCGCCGGCCGGGTGAAGCGGCGCCTGCGGAGCGACGGCTGATGGTGACCGCGGAGCCGTTCCGGCGGTTGCAGAACCGCGAGGGCCGCGACGACTTCGAGGTCCACTGGCCGCGGGACTTCCGCGCCCTTCAGCCCGGGCTGACCTCGGTGCTGCGGGTGAAGAACGAGGCGCGCAGCCTGCCGTGGGTACTGCCACCGCTGTTCCGCGCCGTCCAGCAGGTCGTGGTCGTCGACAACCAGTCCGACGACGGCACGCCGGAGGTGGCGCGACAGGTCGCCGAGCGGGCCGGAGCCGGCGAGCGGCTCACCGTCACCGAGTACCCCTTCGACGTCAGCCGGTGTGGCGCCGAGCACCTCGGCACGCCCGAGGACTCGGTGCACAACCTGGCCTACTTCTACAACTGGTCCTTCGCACACGTGCAGACTGCCTACTCCATGAAGTGGGACGGTGACATGGTCCTGACTGCCGAGGGCGTCGAGACCTACGCCGACCTTGCGTGGCAGCTGGAGAACGTCGAAGCGGTGGTCGCCATGCCGCGGCATCCGCTGTTCGTGGAGAGCGACCGGGTTGCCTATCTCGACGTCTACATGATCAACGTCGAGGAGTACGTCTTCCCGATGGGCGACGACTACCGCTTCGTCAAGGCCTACGAGTGGGAGCTGCGGATGGTGCCGCAGGGCATCCGCCGACGCCGGCTGCCGCAGGGCCTGTGCGTGGAGCTCAAATATCTCGACAGCGACGAGTTCGACCACTGGGCCGGCATCGACGCCTTCGGCGCCACCGCTCGGACGATGCGGAAGCTGCGGGAGTGGGAGGTCTTCCACGCACTTCGGGAGGGTCGGCACGAGGAGATCGACGGGGTGGTGCGCATCGAGGCACCGCCGGAGTTCGACCACGTGATCACCTACGTCACCCAGAAGTGGCTCCCGCGACAGCAGCGGCCGATCACTGTTCCGGTCGACCAGAGGCCCGGCCACGACCCGCACGCGGGGGGTCCGGTGAAGCCGGCGCCCCGCACCGTCGCCTAGCAGCATCGCCGGGTCCGGCGACGGGTACCATCCGTGCCGTGCTCGCCTCCCATGACCGACGCTTCCTCTTCATCCACGTGCAGAAGACCGGCGGCAGCGCGATCGAGCAGCACCCCGAGCTGGCCGGGTTCTTCACGCTGGGGTTCGTGCGCAACCCGTGGGAGCGGTTCCACTCCTGGCACGCGATGATCATGCGGCGCCGCGACGGCGCCCGCGACGGCTCGTACGACGCCG
>JBJMIQ010000197.1:0-2655 GCA_045806805.1 Nocardioides sp. | reverse complement strand
AGGCGAAGCCGCCGATGTACGCCGCCCGCGCCGACGCGACCGCGGCCTCCTCGTGCGTACGCCGTGAGCCCATCTCGATGCAGGGCCGCCCGTCCGCGGCCAGCGTCATCCGCGACGCGGCGGCGGCGATCGCGGAGTCGTGGTTGTAGATCGAAAGCAGCAGCGTCTCCAGGAGCACCGCTTCGGCGAACGTCGACTCGACCACCAGCAGCGGGGAGCCCGGGAAGTAGACCTCGCCCTCGGGGTAGCCCCAGATGTCGCCGCCGAACCGGTAGCCGGCCAGCCATTCCAGCGTCGGCTCGTCGACGACCCGGCCCCGGCGCAGGAACTCCACCGCCTCGTCGTCGAAACGGAACCGCTCCAGAGCGTCGAGGATCCGGCCTGTGCCCGCCACGACACCGAACCGGCGGCCTTCGGGCAGCCGGCGGCCGAAGAGCTCGAACACAGCGCGCCGGTGCGCCGTACCGCTGCGCAACGCCGCCTGGAGCATGGTCAGCTCGTAGTGGTCGGTCATCAACGCCGTGGACCTCACAGCCCAACCCTAGGTGTGGTTGCACAATGGAGGGGTGTCTGCACCCATGCCGACCGAGCTGGAACGCCCGGACGTCGACGACGTCGTGAAGCCGGCCCTGCCCTGGATCACCATCGTGTGGAACGACCCGGTGAACCTGATGTCGTACGTCGCCTTCGTCTTCCAGAAGTACTTCGGCTACGACAAGGCGAAGGCCGAGAAGCTGATGCTGCAGGTGCATCGCGAGGGGAAGTCGGCGGTCAGCTCCGGCACCCGCGAGGAGATGGAGCGCGACGTGCAGGCGATGCACGAGTACGGCCTCTGGGCGACCATGGAAAAGCAATGATGGACCCCGAAAAATGACCGGGTTCACTCGCCATCGGCGGAGCGGCCGGGTCATCGCCACCTTCACCGGCTTCGAGGCCGACCTGCTGCGCTCGCTCGCGTCCCAGCTCGTGGAGCTCCTGCGCAACGAGTCGGCCGTGCCGCGAGAAGGCGCGGACCCGCTCGAGGCGATGATGGACTTCTCGGGCCCGACCTCCGAGCCGGAGGATCCAGTGCTGGCCCGGCTCTTCCCTACGGCCTATCCCGGCGACGAGGAGGCCTCGGCGGAGTTCCGTCGGTTCACCGAGGGCACCCTGCGCGACGGCAAGGCCGCGGGCGCCTGCGCGATCATCGACGCTCTCGAGGACGCCGGCCTGCCCCCGGATCTCGAGGAGGACGGGCTGATGATCGACGTCGAGCTCGACCCGCCGGTCGCCGAGACGTGGCTGCGGTCCTTCACCGACCTCCGGCTCGCGCTGGCCACCAGGCTGGGGGTCGAGGAGGGCGACGAGGAGTTCTGGTACGCACTGCCCGAGGACGACCAGCGAGCGCAGGCGCACGACATCTACGAGTGGGTGGGCTATCTCCAGGAGACACTCGTTCGAGCGATGTCGGTCTAGCACCCGGTTCCCGTACCCCCGCACGGTCGAGGTGACGGGGGCATGGGTCCGCCACATTGGTCAGTCCGCGAGAGTCACTTTGAGAAGCGCTTGACTGCCGAGATCCGTGCACATCTGGACCCGCGGGACGTCATTCGATCCGGCGGTTATAGCGCGCCTTTCGTATGACGTCCGGGAGCACCGCATGCCGGTTGCGCCATGGTGGCGAAGGTGGATGTCCGCCGCAGCCGGTAGGCCGGGATCAGAGCCGGACAGGCGTGGCCGAGCCCCCGCGCGGCCCTCGCCTGTCCGGCTCCGGCGTACCCCTGACCCCGCTGGCGCTAGGCCGCCACGGCATTTCGGAGTAGCCGCTTCGTGAGGCGAACTGTGCCGCCTGAGTTCTGGGTGTCGAAGCTTGCACTGTCGGTGTAGGCGTTCATCAGCGCGATCCCGCGGCCGTTCTCGGCGGTGTGGTCGGGCCAGTGGGAGTGGTGGTGGCCGTTGGTTGGCAAGCCGGGGCCGGAGTCGAGGATGTGCAGGGTGAGTTCGAGGTCGCCGATGCCGATCAGGACCTCGAAGTTCTCGGTTGTGGCCGCGTGGTGGAACACGTTGGTGCAGGCCTCCGACAGGACGACCTGGGCCTCGTAAGCGCAGTCTGGTGTGACGTCGGCGATGCTGAGCGCCTCGGCCAGGGTGTGTCGCGCCATGGATACGCTCGCCGCTTCGTGCGGCAGCATCATCACGATCTGAATGCTCATGGGATGTGGACCTCGCATGTGCCATCGGGTTCGCGGGGCGAAGTCTGGGTCCCGTTACCAGCGGAGTCGCTGGTGATTTGTACCTATATGACGTTACCCCCGCTGGGGCGAATCAACCCCCCAACCGGACCAATTTTTGCCTTGCCCGATGCCCCGGCAAGACGCGGGGGTCGGGTTAGGGTCACCAATGTGGGGAAGCGCGCGATGGCCGTGGTGCCGCGCGCTGTGGCCTGTCTTGGGCTGCTTGGCCTGCCGTGCTGCGGCGTCGGAAGTGGCTCGGACACCTCCACGGATCAGCGCGAGATCGTCGTGGACCGGGCCGCGGTCGACGCCTGGACGCAGGCAGTCGATCCCGGTCTCACCGACCTGAATTCCCTCGGCGAGGTCCCCGGTCTCATCGACGAGGGCGCGGCCAGCATCACACCGTGCAGCATCGACAGCGGCGAACTCTTTCAGCTCTCTG
>JBJMIQ010000196.1:0-3712 GCA_045806805.1 Nocardioides sp. | reverse complement strand
CGACCTCGTCGACCTCTCCAGGGTGCGGCCGCTGCGGGTCGTCGTCGACGCCGGCAACGGCATGGCCGGGCTCACGACTCCCGCCGTCCTCGGCACGGCGGCCGGCCTGCCGGCGCTGCCGATCGAGGTCGTGCCGCTCTACTTCGAACTCGATGGGACCTTCCCCAACCACGAGGCGAACCCGCTCGAGCCGGCCAACCTGCGCGACCTGCAGGCGGCGGTGGTCCGCGAGCGGGGAGACCTCGGGCTGGCCTTCGACGGCGACGCGGACCGCTGCTTCGTCGTCGACGAGAAGGGCGAGCCGGTCAGTCCCAGCGTGCTGACCGCCCTGATCGCCGCCCGCGAGCTCGCCAAGCAGCCGGGCGCGACGGTGATCCACAACCTCATCACCAGCCGGGCCTTGCCGGAGCTGGTCACCGAGCTCGGCGGCACCGCGGTCCGCTCCCGCGTGGGTCACTCCTACATCAAGGGGACGATGGCCGAGACCGGGGCGATCTTCGGGGGCGAGCACAGCGGCCACTTCTACTTCCGCGACTTCTGGCGCGCCGACTCGGGCATGCTGGCCGCGCTCCACGCGCTCGCCGCCCTGGCCGGGACCGACGGCCCGCTGTCGGAGCTGCTCGGCGAGTACGAGCGGTACGTCGGCAGCGGGGAGGTCAACTCCACGGTCGACGACCAGGATGCGGTGCTCGCGCGGATCGAGAAGGCCTACGCCGACCAGGGCGCCGAGATCGACCACCTCGACGGGCTGACCGTGGGCCGCGGCGACTGGTGGTTCAACGTGCGGGCCTCCAACACCGAGCCCCTGCTGCGCCTCAACGTCGAGGGGCGCGACGACCAGACCATGTCCCGGGTGCGGGACGACGTACTTGCCCTGATCAGGAGTGACTCAAATTGAAGCTGGACCCCGCCCTCCTCGAGATCATCGTCTGCCCCGCCTGCCGGGCCACGCTCGAGCCGAAGGCCGAGGAGCTCGTGTGCACCGGCTGCGGACTGGCGTACCCGGTGCGCGACGACATCCCGGTGCTGCTGGTCGACGAAGCCCGTCGTCCCGACTGAGCGCCGGACCCCGCCGTGGTGACCTGGTTCGACGAGACCCGCCTGGACGACGAGTCCGCGCTCGCGCAGAACGACCTGTCCCTGCGGCGCCTCGCCGAGACCGGTGCGCGGATCCGCCGCGAGGCCGGCGAGGCCAGCGACGCGATCGACGTCGCGGTGGCCCGGGCGGCGGAGGGCCCGCGGGCGCGGGCGGTCGTGGCCGCCGGGCCCGACTCCCGTCTGTTGCGGGCGGTGCTCGAGCCGTGGTGCCCGGTTCCCTTCGTCGCCTGGCCCTCGCCCAACCTCCCGGGCTGGGCGGGGAGCCTCGACCTGGTGGTCGTCCTCGCCCCTGACGGTGTCGGCGCCGGAGTCGCCTCCGCGGTCGCCGAGGCGGTCCGTCGAGGATGCCAGGTCGTGGTCGCCTGTCCGCCCAACTCCCAGGTCGCCGAGCACGCGGGTGGTCGCTACAGCACCGTCCTCCCGACCAGTAGCCGCGACCAGCTGGCTGCGGCGGTGGTCATGCTCGAGTACCTCGACCGGGTCTCCCTCGGCCCGAGCACGGACGCCGGCGGGGTCGCCGACGCGCTCGACGACGTCGCCCGGTCCTGCTCGCCGCGCCGCGACCTGGCGGTCAACCCGGCCAAGATGCTGGCCATCGCGCTTGCCGACACCAACCCCATCGTCTGGGGCGGGTCGGTCCTGGCCGCCCGCGCCGCTCGCCGCATCGCCGAGTCGATCCGCAGGGCGAGCGGCCGTACGGCGCTGGCCGGCGACGCCGAGCACCTGCTCCCGGTTCTCGAGGCCACCCGGCAGCGAGACGTGTTCGACGACCCGTTCTCCGACGGAGGAGGCGAGCTCCGGCCGATGCTGCTCGTGCTCGACGACGGAGCGGAGGAGGCCGTCGTACGCGAGGAGCGGGGCGTCCTGCAGGCCGCTGCCCAGGCCCGTGGAGTCCGGGTCGAGACGCTGACGACGGACGCGCCGACCGAGGTCGCCCGCTACGCCTCCCTTTTCCTCAGTGGGGCCTACGCCGCCGAGTACCTCCGCCTGGCACTGGTCGAGGAATGAGGCGGGTGACCCGCTAGCCTGCCGCCCATGGCAGCGGATGGTGGCACCCGGGCAGTGGTCGCTGCGCTCCTCGCCAACACCGGCATCGCCCTGACGAAGTTCCTCGCGTTCTTCCTGACCGGTGTCAGCTCCATGCTGGCCGAGGCCATTCACTCGGTGGCCGACTCGGGCAACCAGCTGCTGCTGCTGCTCGGCGGCAAGCAGGCGCGCAAGGAGGCCGACGAGGAGCACCCCTTCGGCTACGGCCGCGAGCGCTACATCTACAGCTTCATCGTGGCGATCGTGTTGTTCAGCGTGGGCGGCCTCTTCGCGCTCTACGAGGCCTACCACAAGTACCACGAGATCCACGACGCCCACGGCCACCCCGAGGACTCCATCCTCACCAGCCGGTGGTGGTGGGTGCCGCTGGTCGTCCTCGGCATCGCGATCGTCCTGGAGTCGCTGTCCTTCCGGACAGCCATCGGCGAGACGAACAAGGTCAGGGGTGACGCGTCCTTCCCGCAGTTCATCCGCCGGGCCAAGCAGCCCGAGCTGCCGGTGATCCTGCTCGAGGACTTCGCCGCCCTGGTCGGCCTGGTGTTCGCCCTGGTCGCGGTGGTGCTGTCCCTGGTCACCGAGAACCTCTACTTCGACGTCGCCGGGACCGCCCTGATCGGCATCCTTCTGGTGTGCGTCGCGTTCACCCTCGCGATCGAGACGAAGAGCCTGCTGCTGGGGGAGTCGGCGGCGCCGACCGCCCAGCGCCGGATCGCCAGCGCCCTCGAGGGGACCCACGAGTTCGAGCGGATCATCCACCTCAAGACCCTCCACCTCGGGCCCGACGAGCTCCTGGTCGCGGCGAAGGTTGGGATCACCCGGGGTGTCTCGGCAGAGCAGCTGGCGGGAGCGATCGACAACGCGGAAGCGGCTATCCGTGAGGTCGAGCCGCTGGCCGCAGTGATCTACATCGAGCCCGACATCTACCGCGCCGACCACGTCCCCGCCGAGCGCCGCGAGCCGCCCCCGTCCCCCGGCCATTGAGCCTCGGGGTGTCCGAGGATTCTTCGTCCGGCCGGGTTCGGGTCTAGCCTTTTTTCCATGGACTTCAAGGTTGCCGACCTGGAACTGGCCGACTTCGGCCGCACCGAGATCAGCCTCGCTGAGCACGAGATGCCCGGCCTGATGGCCATGCGGGAGCGGTACGCCGACTCCCAACCGCTCGCCGGCGCGCGGATCGCGGGCTCGCTGCACATGACCGTGCAGACCGCCGTCCTCATCGAGACCCTCGTCGCCCTGGGCGCCGAGGTCCGCTGGGCCTCCTGCAACATCTTCTCCACCCAGGACCACGCCGCGGCCGCGGTCGCCGTCGGTCCGAACGGCACGGTCGAGGCGCCCTCCGGTGTTCCCGTGTTCGCCTGGAAGGGCGAGTCGCTCGAGGAGTACTGGTGGTGCACCCAGCAGATCCTGCGCTGGCCCGGTGGCAAGTTCGCCAACATGATCCTCGACGACGGCGGTGACGCGACCCTGCTCGTGCACCTCGGCCTCGACATGGAGAAGAACGGCGTCGCTCCCGACCCGGCGACCGCGACCAGCCACGAGCAGAAGGTCATCTTCGAGGTGCTCAACG
>JBJMIQ010000195.1:0-6185 GCA_045806805.1 Nocardioides sp. | reverse complement strand
GACGAACGACAAGCAGACGGGGTACTAGCTACTCCCCATCGAGGTAGTCGCGCAGCTTCTGGCTGCGCTGCGGGTGGCGGAGCTTGGCGAGCGTCTTCGACTCGATCTGGCGGATGCGCTCGCGCGTCACGCCGAACTCCTTGCCGACCTCTTCGAGCGTGCGCGGCTGACCTCCGTTGTCGAGGCCGAAGCGGAGTCGCACCACCTGCTGCTCGCGCTCGCTGAGATCCTGCAGCGCCTCTTCCACCGCCTCGTACAGCAGCTTGCGCGCCGCGGCGTCGGCCGGCGAGTCCGCCTGCATGTCCTCGATGAAGTCCGACAGGTTGCTGTCGTCCTCCTCGCCGACGGGCGAGTCGAGCGACAGCGGATCCTGCGAGATGCGATGGATCTCGCGCACGCGCGCGGGCGTGAGGTCGACGCGGTCGGCGAGCTCCTCGATGGTCGGCTCGCGCTCGAGCTCCTGCGTGAGCTGGCGCCGGACGCGGACGAGCTTGTTGATCGTCTCCACCATGTGCACGGGCACACGAATGGTGCGGGCCTGGTCGGCGATGCCGCGCGTGATCGCCTGGCGGATCCACCAGGTGGCGTACGTCGAGAACTTGTAGCCCTTGGTGTAGTCGAACTTCTCGACCGCGCGGATCAGGCCGAGGTTGCCCTCCTGGATCAGGTCGAGGAAGAGCATGCCGCGGCCGGTGTAGCGCTTGGCCAGCGAGACGACCAGGCGCAGGTTGGCCTCGAGCAGGTGGTTCTTCGCGCGCTTGCCGTCGTCGGCGATCCACTCGAGCTCCTCGAGCAGTTTCGCGCTGATCTTGCCGCCCTTGCCCAGCTTCTCCTCGGAGAACAGGCCGGCCTCGATCCGCTTGGCGAGCTCGACCTCCATCTCGGCGTTGAGCAGCGGGACCTTGCCGATCTGCTTGAGGTAGTCCTTGACCGGGTCGGCAGTGGCGCCGGCCACCATCACCTGCTGCTCGGGCTCCCCGGCATCGTCTGCGTCGGAGACGACGAACGTGGCCTGCTTCTCGTCCTCCTCGATCGTCGGGTCGACCTTGACGTCCTTCTCGAACACCTCGTCGGGGATGTCGGGGAGGATCTTCTTGCCGTCCGGACCGACCGCAGCCGCGACCACCTGCTCCGCCGGGAGGGCCTGGTCGACGGCCGTCTCGACGGGGGCCTTCTTGGCAGCGGCCTTCGTGGTCTTTGCCGCCGGCTTGGCGGTGGCCTTGGTGGCCGTCTTCTTCGCCGTGGTCGCCGCGGTGGTTCGCTTGGTGGCCGGTGACTTGGCGGCGGCCTTCGCGGTGGACTTCGTCGCCTTCTTCGCCGCCGGCGCGGTGCTGGCCGTGGCGGTACGGCGCGTGGACTTGGCCGCGGCCACCTGGTCGCTCGACGGCGGAAGGTGGACCGAGATCCCCAGTCCGCTCAGGTGAGCCATCAGGCTCTTGAGGTGGCGGGGCTCCACCGAGGCGTCCTCACTGGCCTGCCGAACGGCGTCGGGGGTGACGGTGCCCGAGGGAGCTCCTCCCTCGATCAGAGCCACGACGGCTGGGTGTGAGAGCACCTCGGCGGGAACTGGCTTGCGCGGGTTCGAAGACACGAACACCTCTCGTCAGGAGCATGGGGGCGCGGCAAGACCCGATACCGTCAAGAGCCGCGTTGGTCATTCTGCCACGCAGGCGATGGCCAAACCGAACTCACCCCGCCGGGCGGGCGTCAGGGTGCCGCTGCGGCGCGGGCCTCGGCCTTCTTCGCCTGCTTGAACTCGCGGACCTTCTGCAACGAGGCCGCGTCCACGACGTCGGCCACGGAGCGGTAACCCTCGAGCGCATAGTCACCGGCGACCTTCTCCCACCCGTCAGGGCGGATGCCGACCTGCTTGGCCACCAGCGCGGTGAAGATCTGGGCCTTCTGCTTCCCGAACCCTGGGAGGGCCTGCAGTCGCTTCATCAGGTCGGCGCCGTCCGCCGCTTCGGTCCAGATCCGCGCCGCGTCGCCGCCGTACTCGTCGGTGACGATCCGCGCCAGCTCCTGGAGCCGGGCCGACATCGAGCCGGGGAACCGGTGGATGGCCGGCGGCGTGCTGCACAGCTGCTTGAACTCCTCGGGGTCCGCGGCGGCGATCGCCGATGGCTCGATCGTCCCGAACCGGTCCAGCACCTTGGCGGGCCCCCGGAACGCGTGCTCCATGGGGTACTGCTGGTCGAGCATCATCCCGGCGAGCAGGGCGAACGGGGACTCGTCGAGCACGTGGTCGGCGGCGGGGTCCTGCGCGATCTCGAAAGTCATGGTCAGGAGTCCGCCTTGACCGCGAGGACGGGACACTTGGCGTCCAGCAGGATCCGCTGGGCGTTGCTGCCGAGGATCAGCTTGCCGACGGGCGAGCGGCGACGCAGGCCGATCACGATCAGCTCCGCGGACACGTCCGCGGCGATGCCGAGGAGATCCTCCGCGGGCTCGAAGCCGCGCACCAGCTGCCGGATCTCGTGCTCCACGCCGGCGGCGTCCAGCTTGCCCTTGACCTCGGCCATCTCCTCGTCCGCCCGCGAAGACGCCGCGCTGTCAAAGTCCTGGCCGCCCCGATGGGAGTTGACGACCACGATCCTGGCCCCGCGCAGCTTCGCCTCCGCGATGGCACTGGTGAGGGCCGCGTGCCCCTCGGGCTTGGGCACGTAGCCCACGACGACGTTCCCCATTGCTGCCTCCTCGTGCTGGCGATCGGGGCCGGCCGGCCCTGCTGGGCACGCTATCGAATCAAGCGCAGTAGTCGAATGGGCAAGGATCCGGTCGGAGACGGCAGCAGCCTGTGGAGGACTCCGCCGCCGCGTCGCCCAAGGGGGAAGGCTGCACGGGGTGACCGCCGACCCGGATCCGCTCACCCGCCAGACCCAGGCCCTGCTGCGCCGGGCCGTACTTGACCTCCGCGTCACCGAGAAGCGGAAGGCGTTCGCGCCCGTCCTTCACATCGGACTGCCTGGCACCGCGCACCCGACCTACCAACCCGCCCGCGGCCAGCCCCTCGAACACGGCCTGCGTGCCGATCTGGTCGCGGCCTTACTCCGGGCGACCGGCACCGACCTGGTCGAGCCCCTGGTGTGGGTCACCCGGACCGGTGAGTTCGTGCTCGAGGACGCGGACGCGGCCTGGCTGTCAGCCGCCTGCTCCGCCTACGCGGAGGCGGGAGTGCCGCTGACGATGGTGGTGGTCACCCGCCGGGGCTGGTGGGACCCGCGCTCGGGGCGGAGCCGGGTGTGGAAGCGGCTGCGCCACCGCTGACCCGACCTCACTCCCAGGTGTGGACCGGCTCGTTGCTGTGCATGTTGCGCTGGTACTCGAGGAGTGTGGCCCGAAGTGCGTCGTACCGGTCGAGGTCCGACCGGTCGTGCATGCGGTTGGCGAACCACTCCGCGCCGTTGGTGCCCAGCAGGCAGCGCTGCTCGATGATGCCCAGCAGCCGGTCGCGGACATCGGCGGAGACCCCCCACGTCTCCAGGCCTTCGTGGGCCATCGGGAGCAGCCGCCGGAGCACGAGCTCGGTGACCCGCACCTGGCCGAGCCGGGGCCAGTAGATCTGGGCATCGATGCCGTGCTCGGCGGCGACGTGGAAGTTCTCCTCGGCGGCGCTGAAGGACATCTGCGACCACAGCGGCCGCTGGCTGTCGACGAACGCTCGGACCAGACCGAAGTACAGCGCCGAGTTGGCCATCATGTCGACCACAGTGGGCCCAGCTGCCAGGACCCGGTTCTCGACGCGAAGGTGGGGCACCCCCGACGCGATGTCGTAGACCGGGCGGTTCCAGCGGTAGATCGTGCCGTTGTGCAGCCGGAGCTCCGACAGCGCGGGCGTCCCGCCGTCCTCCAGCACTTCCAGGGGGTCCTCGTCGTCGGTGATCGGCAACAGCGCCGGGAAGTAGCGGACGTTCTCCTCGAACAGGTCGAACACCGAGTTGATCCATCGCTCGCCGAACCAGACCCGCGGGCGCACACCTTGGGCCTTGAGCTCCTCGCTGCGGGTGTCGGTCGCCTGTTCGAACAGCGGGATCCTGGTCTCCCGCCACAGCTCCTTGCCCAAGAGGTACGGCGAGTTGGCACCGACCGCGAGCTGGATCGCCGAGACCGCCTGGGAGGCGTTCCAGTAGGAGGCGAACTGGTCCGGGGAGGTCTGCACATGGAGCTGCATGCTGGTGCAGGCCGCCTCCGGCATGATCGAGTCCGCCGTCGTGACCAGCCGCTCGGGCCCCGCGATGGAGATCGCGATGTCCTCGCCGCGCGCCGCCATGATCTGCTCGCTGAGCAGCTTGTAGCGCGGGTTGGCGCTGAGCGTGGTCGGCGAGAGGTGGCCGGGGGCCAGGGTCGGCAGGACCCCGATCGTGACCATGTGGGCCCCGATCTTCGACGAGTTGGTCTCGGCGCCGTTGAGGCTGACTCGCAGGGTCTCCTCGAACGTCTTCAGCCCGCCTTCTCGTAGCTTCGCCGGTGGCACGTTGATCTCGATGTTGAACTGGCCGAGCTCGGTCACGAAGTTGGGGTCGGCGATCGCTTCCAGTGCCTCGGCATTCTTGAGTGCGGGATCACCATGCTCGTCGACGAGGTTGAGCTCGACCTCGAGTCCGGTCATCGGGTCGTCGGTGTCGAACACCGCGTCGCGCAGCATCCGGGCGAACACATCGAGGCAGCGACGGACCTTCTCGCGGTACCGCGTGCGATCGGCTCGGGAGAACTCTTGTGCTTCCACCTCTTCGCCCATGGGTCCGACCCTAGGGTTCCGAACGCCTCACGGCGAGGGTTGCGCCGGATCGGGCATCGAGGTCACCTCCTCCCACATCGAGGGCGGGACCGCGTGGGTGAGCGCCTCCGCGAGGTGGCCGGCGAGCCGGTGTTGGGGGTCGGCGGCGAGGCACCGGTCGACGGCACACCAGGCAAGAGCGCCGTTGCCCGACATCCAGGCGGCGAACCCGAGGACCGCGGCTGCCGGAGCAACGAGGCCATCGGGAGCCCGACGGACCAGGTCGCTCCACAACCGCACGTGTGCTTCGGCGGTGTCGCGGCGCAGCAGCACAAGCGCGGCGTCCCGGACCCGGACATCGAGGAGGCCGGCGAGCAGACAGGCCGCCTCGGCGTCGTCGGGAACCGACCCAGCGAGGACGTGCCGGGCCACGGTGGCGGGCACCCAGCCAGGCTCAGGTCGCGGCCCGGCGGGATCAAGGGCTCCCTGGACCCGCGCGACCGCCGCCGGATCGGACGACACCGTCGCCTCCAGGTCTGCCCGCGACGCATGCGTCACCCGGCCGCGCAGCACCGACTCGGCAGCAAACCGGTGGGACGACACGTCGTAGGGCACCCCCGACGAAGGAACCGAACGCCGCCCCCGCAACAGCGGGAACCACCGCCGTCCATCGGCCCTGACCACGTCGACCACGTCGATCCCGGCGGTCTCAAAGGCCCGGACCAGGCGCCGGGCCACCCGGTCCGCCCGCCCGTGATCCTCGGAGTAGAGCAGGAACAGCACGCGTCCGACGTCGTGCCGCACGCACGGGGCCAGCAGGGCATCGACGAACGGGGCGACATCTTCGCCGATGGCCGGAAGGTCGACCCGGGCATGGAAGCAGCTCACGGCGTCGAAGGTGAACATCACCGCGGAGTCGGTCGGCACGAAGCCGAGCACCACCGGGGCAGCAGCGAGGAGGTCCTCGGGTGAGCGGAGGGTCAGGGTCTGGTTCACGGTCTGGGCCATGAACGGCACGCTGCCCGGCCTCGCCGACGAACTCTGCCTGTGACGAAGGGGGCTGTGCAGGGCCCGCGCCGGGACCCGCCCTGTGGGCGGTGAGTGGCCCCCGAGGGGACGCTGCCCGGGTAGTTTGCCCACCATGCGTCAGGTCGCCTCGGTGCTCCACCTCGACCTGGACGCCTTCTTCGCCGCCGTCGAACAGCGGGACAAGCCGTCGCTGCGGGGCAAGCCGGTGGTGGTCGGCGGGGTCGGCGGGCGCGGCGTGGTGTCGACCGCCTCGTACGAGGCGAGGCGGTACGGCGTCCGCTCGGCCATGTCGACCCGGGAGGCCCGGTCCAGATGCCCACACGCGGCCTTCCTCTCCGGGCGGTTCCACGCCTATCGCGAGGCGAGCGGGATCGTGATGGCGTTGCTGCGCGAGGTGTCCCCCCTGGTCGAGCCGCTCTCCCTGGACGAGGCGTTCGTC
>JBJMIQ010000194.1:0-4562 GCA_045806805.1 Nocardioides sp. | reverse complement strand
AGCCGCAGCCGCAGCCGCAACCGCAGCCCCAGCCCCAGCCCTCACCCCCGCCGGCACCCCCTGCGCCGCCGGCCCCGCCGGCGCCCTCGTCCGGCGCCCCGGCCGCGATCAGCTTCGCGCGGGCTCAGCTCGGTGAGCCGTACCAGTGGGGAGCGGCAGGCCCGGGCGCCTGGGACTGCTCCGGCCTGACGATGGGGGCCTGGCGGGCCGGCGGCAAGTTCCTGCCGCACTACTCGGTCGCCCAGTACGAGCAGTCGACCCCGATCTCCGCGGGATCGTTGAGGCCAGGAGACCTGGTCTTCTGGGGCTCGTCGAGCTCCCCCTCCTCGATCTACCACGTCGCGCTCTACGTCGGCGGCGGCCAGATCATCCACGCGCCGCGCACGGGCCGGCCGGTGACCCAGGAGTCCATGTACTACTGGATTCCACCCAACTTCATGGCGAGGCCCTGACCGGCGAGGGCACGAAGGTCCACCGTTCGAGGTGGGAGTTGTGGTCCATCCCGGGGGCTACAAGTCCCACCTCGACGGTATTTCGGGCCAGGCCGCATTTGGGCACCGTGCGCGGGTAGCGTCCTGCCATGGCCACCGACACCGCCGCTCCCGACAACACCGCGGCCTCGGAATACGTCCAGCCGAAGATCGACGTTCCGGCGCTGACGGCGCTGCTGGACGGTCGGCACGCCGAGGTCCGCAACCTGGTCCGCACGAATCTCGCCGAGTACTCCTCCGTGCTGGAAGAGGCGGAGACGATGTCGACCGACGAGTTTCGGGACCGGGTCCGCGACCTGGTGGTGGAGATGGCCTCGACCGGGCAGACCGGGATGGGGTTCCCCCAGCAGTACGGCGGCGGCGGTGACGTCGGCGCCTCGATCGCGGCCTTCGAGACCCTCGCGTTCGGAGACCTGTCGATCCTGGTCAAGGTCGGCGTCCAGTTCGGGCTGTTCGGCGGAGCGATCCTCCAGCTCGGCACCAAGGAGCACCACGACGCCTATCTCTCCGACCTGATCACCGGCAAGCTCATGGGCTGCTTCGCGATGACCGAGACCGGTCACGGGTCCAACGTCCAGGCTCTCGGCACGGTCGCGACCTACGACGCCGAGGCCGAGGAGTTCGTGATCAACACTCCCGATGACGCCGCGCGCAAGGACTACATCGGCAACGCCGCACGGCACGCCCACACCGCCGTCGTGTTCGCCCAGCTCGAGATCAGGGGGAAGTCCGAGGGCGTGCACGCGTTCGTCGTACCGCTGCGCGAGAACGGCGAGGTGCGGCCGGGGGTCCGGATCGAGGACTGCGGCCGCAAGCTCGGGCTCAACGGCGTCGACAATGGCCGGATCTGGTTCGACGAGGTGCGGGTCCCGCGCTCGGCGCTGCTCAACCAGTTTGCCGACGTGACGCCGGAGGGCATCTACGAGTCACCGATCGAGAACTCCAACCGCAGGTTCTTCACCATGCTCGGCACCCTGATCCAGGGTCGGGTGTGCGTGGGCGGGGGTGGCATCAACGCCTCCAAGGTCGCGCTCGCCATCGCCACGAAGTACGCCGCCCGCCGCCGCCAGTTCAACGCGACCTCCGACGACCAGGAGGAGCTCCTCCTCGACTACGGCATCCATCAGCGCCGGCTGTTCCCGCTGATCGCGAAGACCTACGCCCTGCACTTCGCACAGGAGATCGTGGCAACTCAGCTGCACGAGCTCTCCTCACAGACCGAGGCCCCCGAGGAGGGCGAGAACGAGCACTACCGCCGCGAGCTGGAGTCCCGTGCCGCCGGCACGAAGGTGGCCGGGACCTGGCACGCCACGCAGACGATCCAGGAGTGCCGGGAGGCCTGCGGCGGCGCGGGCTACCTCTCGGTCAACCGGTTCGACGCGCTCAAGGCCGACACCGACGTGTTCACCACGTTCGAGGGTGACAACCACGTGCTGCTGCAGCTGGTCGCGAAGGGACTGCTGACCGACTACGCCAGCGACTTCGAGGACATGGACCAGTTCGGAATGGTCCGCTTCGTGGCCGGGCTCGCCGTGGACACGGTGCTGGAGAAGACCAACGTGCACAAGCTGATCGAACGGATCAAGGACGTGATGCCCGGAGGTGACGAGTGGGACCAGGAGGCCGGGCTTTTCGATCCTCACTACCAGCTGATGATGCTTCGGTTCCGCGAGGAGCACATGCTGGGTGGGGTGGCCCGACGCCTCAAGCGCGGCATGGACAACGACATGAATCCCGGTGAGGTGTTCTCCCGGGTCCAGGACCACGTGATCGGTGCGGCCCGCGCCCACGTCGAGCGGCTGGTCGTGGAGGCGTTCGTCGACAAGGTGGAGGAGCTACCCGACGGCGACCAGAAGGTGGCCCTGAGCCTGCTCTGCGACCTGCACGCCCTCTGCACGATCGAGAGCGATCGCGCCTGGTTCATGGAGCATGGCCGGCTCACCGTCCAGCGGTCCAAGGCGATCACGCGGGAGATCAACGGACTGCTCCGCAAGATCCGCCCGTTGGCTGTCGACTACGTCGACGCGTTCGGCGTACCTCCGGAGATGCTCCGCTCGCCGGAGCTGATCGGGGACTGACCATGCCGCTCCCAGGTCTCCGCGCCTGGCACGAGGATCCGCTGTGGGCATCCATCTACGACTGGACCGTGGAGCACGGCAGGCTCGGTGGGGCGCTGTGGAGGATCGGGATCGGCAGCGACCTGGGCCTGCTCTACGAAGCCGCCGAGGAGATCGGCCGGCAGCCTGCCGGTGCCCGGATTCTCGACATGCCCTGCGGCGGTGGGGTCGCGCTGAGGGGTCTGACGCAGGGGCAGGGCGTCTCATACGTCGCCGCCGACATCGCCCGGGAGATGCTCGACCGAACCATGCATGCCGCACACGAGCGAGGGGTGGCCGACCAGGTGGAGGCCCGGGTGGCCGACGTCGCCACCTTGCCGTTCGCCGACGGCGACTTCGACCTCGTGGTCTCGTTCACGGGCCTGCACTGCTTTCCGGACCCGCATCGCGCGCTGACCGAGATGGTGCGTGTCCTCCGGGCCGGCGGCGTGATCACCGGTAGCGCCGTGCTCAACGACACCGGACTCCGGTTCGAGCCCATGCGTCGAATCGGACGGGCAGCCAACCTGCTCGGCCCGAGCTGCACGAGGGCGGAGCTCGAGTCGTGGCTGGCTGCGCTCGGCGTCTCGGGGGTGACGCTGCGGACCAGCGGCGCGATCTGCTACTTCCGGGGCGTCAGGAGCTGAGCCCTCGTCTGCGGAGGAGCTCCTCTCGCTTCCATGCGTAGCCGACCATCCAGTGCGGCCGATAGCGGTAGAGCACGATGTGGTCGCCCCAGCTGAGCGGGGAGCTGCCGTAGTGCGTGGTCCAGTGATCGAGGGTCTCGGACCAGTCGGGATCCTGTTCCTGCATCTCCTCGACCCGACCGTGGCTGAACACGGCCAGCTCCTCGTGGTCGACATGGGCCACGCTGACGTCGGGGCGCAGGTGCATGTGGCGGGCCTTGGCCGCCGTGCCGCTCGTCGAGAACGACCAGCTGGCATGCAGGAAGTGGCCGTCCATCGCGCTGATCCGCGGGTGTCCCTGCCCGGTCACGGTCGCGACGCTGATCACCTTCATCCCGGTGAGCAGGGCGACCAGGTCCTGCGCCGTGAGCCGTCGTTCATCGTTGATGATGTCGCGCAGGTGGTCGGTTGCCCCGGCATGGGATCGGTCGAGCAGCTCCTGGAGGGAAGCCATCTCCTCGGGGGTCTCGTACATGCGCCCGACGCTACGCCGCTCGACGCGGGATCACGGACGCTCAGTGCGCGGAGCTCTGGTCCTTGGCGCGCTCGAACGAGGCACGGACCTCGTCCTCGGCGTCGGCGCGGCCGACCCACTCCGCGCCCTCCACGGACTTGTGGGGCTCCAGCTCCTTGTAGACCTCGAAGAAGTGCTGGATCTCGAGGCGGTCGAACTTCGAGACGTGGTTGATGTCGCGCAGGTGCTCGAGACGAGGGTCGTGCGAGGGGACGCAAAGCACCTTGTCGTCGCCGCCGGCCTCGTCCTTCATCCGGAACATGCCGATCGCCCGGCAGCGGATCAGGCAGCCCGGGAAGGTCGGCTGCTGGAGGATCACCAGTGCGTCGAGCGGGTCGCCGTCCTGGCCGAGGGTGTCCTCGATGAAGCCGTAGTCGGCGGGATAGGCGGTGGAGGTGAACAGTGTCCGGTCGAGCCGGATGCGCCCGGACTCGTGGTCGACCTCGTACTTGTTGCGCTCACCCTTCGGGATCTCCACCAGTACGTCGAACTCCACCGAATTCTTCCTTCCACCAGACACCTGTGCGCCGGTACAGGGCCGCACCGGGGCTAGTCTCGCAGCACTTTCGCCCGAACGGCACATCGAGAGGGGGCCCAGGCGACCGTGCGTGAGCAACGACACTGGACCTCCAGCTTCCCGGTGCGGTTCCTTGCGGAGATCGTGGTGCTGGTCCTCCTCGCTGCCGGACTGGCCAGCTACCGGTTCGACCTCGGCGAACGCTGGTTCGGCTGGGGCCCCGCTGACCCCGCCACCGAACCTGCTGCCGTGGCGCCG
>JBJMIQ010000193.1:0-17957 GCA_045806805.1 Nocardioides sp. | reverse complement strand
GGACCGAAGCAGGCGATCCCCCGCTCGGTGATGGCGTCCGCGACCCCGGCCACCAGGGGCGCCTCGGGGCCGATGACGACAAGGTCAACCCCGAGCTTTTCCGCGAGCGCGGCGACCTCGGCGCCGTTCATCGGGTCGACGTCGTGGAGCGTGGCGACGGCGGCGATGCCAGGGTTGCCGGGCGCGGCGTGGACCTCGGTGACGTGGGGGTCGAGCGAGAGTGCCCGTGCCAGCGCGTGCTCGCGCCCGCCGGTGCCGATGACGAGGGTCTTCACGCGACCTCACTCTAGGACCAGGGTCGTGTCTCCCAGAACGGCCCAAGGGTCGGTGTCAGGCAGACGACCCGATGGTCACGGGCGGACCCGACGCTCGTAGTCGGCGCGGGCGGTGGTGTCGACGCTGGTGAGGATCGCGTCGGCGTGGAACATCCGCGAGATCGCCTCCTGGACCCGACGCGGGAGCAGCTGGGTCCCGCGGACCATCCCCTGAGTCCAGCGCGGCACCCAGGTCTCCGGTCGCGGGTGGCGGATCACGGCCTCGATGGCGGCAGCAACATCCTCGGCGGTCACCGGCTTCACGAAGCGGGCCTGGGACACCCCCGCCGCCAGCTCGGTCTGCACGACCGTGGGCAGGACCATCGACACGTCGACTCCGTGCGGTGCGAGCTCGGCCCGGGTGGCCTCGGTGAAACCGACCACGCCGAACTTGGAGGCGGCGTACGTCGCACCGTTCGGTACGGCGACCCTGCCGACGCCGGAGGCCACGTTGACGATGTGCCCGTGGCCGCGCTCGATCATCCCGGGGGCGATGGTCTTGGTACCGGTGATGACGCCGAGGAGGTTGACGTCGAGGATCGCCCGGGTCACTTCGTCCGGCTCCTTGATCACCTCGCCGACCGGCATGATCCCGGCGTTGTTGACCAGGACGTCGACCGGCCCGACCACGGTGTTGAAGGATCGCCAGGAGGCGGGGTCGGCGACATCGAGAGGCAGGACCTCCACCTCCTCCAGGTCGGCTGTGGCCTTCTCGGCGGCCTCGACGTCACGATCGCCGATGACGACCCGGGCGCCGGTTCGGGACAGACGGGTGGCGGTGGCCAGGCCGATCCCGCGGGCACCGCCGGTGATCGCGATGCTCAGGGTGGACAGGTCACCGCTGGTGCTCATCCGACGGCCACCGGCAGGTGCTGGGGGCCGCGCAGGTTGATCCGGCCGTTCCAGACCGGCTCGCCCGCGAGGCGAAGGTCCGGGAAGCGCTCGACCAGCCGCTGGATCGCTACCCGACCCTCGAGCCGGGCCAAGGCAGCGCCGAGGCAGTGGTGGACGCCGGCGCCGAACGACACGTGGGCGCGCGCGTCCTCCCGATCAATGTGCAGTTCAGCGGCGTCGGGACCCCAGCGGCCGGGGTCCCGGTTGGCCGCGGCCAGGCTGGCGATGACGAAGGCGCCGGCCGGGATCTCCGTCCCGGCGGCAGAGTAGGGCTCCAGAGTGATGCGGCGGCTCATCTGGACCGGGGAGTCGTAGCGGAGCAGCTCTTCGACCGCATTGCCGGCGAGGTCCGGCCGGTCGCGCAGCAACGCGAGCTGGTCGGGGTTCCGCAGGAGGGCCAGGCTTCCATTGGCGATCAGGTTGACCGTGGTCTCGTGGCCGGCGATGTAGAGCAGCAGGACCTGGGCGACCAGCTCGTCGTCGTCGAGGACGTCACCGCCGTCCTCGGCCCTGATCAGGGCGGTGAGCAGGTCGTCACCCGGTTCCCGGCGCTTTCGCTCGATGACGTCGGCGGCGATGACCGACAGCTCGTTGTCGGCGTCCAGGATCACGCGGAAGGCGTCGGCGTCGACCACCGGCTCCAGCGAGCGGACGATGATCCCGGCGAGCTCGCGCATCCGCTCGTGGTCGGCTTCGGGCATACCCAGCATCCGGGTGATCACCGTGAACGGGAGTGGGTAGGCGAGCGCCTCGACGAGGTCGACCTCCCCTTCGTCGGCGATCCGGTCGAGGGCGTCGTCGACCAGCCGTTCCACCTCGGGCTCGAGAGACGCGATCGACTTGGGTGTGAACGCTTTCGACACCAGCTTGCGGAGCCGGGTGTGGTCGGGCGGATCCTTGTCGAGCATGGACAGCCCGTGCATCCGCTCATCGCGATCGCCGTAGACCTCGTCGGCGATGGCCTGCATCGGACCGGGCGCGACGTGGCGCTCCTCGACGGAGTGGCCCGAGCGGAGCAGCCCGTTGACCTCGTCGTAGGTCGACACAACCCAGAACCCGAGCGGGTTCTCGTGGACGGGGCCGGCGTCACGCAGTCGCGCGTACTCCGGATAGGGGTCGTCGGTGAAGCCCGGCGCGAAAGGGTCGAAGACGTAACCGGTCTCGGTCATGCGCCCAACCTCGCTCCCACGATCGGCATCGGGACCCTGCGGACCAACCCTGCCACGCGTTCGGTCAATCGGCTGCTCCCGCCCGACGGACGGTCGGCCTCTCGGATCCTCGCCACCAGCCTCTCCCCCGCCACGGCGCTGCGCGAGGTCGGGTCGCCGGTGGTGGCGACTCCCGCGGAGACGGCGAGCATGCGGTGCTCGTGACGCCGGGAGGCGCGTAGTGCAGGGTGGTCTGCCTGACGGTCGAGCACGCGACGTACGCCGGCGAGCTCGTCGGCGACCTCGCGCCAGGCCAGCGCCACGCTCTCCCCGGAGGCGTGCTCGTCGATCTCCAGCGCGAGGTCGACGCGGGCCGCCAGCCGGCGGGTCCACACGTCGTTCAGAGCCACGAGGAGGTCGTCAGGGTCGTCGAAGGTAGCGGCCAGCTCGTCGTTCCACGGCAGCTCGAACGACCCCGTGCGATCGAGGTCGGAGATCACGCGCCGGAGCGCGGTCGACCGACGGTGGTAGGTGTCCCAGGCGATGCTCATGTCGGCCTCCTTGCCGATCTCGTCGTCCGGTGCGGATCGACGTGCGTTCGACACTAGGCAGCACGATCCCGTCCGCTCTGCGTGCCGGAGACGGGACTTCGGCGTCCATCCACGGGTGGAACCTGCTCCGCCCGTGGACGGATGTGGCGAGGGAGGGTGAGTCCTACGCTGGAGGAATGAGTGCCGAGAAGGTGATCGGGACGATGACCGCGCGCTGGCGGCGCGCCGGACACCCGGACTTCGCCTGGTGGATCCCGCTGGTCATGGACGGGTTCGCCTGTGCCGCCGGCGCTGTCGCGGTCGGCCAGCGCTCGGAACAGGGCGCCCTGCTCCCCGCCACCCTGCTCGCCCTGGTCGCCCTCACGCCCTGGTTCCTCGACTTCGCCGGTATCCGCATGCACTGGCTCGTCTTCATGACCGTGACGATCGCCGCGACCTCGGTGCTGATGGCCCGCTACCCCGTGGACTACGACTTCACGATGCTCGTGTGGGTGCTGCTGGTCGGCCACATCGGCGCGAGCGAGACCCTGCTCCGCAGCCTGATGGCGACCACACTGGCTGTCGTCGCCCTGGGGCTCCTCGCCCTGGCAGACCTGGTCCAGGGCTCGGCGTTCTGGCTGGCCGGACTGATCGTCGGCGGCGACATCGGCGTGATCATGCGCTACCAGCAGGTGCGACTCGATGAACAGGAGCGCGCGCACCGGGACCACGAGGCCGCCGCGGTGCTTCAGGAGCGGCAGCGGATCGCTCGCGAGGTGCACGACGTCGTCGCCCATTCGCTGAGCGTGACCATGCTGCACCTGACCGCGGCCAGACGCAGCCTCGAGGAGGATCGCGAGACCGGCATCGACGAGGCGGTCGACGCCCTGCGCGACGCCGAGCACCTGGGTCGCGAGGCGATGGCCGACATCCGCACCACCGTCGGGCTGTTGGGACAGGAGCCGGGCGTCGCGACCGCGGCTCCTGACCTGCAAGACCTGCCGGCTCTCGTCGACGACTTCCGGCAGGCGGGCCTCAGGGTGAACATCGAGATCCGGGGTGACACCGGGGCAGTGCCGCCCAATGCCTGTCTAGGCCTCTACCGGATCGTTCAGGAGTCGCTGGCCAACGTGGCGAAGCACGAGCCGCGGTCCGGCGCCGAGGTGATGCTCGAGTGCGGTCACGATGAGCTGCACCTCCTCGTCAGCAACGATCTGGCCGCCGAGAGCGTGCGCCAGCCCGGGGGCAACGGACTCAAGGGGATGCGCGAGCGCGCCGAGCTCCTCGGCGGATCGTTCCACGCAGGGCCGCATGACGGCCGCTGGGTCGTGGAAGTGAGGCTCGGTGACCGTGAGGCGTCCACGCACGAGTCCGGGTGCCCCCTGGGTCTGAAGAGGCCCCAGCCCTCACCTGGCCCGGCATGAACCACCCCGAGCCTGACGCGGTCGGCGTACTGCTCGTCGACGACCAGGAGCTGGTGCGCTCCGGGCTGCGACGGATCCTGCGCCGCAAGGACGGTTTTGTCGTCATGGACGAGTGCGCCGACGGCTCGGAGGTCGCCGCGGCCGTGGAGCGGCACCGTCCCGACGTCGTGGTGATGGACCTGCGGATGCGCGACGTCGACGGCATCGAGGCCACCCGGCGACTGCGCTGCAATCCGGCCCCACCGCCTGTGCTGGTGCTCACCACCTTCGACGACGACGAGCTGCTCTCGGGCGCGCTGCGCGCCGGCGCGGCCGGATTCCTGCTCAAGGACTCACCCGCCGAGGAGCTCATCCGGGCGGTGCGGACGGTCGCCTCCGGTCACGCGCTGCTCGACCCCGCCGTCACCGGTCGCGTGCTCAACGCCTACCGCACCGGGAGATCGACCGTCCCGGCCGCGGCACCAGAGGCGCTGACCGCGCGCGAGCTCGACGTGCTCCGCCTGGTCGGTCGAGGGCTGAGCAACGGCGAGATCGCCGCGGAGCTGACCATCTCGGAGGTGACCGTCAAGAGCCACATCGGCCGGATCTTCACCAAGCTCGACCTGCGGGACCGTGCCGCCGCCATCGTCTACGCCTTCGACCAACGGCTGGTCTCGCCGGGCGAGCCGGTGTGAGTCCCCGGTCGTGCGCTGACGCGGTCGTTGAAGCGACCATCTCGACCCGCGCCGATCAGGAGTCGTGCACGACCAGAGTCTGTTCGCGACCAGGTCCGACGCCGACACCCCAGATCCGGGTGCCCGACATCTCCTCGAGCGCCTCGACGTAGGCCTGGGCGTTCTTCGGCAGGTCCGCGAAGGTGCGGCAGCCCGAGATGTCCTCCCACCAGCCGTCGAGGAACTCGTAGACGGGTTTCGCGTGGTGGAACTCCGACTGCGTCATCGGCATCTCTTCGTGGCGAACCCCGTTGATGTCGTAGGCGACGCACACCGGCACCCGTTCCCAGCTGGACAGCACGTCGAGCTTGGTCAGGAACAGGTCGGTCAGACCGTTGACCCGGGAGGCGTAGCGGGCGATGACGGCGTCGTACCAGCCGCAGCGGCGGTCCCGGCCGGTGGAGACCCCCACCTCGCCGCCGACCTTCCAGAGCTTCTCCCCGTCCTCGTCGAACAGTTCGGTGGGGAACGGGCCCGATCCCACGCGGGTGGTATAGGCCTTGATCACGCCGATCACCCGGTCGATCCGGGTCGGGCCGATTCCGGCGCCGGTGCACACCCCGCCCGCGACCGCATTGCTGCTGGTCACGAACGGGTAGGTGCCGTGGTCCACGTCGAGCATCGTCGCCTGAGCGCCCTCGAACAGCACCGTCTTGCCCTCGTCGAGCGCCCGGTTGAGCAACAGCGCCGTGTCGGCGACCATCGGCCGCAAGCGGTCGGCGTACGACAGCAGCTCCTCGACCACCGCGTCGACCTCGACCGCACGCCGGTTGTAGGCCTTGGCCAGCAGCTGGTTCTTCATCTCGAGGGAACCCTCGACCTTCTGGGTCAGGATCGAGGTGTCGAAGAGGTCGGCGATGCGGATGCCGACGCGGTTGATCTTGTCGGCGTACGTCGGCCCGATGCCGCGGCCGGTCGTGCCGATCCGGTTCTTGCCGAGGAAGCGCTCGGTGACCTTGTCGATGGTGGAGTGGTAGGACGCGATCACGTGCGCGTTGGCACTGACCACCAACCGGCTCACGTCGACCCCTCGTGCCTCCAGGGCATCGAGCTCCCGGAACAGTGCCTCCGGCGAGACCACCACCCCGTTGCCGATGACGCTGGTGCACCCGGGGTTCAGGATCCCGCTGGGCAGCAGGTGGGTCGCGAACTTCTCGCCGTCGATCACGATCGTGTGGCCCGCGTTGTGGCCGCCGCTGGTGCGGACCACGAAGTCGATGGAGTCGGGTCCCGACTCGCGCTGGGTGGCCAGCAGGTCGGTGGCCTTGCCCTTGCCCTCGTCACCCCACTGGGCTCCGAGGATCACGATCGCGGGCATCCGCACTCCTTCGGCGAAATTCGGTGGACCACGCATCACCCTAGACGCTGCAGCCGGCTCGACTCGTTGGGCTAGGGTCCCTCGCGTGGAGTCGTTGCTGGTGATCACCAACACGGACGCCGGCACGGCTGACGAGGAGACCCTCGATCGGGCGCTGGCCACCCTTTTCGATCGGGTGTCGATCGAGGTCACCGCGACCTCCAACCCCGGCGAGCTCGACGGCGTCCTCCACCGGGCCGGCTCGCGTGTGATCGTCGTGGCGGGCGGTGACGGCAGCCTGCACGCCGTGGTCGCCGCGCTCCACCGTCGGCACGACCTCGCCAAGGCCGTGCTCGGTCTGCTGCCCCTCGGGACCGGCAACGACTTCGCCCGCGCAATGGGAATCCCCCTCGAAGCCGAGGCGGCCGCCCAGGTCCTGGTCGACGGCGAGATCCGCCCCGTCGATCTGATCGTCGACGAGCTCGGCGGTGTGGTCGTCAACAACGTGCATGTGGGCGCCGGGGCGCAGGCCAGCCGCCGAGGCGCCCGCTGGAAGGAACGCCTGGGCAAGATCGGCTACGGCCGGCTGAACCTGGGCCGCGCCGGCTACCCCATCGGCGCGCTCCTGGCAGCCTTCAAGCCGCCCTATCTCCGGCTCCGCGTGGAGGTCGACGGCGAGGTGGTCGTCGATTTCGACCATCCAGTCCTCATGGTGGCGATCGGCAACGGTCCCACCGTCGGTGGCGGTGCCGAGCTGGCGCCCGAGGCGAACCCCGAGGACGGGAAGGTCGACGTGATGATCTCGCGTGCGATCGGGCCGTGGGCGCGCCTCGCATACGCCGCCCATCTGACCCGCGGCCGTCACCATGAGCGCGACGACGTGATCTACCTGCGGGGCGAGCGGGTGTCGATCAGCGGCGACCAGTTCTACTGCGCCGCAGACGGCGAGGTCTACGGACCCGAGCGAAACCGGACGTGGCACGTCGAGCCCAAGGCGTACTCGATGGTGGTCCCGACCAACGGTTGAGGCGGTGTGCTGAGGAGGCGCGCAGGCGCCGTCTCGAAAGGGTGCGAGGAGCGGCAGGGACGAGCCCCGAAGCTCCCCGGGCGGAGCAGTCCCTCCAACTCGTGGGGCAGCTCGTCGGGTGCGATCCGCAAGCCTCCGGCCACCGCCCCGACCTCGTTGCCGGACAATGGCAGGAGGCGCTGGTAGAGGCGTTCCTCCTCGCGCGCCAACCCGAGGGCCGAGAGCGTGGAGACCGGGTCGCGACGAGCCATCGCGTGGCATTTTAGTGTCAGCGGCATCCGCGAGCCATGTGGCACGGAGGGGTCAGGGCCATCATTTGGGCAGCGTCGCGTGCGTTTGAGTCCTCTCACGACGTTTCCGTGGCCGCTTGACCCACATCGGGGGATGGAGTCGGGCGGCGGACGCGGGCAGGGCGTCGGATCCTGAGTGGGTCTGGCGCCCTTTCCATGCCCCCGCTGCCGGGCCGTTCGGACCCCCTTCCCGCCGCCTCGTCGGGCTTGACCCACCGGTAGCGTACGGCTGCGTCAACACGAAACGACGCGGGAGCGAGACGATGGCACGACGCGGACAGGGCGAGCCCACGGACTGGGTCACCCGCGCCGCCGACGACGCCGTTCGCCACGCCGGTGAGGGCAACCCGGTCACCGTCTCCTCGGGTGCCAGCCCGTCCGGACCGGTGCACCTGGGCAACCTGCGTGAGTTCCTCACCGTCCACTTCGTCGCCGACGAGCTGCACCGCCGAGGGGCGCGGGTGCGCCACCTGCACGTGTGGGACGACTTCGACCGCTTCCGCCGGGTGCCGGCCGGCGTCGACCCCGCCTGGTCGGAGCACATCGGTCGGCCCCTGTCCGGGGTACCGGACCCGTGGGGGTGCCACGACTCATGGGCCGAGCACTTCAAGGCGCCCCTGCGCGAGGCACTGGTCGACCTCGGGGTCGAGATGGAGGAGGTCTCCCAGACCGAGCGGTACCGGGCCGGGGTCTACCGGACGGCGGTGCGGACCGCGATCGAGCGCAGGGACGAGATCGAGTCGATTCTTGCCCGCCACCGGACGAGGAAGGCGTCGGAGTCCGTCGAGTCTGACGCCGAGGAGGAGCCGCCGGTCGGCCCCTCCGACGAGCTCGCGCGCTTCCCGTTCAAGCCCTACTGCTCCAACTGCGGGCGCGACACCCTCGACCTCACCGACTTCACCGACCCCGTCATCTCCTACACCTGTCGGGTTTGCGGCTACCACGGGCGCTTCGACGTCGACTCCGACACCGATGGCAAGCTGGTGTGGAAGGTCGACTGGCCGATGCGGTGGGCGTTCGAGCACGTCGACTTCGAGCCCGCGGGGATGGACCACGCGACGCCGGGATCGTCGTTCACCGTCGGCCACGAGCTCGTGGAGAGCGTCTTCGGGATGCCGCGCCCGGCCTGGTTCGGCTACGGCTTCGTGGGCTTCGCGGGCATGCAGAAGATGTCGTCCTCGACCGGTGGCGCGCCGACCGCCGCCGACGCGCTGCGGATCCTCGAGGCCCCGATCCTGCGCTGGCTCTACGTCCGCCGGCAGCCACGGCAGACCTTCAACATCGACTTCGGCCCCGAGGTGGTCCGGCTCTACGACGAGTGGGACGCCCTGGGGCGCAAGGCCGCGACCAAGCGGGACGTCGCCGTGCTCGCCTTCGAACGCGCCGCCGCGACCGCCACCGCCGGCACCTTGCGGACCCCGCGCGTGGTGGTGCCGTTCCGCACCCTCGCATCGGTCGCCGACGTGACGGCCGGGTCAGCCGAGCTGATCAGCCGGGTGATCGGGCGCGTCGGGCACGAGCACTCCTCGGTCGACGACCTCGAGCCCCGCCTGTCCCGGGCCATCCATTGGACCTCCGAGTTCGTCCCTGACGACGAGCGCACGATCGTGCGCGAGACACCCGACGCCGACCGGCTGGCCACCGTCTCCGAGCGAGAGGCCACCTGGCTTCGCCTGCTCCTCGAGGAGCTGCCTGCGGGCGACCTCGACGTACAACCCGTGACCACGCTGGTCTACGGCGTTCCCAAGCTCGCGCGCGGCCTGGCCCTCGACGCCGACCCGACCGACGAGGTCAAGGCCGACCAGAAGGAGTTCTTCCGGCTCCTCTACAACCTGCTCGTCGGCAAGGACCGCGGCCCCCGCCTGCCTACCCTGATCGTCGCCCTGGGTCAGGAGAGGGTCCGCTCCCTGTTGACCGCGCCCGATGGCGGCTCACAGGACGAGCGGTGAGCTGGGACCGATCCGCCCGACCCGAACCAGTCCCCGCTCACCGCTGAGCGCACGAGTTCAGGTCCAGCCGGGGCCTCAACCCAGGAGCGCGTCGTAGGCGGTCGGGCTGGAGTCCCGCAGGAACGTCGAGCACCGTTCCCACTCGTCGGCCTCGCCGATGGCACGTGCCGAGGCCGCGAGAACAGCCAGGCAGCGCAGGAAGCCCCGGTTCGGCTCGTGCTCCCACGGCACCGGACCCTGGCCCTTCCATCCGTTGCGGCGCAGCAGGTCGAGGCTGCGGTGGTAGCCGACCCGGGAGTACGCGTAGACCGTCACGTCATCCGCCCCACCGTCACGCGCCTGCTCGGCGAGAGCGGCCCACGCGAACGGGGAGGCCGGGTGACGGCGTACGGCGTCGGCCGGGGCGACTCCCGACTCCAGGTCCTCGGCGGCGGGGTCCTCGGGCAGATGGGTGGCCGGAGGCCCGGCCATGAGATCGCGGTAGCTCATCAGGCGCCGAGCGTGGTGCCGCTGGAGCGGAGGTTCTCGCAGGCCTCAACGACCCGCTCGGCCATGCCGGCCTCGGCGGCCTTGCCCCAGGACCGGGGGTCGTAGACCTTCTTGTTGCCGACTTCGCCGTCGACCTTCAGCACGCCGTCGTAGTTGCTGAACATGTGACCGGCGACCGGACGGGTGAAGGCGTACTGGGTGTCGGTGTCGACGTTCATCTTCACCACGCCGTAGTCCACCGCGGCACTGATCTCCTCCGCCGTCGAGCCCGACCCGCCGTGGAAGACCAGGTCGAACGGCCTAGCCCCGGACTCGAGGCCCAGCTTCTCGACAACCGCCTCCTGGGCGGACTTGAGGATCTCGGGACGAAGCTTGACGTTGCCCGGTTTGTAGACACCGTGCACGTTGCCGAAGGTCAGCGCGGCCATGTAACGGCCGTTCTCGCCGGTGCCGAGCGCCTCAACAGTCGCCAGCGCGTCCTCGGGTGTCGTGTAGAGCTGGTCGTTGATCTCGTTGGCGACGCCGTCCTCCTCGCCGCCGACGACACCGATCTCGACCTCGAGGATGATTCTCGCGGCCGCGCACCTGGCCAGCAGGTCCTCCGCGATCTTGAGGTTCTCGTCCAGCGGCACTGCCGAGCCGTCCCACATGTGCGACTGGAAGAGCGGCTCCTCCCCGCGGGAGACCCGTTCGGCGGAGATCTCCACGAGCGGGCGGACGAAGCCGTCGAGCTTGTCCTTCGGGCAGTGGTCGGTGTGCAACGCGATGTTGACGGGGTAGTTCTTGGCCACCTCGGCGGCGTAGCTGGCGAACGCGACCGACCCGGTCACCATGTTCTTCACCGAGGGGCCGGAGAGGTACTCCGCTCCCCCGGTCGAGACCTGGATGATGCCGTCGGATCCGGCATCTGCGAACCCCTTCAGGGCGGCGTTGAGCGTCTGGGACGAGGACACGTTGATGGCCGGGAACGCGAAGGCCTTCTCCTTCGCCGCGTCGAGCATCGCTGCGTAGACCTCGGGAGTGGCAATGGGCATGCGAACGTCTCCTCGGGACACGGGTCTTGGCTCCTCCTCACCCTAGTCGCTGCCGCGCGCGGCGAGACGGGCGCCGGGGCGTTGACCCGACAGGGCAGAGACCTCACCGTCGACCGAGAACACTCCGACTACTCGGAACCCCGTGAAGTGTCGTGACCGGCCTCAGTGTGGGCGAATCCGCGATTCCCCCACCGGGTGGCTCCGGGCTTGGTACCTTCGGGCGATTTTGTTCACCTGAAAGGACTTCGATGTCTGTTTCGTCCCTGCCCCGGCGCGTCCTCGGGGCCGCCGTGGCGACCGTGCTCGCCACCACCACCCTGGCTCTGGCTCCCCTGGCCTTCGCGCCCCCGGCCTCGGCCGGGGACGTCGACGGACCGGGCTTCCAGCAGCCGACGGTCGGCGAGTGCCGCAACCTCCCCCTGTCCGAGATGTACACCAGGTCCAACACGACTGCCCCCACGGACTGCGCCGACCCGCACACGTTGCTGGTCTTCGCGGTCCCCCGGCTGCCCAAGGGGATGGCGTGGTCGGCTCCGATGGAGAAGCTCCAGATCACGATGTTCAACAGGTGCCGGCCCGCATGGGACGAGTTCCTCGGGCGCTCCGAGGCGGCCCGTGAGATGTCGGCGTACTCATGGGCGTGGTACATCCCGACGAAGGCCCAGCGCGATCACGGAGCGCGGTGGTTCCGCTGCGACCTGCTCCTCTACGGCGGCTCCAGGGCGCTGCAGCTCCCGGATGACGTGGCCCCGGTCCTCAACCAGCCACCGCTGCCCGACTCCGTTGCGCTGTGCCTGACCCTGAGGAAATACATGACCGCCTGCTCGCGAGGCCACGCCTGGCGCGCCACCGGAACGGTCCGGATGCGCGGGACCAGCTACCCCAGCGCGAGGCAGTTCCAGGCAGCCGGAGATCGTTGCCGCTCCCGAGTCCACAGCAACCGCTACTTCTGGAACGGCCCCAGCCGGCCGGAGTGGAAGCTCGGCAACAGGACCATGGTCTGCTTCACGAAGACCACGAACTGACCTCCTCGCACTGACCCGCCCGAAAGTTTCGGGCGGGTCAGCGCGAATCGGTGTCAGTGTCCGGATAGGTGTCTTGCTGTCTAGAGTGTGGCAACCAACTCCAGAAAGAGGCTGCCATGGCGAAGGCATCCACATCGATCTCCCTACGCGGCCCGTGGCTGGCCGTCGTCATCACGCTCCTGATGCCGCTGGCAGCGGTCATCGCCACGGCGGGGCCGGCTCAGGCAGGGCCGACGTTCCAGCAGCCGCGCGTCGGTGAGTGCCGGGCAATGACCTGGGACGAGTACATGGGCAAGTCCGACAACGAGGCACCGATCGACTGCTCCCAGCCGCACAGTTCGCGCGTCATCGACGTCGTGAGGCTCCCCAAGGGAGTGACCTGGGGCGCCCCCATCCAGAAACTCACAACCATTGCCACCCGGCTGTGCAACCCCGCATGGGCGGATGCGCTGGGTCGCACCTACAGCAGCCGGGCGATGACGGCGTACTCCGTGGCCTGGTTCATGCCGACCAAGGCCCAGCGTGACCGCGGAGCACGGTGGATCCGGTGCGACCTCGTCCTGCTGGCCGGATCGAGGCTGGCAAACCTGCCCACTGACAACGTCCCGGCGTTGGGTGCCCAGCCGCACCCAGCTCGTATCGCGGCCTGCCTGAAGGCGCGCACCTTCGTCAGGACGATTTGCAGTACTCCGCATGCATGGCGGGCAACCGGGACGTTCACCATCCACCAGAAGGCCTATCCGACCGACCGGCAGTTCCGCCGTGCCGCCATTCGCCGGTGCCCCTCTCGGACCAGCACGAGCACCTTCTGGTGGCAGTACCGCCCCAAGGTCCTGTGGCGCCTGGGGGACCATGTCGTGATCTGCTACTCCCACAG
The DNA here is from genome assembly GCA_045806805.1 of Nocardioides sp. Lineage (GTDB taxonomy): Bacteria > Actinomycetota > Actinomycetes > Propionibacteriales > Nocardioidaceae > Nocardioides. The sequence continues at coordinate 4,946 of JBJMIQ010000193.1, read as the reverse complement.
GAGCAACTGACCCGACGCTGACCCGCCCGAAGCTTCGGGCGGGTCAGCCGCGCCAGGCGTCGTCGCCGGAGAGGTCGGCGTACCTCCGGATCCAGGCATGCATGGCGATGGCTGCGGCCGCGCTCGCATTGATCGACCGGGTCGAGCCGAACTGCGCGATCGAGAAGGTCGCATCGCAGACCTCGCGCGCAGCCGCCGAGAGCCCGGGCCCCTCCTGCCCGAACAGGAAGCACACCCGTCGCGGCAGCTCCATCGTCTCCAGGTGATCCGACCCCGGCAGGTTGTCGATGCCCAGCAGCTGGACCCCGGCGCCGTGGAGGTACGCCGCCAGGTCGGCGGCGGTCTCGTGGTGCCGGAGGTGCTGGTAGCGGTCGGTCACCATCGCGCCTCGGCGGTTCCAGCGCCGGTTGCCCACGATGTGCACCTCGGCAGCAAGGAACGCGTTGGCCGAACGAACGATGGTGCCGATGTTGAAGTCGTGCTGCCAGTTCTCGATGGCCACGTGGAAGTCGTGGCGACGGATGTCGAGGTCGGCCCGGATCGCCTCCAGGGTCCAGTACCGGTAACGGTCGACCACGTTGCGGCGGTCTCCCTCGGCCAGCAGCCGAGGGTCGTACTGCTCGCCCTCGGGCCACGGCCCCGGCCACGGACCGACGCCGACCTCGGGCGGCCCGTGCGGCATGGGGTCATAGGGCGCTCTCCGCTCCATGAGCGGACCCTAGAGGTACCCGATCCCGTTGGGCCTTCCGGTTAGGGTTTTCGCCGTGGGCTTGTTCGCCGAGATCTCGCCGATGCTCCTCGGCATGGACTGGATGGATCCTGCCTGGTGGCTGGACCGTTTCGGGGACGCCTTCTTCTGGGTGAGCCTGGTGATCCTGTTCATCGAGTGCGGCCTGTTCTTCCCGTTCCTGCCGGGCGACACCCTCCTCTTCGCGATGGGCCTGTTCATCTCCCGCGGCGACATCGACATCTTCCCCGGCCCGGACTGGCTCGAGCTGCTGCTCGCCCTCGCGTCGTTCACCGTCGCCGCCTTCCTCGGCAACCTCGTCGGCTACGAGATCGGGCGCGCCATCGGCCCACCCCTCTACGAGCGCGACGGGCGCATCCTCAAGCGCAAGTACTTCGACCAGACCGAAGCGTTCTTCGACCAGCACGGCAACAAGGCCCTGGTGATCGGGCGGTTCGTCCCCTTCGTTCGGACCTACATCACCGTCGTCGCCGGCGTCGGGCGCATGGGTCGGAGGCGGTTCCTCGTCTGGAGCCTGGTGGGCGCCGTCCTCTGGGTCTTCAGCATCACCCTGCTGGGCTACTTCCTCGGACGGACGGTCCCCGCGCTCGGCGAGAACATCGATCTGGTGATCCTGGCGATCCTGGCGTTCTCGGTGATCCCGGTGGCCTACGAGTGGTGGCGGCACCGGCGTACCTCGAGTCCCGTGGCCGACGACAACGACGCCGACGGCGTGCCGGATCGCAACATCTCCGGGCTCGAGAGCGGGCCTCAGGAGGGCTGACGGCTCAGCGACCCGCGAATGGCGGCTCGGCGGGTGATGCAACTCCTCCGCAAGGTTCGTCCGGACCCAGGGGTCGCACCCAGTCACACTCCTCAGCCGATCCATGCACTTCCAAGGCATCGCAACGGCTGAAAAGTGTCGGTTTCCCCGGTGAGCCGGGGAAACCGACAAGCACCTACCCGGCCGCGTCCAGGTCCGCCTTGGAGAGCACGGGGCGTACATCGAGTCCGACGTCGGCGAGCGGGTTGTCGCCTTCTGGGCTGCGGTCGATCGCGCACACCACGACCTCGACGACGGCGCCCGCGTCCCGTAGCGCCTTGGTCGCGTCGCGCACCGCTCCGCCGGTCGTGATGACGTCCTCGATCAGCGTGACCCGCCGACCGGCAACGTCCGGCCCCTCGGCCAGCTTGCAGGTGCCGTACTCCTTGGCCTTCTTGCGCACGAACACCGCCGGGGTCCCGGTCAGGCTGCTCACCATGGTCGCGATCGGCACGCCCCCCAGCTCGAGGCCACCGACCAGCTCGGTGTCGTCGGGGAGAAGCTGGACCATCGACCGGGCGACCCGCGCCAGCAGTGTGGGGTCGGCCTCGAAGAGGTACTTGTCGAAGTACTCGTTCGCGACCTGGCCGGAGCGCAGCGTGAACTCCCCCGTCAGTCGGCAGCAGCCGTCGATGTCGCGGGCCAGGTCGGGATCGGGGGGGTGCACGTCGCTCACGGCGCCCATCATGTCGCACCGGCCGTCGGGCGGGCGGTTAGCCTCGACCCATGCTCGCTCGTCGCCTGCAAGGGATCCCGCCGACGATCTTCTCCGAGATGTCGGCACTCGCCGTGCGCACCGGCTCCGTCAACCTGGGCCAGGGCTTCCCGGACGTGGACGGGCCCCCGGCGGTGATCTCCCGCGCGGTCGAGGCGCTGCAGGGTGGGCAGAACCAGTACGCCCCGGGCATCGGCGTACCCGCTCTCCGGGAGGCGATCGCCCGGCACCAGGCGCGGCACTACGGCCTCGACCTCGACCCCGACAGCCAGATCTGCGTCACGACCGGCTGCACCGAGGGGGTCGCGGCGGCGCTGCTCGGGCTGGTCGACGAGGGCGACGAGGTCATCGTGCTGGAGCCCTACTACGACTCCTACGTCGCGATGATCCAGATGGCGGGAGGCGTACGCCGTCCTGTCACCCTGCGCTGGCCGGACTTCCGGCTCGACGTGGACGCGCTCCGGGCCACCGTCGGGCCGCGGACCCGTTTCGTGCTGCTCAACAGTCCCCACAACCCGTCCGGCACGGTGCTCACACGTGAGGAGCTCCAGGCCATTGCCGACCTCGCGATCGAGCACGACCTGGTGGTGATCACCGACGAGGTCTACGAGCACCTGGTCTTCGACTCCCACGAGCACGTCCCGCTGGCCACCCTGCCCGGCATGTTCGAGCGCACCCTGACGCTCTCCAGCGCCGGCAAGTCCTACTCGTTCACCGGCTGGAAGGTCGGTTGGGCCACCGGACCGGCCGAGCTGGTGGAGCCGGTGCTTGCGGCGAAGCAGTGGCTGACGTTCACCTCAGGCGCGCCACTCCAGCCGGCGATTGCTCATGCGCTCGACGACGAGCCCGACTTCCCGGTCGAACTTGCCGCAGACCTGCAGAAGCGTCGCGACCTGCTCTGCTCGGGCCTGATCGACGTGGGGCTCGATGTCCGCGTCCCCGAGGGCACCTACTTCGCGCTCACCGACGTGAGCGACCTCGGCTGGGAGGACGGGCTGTCCTTCTGCCTCGCCCTTCCGGAGCGGGCCGGGGTCGTGGCCATCCCGACCCAGGGTTTCCACGACACCGACGCCGGCCGTCACCTCGTGCGGTGGGCGTTCTGCAAGGGCGCGTCCGTGATCGAGGATGGTCTGCGCCGGTTGGCCGACGCGCGACTGCGGGCCTGACCCGGGTTTCATCAAGGGATGCAGCCGAAACGGCACTTCCCTGGCCGAGCTCGCCACGGGAAGTGCGGGTTGACCTGCAGACCGTGATGAAACCGCACGCACTCGGTCAGTACTGCGTCATCCCCGGGACGGCTGTTCGGTTCCTGCCCTTGAACCAGTCGTTGGCCCCACCGACGAACAACAGCACGATCACGGCGATGCCGGCGAGCAGGGTGATCGCGGAGACGAGGCTGCCGATGCCGAGGAGGCTGAACACGGCCGTCATCGCGGACGACACGACCAGCGCGATCCGGGCCGCATTCGACCTGCGAAGGACCAGCACCGCCAGGACGCAGGCGATCACGCACCACACGAGGAACACCGCGACGAAGGCAACGATGGCGCCGAACGCGGAGTCGGGCGAGATGCCGAAGTCCTCGAAGTCGGGCGACTGCGTGATCGCGTCGAGCACCTCGTCCTTGGCCACGATCAGCGCGATCAGGACGAAGGCGTAGAGCAGCAGGGACAGACCCGAGAAGATCAGAGTGATCACCGCGGCCCCGGTCACCGAACCCGGTCGCTTGTCGGTGCCGGGACCTGCATACCCAGGGCCGTACGCCGGCTGCTGGCCGTAGGCGGGCGGCTGGGTCGGCTGCGAGTAGGGGTTCTGCTGGGCCGGCTGACCGTAGGGGTTCTGCTGCGCCGGCTGACCGTAGGGGTTCTGCTGAGCCGGCGGCTCACCATAGGGGCTGGCGGGAGGCTCAGAGGGCGGCTGTCCGTACGGGTTCTGACGAGGCGGAGTCTCGCCGTAGGGGGAACCGCCGGTGTCGCCGCTGTTGGAGTCGCTCATGGGTGCATTGGATCATGCCCAGAAGGTGGGGTGGCAGCGAACCACGCGCGCACCTCCGGTCGGAGCAGCAACGCAAACGCCACTGCACAACCGAACGCCGGCACGACCATGAGCACCGATCCCAGGGACGCGACCAGGCAGGCTCCGCCGGCGCCGGCCGCGGAGGCGAGCAGAGCGATCCGGGCCCAGACCACGCGGCGGACGACGAGCACGGCCAACACCGTCGCGACCAGTGACCAGACGATGGTGATCCCGGCCGTCACGTAGGTGGCGACCTGGACCGCGCGCTCGGTCACGTCCTGGGTGCTCAGATCGGGGTTCTGCCGGCGCAGCTCGTCGAACACGAGCTGGGGCTCGAGCGCGATCACCAGGGCGCTCAGGCCCATCATCAGCGCGGCCATCCCCGAGAGCACCCAGGTCAGGACGCACGCCCACATCACCGCGGCCGGGCGGCGTTCGGGGGGCCTGGTCCCGACCGGCACCGGGACAGCACCCGCTGTGCCGAAGCCGGGGTGCGGGCCAGGACTGGTGGGGGGCGCCTGTTCGCGCGGCGTCGAGGGGGGCCGCGAAGCTGTCGGTGAGGTCCTCTGACGGTCGACCGGGGTGCCTGCCGGTGCCGACGGTGGCCGGACACCGTCGAACCAGTTGCGCGACGGTTCGAGCCACAGCAGCAGCGAGGACGCGGC